>JAJDNV010000383.1 GCA_022340545.1 Acidobacteriota bacterium | reverse complement strand
GGGCACGTTTCTGTGTTGTCGCGCCGCCGGGCGCGTGATGCTGGAACAGGGCAAGGGGAGCATCATAAACATGTCGTCCGCGGCCGGCCTGATCGGGATCTACGGCGGCAACGCCAACTACTGCGCCGGCAAAGCTGGCGTGATAGGGCTCACCCGCACGTTGGCCCTGGAGTGGGCCGAGCGAGGAATCCGGGTCAACGCCCTGGCCCCCACCCACTTCGCCACCCCTATAAACGAGCCGCTCTTTGCAGACCCGCCGACCCTCAAGCGGATCCTGAGCCAGATTCCTCTGGGACGTGTGGGCGAACCTGGGGAGATCGTGGGCCCCGCCGTCTTCCTGGCATCCGATGCGTCCAGCATGGTGACCGGCCACGTGTTGGCGGTGGACGGGGGCATGACGGTGAAGTAGCAGGGTTGTCGATCCACAAGCCTTCGAGTAGAGCTACTATCTTCAATTTGAGGCGAGTATCTTGATCGAGATCAAGAACTACAAAGACATGGAGCCCTTCGTCCCCGAGGAACGCCCTTGGATCTCCAAGCGAGTGGTCATCGGAAAGGCGCACGGCAACCCCAGCTTCGCGATGCGCATCTTCGAGCTCCAGCCAGGACATACCAGCAAGAGCCACCGCCACTGGTGGGAACACGGAGTGTATGTCATCTCCGGGAGCGGCGCGGTCAAGGCGGAAGATGGCACGGAACTCCCCCTCTCGAAGGGGGATGTCGTCTACATCCCCCAGGAGGAGCACCATCAGGTGTGCAACACAGGGAGCGAAGTGTTGAGCTTCATCTGCGTCATACCGGGGAACGCCGAGGAGCTCGACTAGCGAGTCCTCCGGTTACCCTGGCCCCCTGCCCTGCTCGCGACAGGACTCAGAGGAAGGAACGCGTTTCGACTTCGCCTCGGGCTACTCTCTCCACGCGGGTCCGAGTCTGGATCAGTGGGACGCCCGAATCGGCGAAGTGCGGGTTTGAGTCCCGCCACCAGCACCAACTTGCTCCAGGGGTTCCTCGCATCCGACGGTCCCGATCTGTCCGGGTCGCGGGCCAGACTGGAGGCCGTCACGGTGGAGGCGGGACGGGCCCGCCCTCGTGTAGACTGGAGTCGGTCTCATGCCCACCAAGAGGAAGAAGGAACCCGGGCCCCCCTGGGAGGTCATTCTCGAGGAGATCCGTTCGCAGAACCGGGCCACGATCGAGGCGGTGGAGGTGAACCGCGAGACACTCGAGCGGCGGATGGGTGATCTCAACGGTTCGCTGACGACCCGGATGGACGATCTCGAGAGAGCGTTGACCGCCAGGCTGGACGGGCTCGAAGAGGCATTGGGCCGAGTGGACGAAGAGAGCCGCGCACGCGACGCCTCGCTCGAAGTGGCAATCCGGGATCTGAAAGTCAGCGTGAAGCAGAACAGCGTGGACATCCGCGAGCTGGCTGCCAAGTTGGAGGCTCTCACCCGGCTCGAGGAGCGGGTAGCGGCGCTCGAGCGGCGCAGCGCCTGAACCGGGCGGGCCTTGGGAAAAGGCACCGCCTCTGCCCAAGGCTGTCCGTGCCGCCTTGGCCGCCCCAAGATCCTGTCGAACCTTTGCCCCAAGGCGGCACTCTAAGAGCCCGAGGGTGGCGACCAGGGCCTCGAGCCCGCTGACCGCTTCTAGATGACCCCCCGGATCAGGCGCCCCAGCCGGAAGGCCTTCGTCTCCTCGATCGAGATCAGCTCGTCCAGTTGCTCCTGCTCTTCGATCCACAACGTGTCCGCCATGAGGGCCATGAAGTCGGGGTAGTAGACGAGGCTCCAGGGGCCGGCCACGACGAAGGAGTTCTCGCCGTCCAGCATGGCGCTCCGGGTGTCCTGATTCTTCGAGCCTACGGTCAGGAAGTAGAGGGCGTCCTCCGCGCCCGGGGGGGGATCCTCGATGAGCGTGCTCAGGACCGGCCCCGCCGGGCCGAGGGGGCTTCCCTCCTCGAGGAGCGAGCGGGGGTCGGCCTGGCCCTTCGTCACCTCGTCGATGTGACGCCGCAGCGCGTCGAGGAGCGCCGGCCACTCCGCGATGGCCTGCAGGGCCCGCCGGCTCACGAAGAGCTGGGTCTTGCGGTGCATCTTCGGTCGGCCCTCGCGCGTGCCCTTGGCGATGAACTGCGGCGTGAATCCCTCGGCCTCGAGCTCGTCGCCCATCTCGTCGAGGAAGCTCGGCAGGTTGGGCGGCATCGGAAACTCCGTCACCAGCCAGGGATTCTCCTTCAGCCTCTGGCTCATCTCGCGGATGGTTGCGAGGCCGTCGCCGCTCTCGGAGGCGCGGACGTAGAGACCCACGCGCAGGTGGCCACCCTCCCGGGCGATCTCCTTCCCGAGGACCTGGGACGCCTCGAGCATGCGACCGAAGATCTCGCGGGCTCGGGCGAGGACCGGAAGCCCGGCCGCGGGGGCGTTGTCCTGGGACGGCGCCACCGCGTAGACGTGGCAGCCCCGGAGGGAGGCCCCCACGAGCTGCCCCGCCCACAGTGGGCTGCCCCAGATCGAGTCGGGCGCGACGATGATGGTGTCCGCCGGGGCCATGGTGTAGAGGATCGCCTGGGCGACGGTGTTCTCCTTGGGCCCGAAGCCCACCTCGTTGTGGACGTTCAGCCCGAGGGCGGTCCGACCGTCGTCCTCGAGCTCGCGGACGAGCGCGTCGTAGTCGGCCGGGTGAGGCTTCGGGCGCAGCCCCCGCGGGATCTCGTCGTCGCCGTAGCCCTGCGAGCGGAGGAGGCGACGGGCGGCGTCCTTCAGCTCCAGGAGCGCCGGCCCCGAGACCAGGATGCCCCGGTCGTCCCAGGTCGGTCCCGCGTACTCCGAGCCCACGCCGGTCCCGGTGAAGCAGGCCTCGCCCCGCCGCGGATCCTCCTCGGTGACGTCGTAGAAGAAGAGCTTGCGGTGGTCGAGCATGATGCTGTCGGGGGCGAAGGGGAGGAACTGCACCACCTTCGGTGTCCGGAAGGACAGGTCGGCGGGGAAGGTCACGCTCACGTGCACCTTGATCACATCGCGGATCCAGCCGTCGCCTCCGTTCCGCCGCGCCTCCGCCTGCAATCTCTCCGAGCCCGCCACCGCCTGCCGCAGGTCTTCCTGGGCCTCGCGGACCTCCCGCTCCATCGTCTCGTGGCGCTGGCCCAGCTTGAGCTCGTGGTGCATGGGGTCCTCGAGGAGGCTCAAGAAGAGGCGGCTGCGACTTCCTTCGTAGAAGAACTGGGTGTGGAAGATCATGAAGGTCGGCATCCGGCCCGTGGTGTCGTACTCGCGCACGCGCTCGGCGAGGGTCTTGAGGTACTCGACGGACACCCTGTGGGCGATGGGGTCGGGCTCGCCGTTCACCCAGCCCGCGTAATCGTGGATCCACAGGACGTGGTAGTCCCGGGCCGCCCGGATCGAGCGCACGAGCTCGACCTGGAAGCGCCAGGCGACGGTGGGCAGCACGGTGTTTCCCGGCTCGAAGGGCCTCCCCAGAGTCCGCTCGATCAGGGCGGCCAGGTCGTCCTGGCTGTCGTGATCTTCGTTCCGGACGGCCAGGCTCAGCGGCAGCCAGACCTTTCGCGTGTCTCCGTCCCAGTGCGTCTGGATGAGCTGCCGTCCCATCTCGACCAAGTCGAGCAGCCGATCCCACGTCCCCAGGGCGGCGGCGCGCTGGTCGGCCGAGAACCCCCCGCGGGTGTCCAGGGCTTGTCCGAGGCGCAGGCGCCCCTGCGCGCCCAGCCCCAGGACCGTGTCCGGGTCCTTGAACTGCCCGAGGAGCCGGTCGTAAGGGAGAAGGACCTCGTCGAGAAGGATCTCCCGGGCCAGGTCGGCGACCCCGCGTCCCCGCTCGGCTCCCACCGCCGCCACAAACGCGCGGTCGATCGCCTCGTGGTAGTGCCGGCTCTCCTGGATGTAGGTGTGCCCTTCAGGATGGTCCTCGTCCGTCGCCACGAAGCGTGCCCTCATCTCCTGCAGCCGGCCCCGGAAGGCCTCCATCGCCTTCGAGTAGCTCGCGTTGTCCTCGTCGCTGAACAGATTGGTGTTGACGATGAGCCAACGCCCCGCGTGGCGCAGGTCCTCGAGGGCGTCGAACGACGCTTCGGGCAGCGTGCTCGAAGAGACCGCCGGTCCCTTCGGGAGCTCCACGTGCGTCCTCCGGGCGCGCGTCTTCCCCATGTGGGGCTCGAGGGGGATCTGGAAGCCGACGTTGAAGGACTGCCCCCGGGTGGGGATCCACTCGATGCGGAAGTTGCCTCCGGTGCCGAACAGACCCCCTCGCCTGAAGTAGGGGTTGAAGCCGACGATGAAGTCCGCCCGCTCCATCTGCGCGTTGTAGTCGACGCCCAGGTTGAGGAAGAGCAACCGGCTCGTCAGGAAGAGGCGCCCCCCTCCGTCCCAGTTGCCGCCCGAGCCGCCGAGATACCCCTCGGCGGAGACCCCCAGCGCACCCGAAACCGGCAGGACCAGGTCCTTGTAGAGGCCGACGATCCCCGCGCCCCCGGACTCATCCGTCTTCCCGTTCCACGTGAACTGCCCCGACAGATAGGGCTTGATGAGGGGCGGCTGCCCCATCGACTTGACCCTCTCCGGGGGCAGCGGTGCCGGGGGCTGGACCTGGGCGAGCGTCAAGGGGGCCGCGGACAGGAGGCCCGCGACGCACAGCATGCCCGCGCGGACCCGGGGAATCATCATTCGGAGGCTCCTTTCCGGCGTGACCGTCTTCGATGTTCGTCAACGAGCGGGTCCTGGGTCAGCTCTCGTCAGGAGGCGCGGCGCCCTCCGCCGGTGGCGCGTGGGGCTCCTCTTGGGCCACGTCGACCTTCGAGTAGCTCGGCCTGCAGCGGGCCGATTCTCAGGCCTTGGGGATCCGCAGCACCTGGCCCGGGTAGATCTTGTCCGGGTCCTTCAGCATGGGTTTGTTGGCCTCGAAGATCACCGGATACTTCATGGGGTCGCCGTAGACCTTCTTGGCGATCTTGGAGAGGCTGTCGCCGGGGACCACCGTGTGGTAGTCCGCCTCGACCTCCGGCTCCGGGGCCTTCTCGGCGGGCGGGGCCACCGTCATCTTGTCCTCGACCTTGGAGATGCCTTTGGTGTTGCCCACCACCAGCTTCACCTTCTCGCGGTCGGCCAGGGACGCCGCCTGGCCCGAGATCGTCGCCGTCTCGTCGATCACGTCGATCTTCAGCCGCTCCACCGGGAGCCCCAGTAGCCGCACCTGGTTCTCCAGCTTGGCCGACCGCTCCGGGTCCGGCTCGGCCTCACCAAAGAGGGCGTTGCCCGCCCCCTTGACGAAGTCCATGAATCCCATCGCCTGACTCCCTTCTCTGTTCGTGGGGTGGGCAGCCTAACGCAAACGGGTCCGGTCCCGCAATCATTCAGCTCCTCGCCAAGCAGCTGTCCAACCCCGTGGCGAGTGG
>JAJDNV010000382.1 GCA_022340545.1 Acidobacteriota bacterium | reverse complement strand
GATCGATCTCCTTGGCGACGGTGACGCCGTCCTTGGTGATGACCGGGGAGCCGAATTTCTTGTCGAGGACGACGTTGCGTCCCTTCGGGCCGAGGGTCACCTTGACCGCGTCGGCCAGCCGGTTCACGCCCCGGAGCAGCTCCTGGCGCGAATCATTCCCATACGTGATCTGCTTCGCCATGCTTCCTACGTTCTCCTCTTTGAAAAGATTTGGCCTTGAGGGGTGCGGCGTTCCCGGCTAGCCGATGACGGCCAGGACCTCGTCCTCGCGCAGGATCATGTACTCCTCGCCGTCGATCTTGATGTCGGTGCCGGAGTACTTCCCGAAGAGGATCTTGTCCCCCGCCTTGACGTCGAGCGCGACCTTGGTGCCGTTGTCGAGGGTCTTGCCATTCCCCACCGCGATGACCTCACCCTCCTGGGGCTTCTCCTTCGCGGTGTCCGGGATGATGATCCCGCCCTTGACCGTCTCCGACTCCTCGATGCGCTTCACCAACAATCGGTCGTGAAGCGGACGAACGTTCGCCATCGTGCGTCGTCTCCTTTCTGCGGCCATCTGACTGACTGAGTCGCGGTTGCCACTCTGTCTGGGTCCGACGCGTCGGCGGAGCGATCCGCCGAGCGCGCCCGATTAGCAGTCTCAAGCGCCGACTGCCAACCCAATATAGTCGGGAGTCTAGCGCTCTGTCAAGGAGACTGCCAAGGAGGGGCTCAGGTCTTCCGCCGCGCGCTGCTTCTCTTGACTAGAGAACTACTTACGGGCCGGGCTGCCCGTGGACGGAAGGACCGCCCGGCGTCCCCAGGTGTCCTGCGGGCGGGGAGAGCCCCTGCCTAGAGTTTGTACTCGCCGACCTTTCGACCCAGGGTGTTGCGGTGGATCCTCAGGTCTTGGGCCGCACGCGACAGGTTGCCGCGGTGCCGCTGGACGACGCGGGCGATGAAGCGCTTCTCGAACTCCTTCTTCGCGTCCGGGAAACGGATCCCCTTGTCGACCATCTCCACGATGAGCGCGTCCAACTGCTGCTTCACGGCTCGATGCTCCCCTGACCGTGCCGGGCTCGCCGCCCGGGCTTCCCGACGCTAGCGGGCCTCCCCCCGAAGGCGCTCGTACGCCTCCACGTACTTCTCGACGGTGCGCGCGACGACGTCTGGAGGGAGCTCGGGCCCCGGCGGCTGCTTGTTCCAGTCGAGGGTCTCGAGATAGTCGCGCACGAACTGCTTGTCGAACGCGCGCTGCGGCCGGCCCGGCTCGTACTCGTCACCCGGCCAGAAGCGCGACGAGTCCGGGGTCAGGGCCTCGTCGATCCAGACGAGGTTCCCGTCTCGGACCCCGAACTCGAACTTCGTGTCGGCGAGGATGACCCCCCTCGCCTCGGCATGGGCGCGGGCCCGCGAGTAGATCTCCAGGCTGGTCCGTCGCGCCTCGGCCGCCCGCTCCGCTCCGACGGTCGACTCCATCGTCTCGAACGGGACGTTCTCGTCATGGCCGGTGGCGGCCTTGGTGGCGGGCGTGAAGATCGGTGGCTCCAGCCGCGCCGACTGCGCGAGCCCGGCCGGCAGCGGGATGCCGCAGACGGCGCCGCTCGCCTGGTAGTCCTTCCAGCCCGATCCGGCGAGGTACCCCCGCACCACGCACTCGACCGGGAGGGCCTCGGCCTTCGTCACGATCATCGACCGGCCCTCGAGCTGGTCCCGGTAGGGCTGCAGCTCTGGCCCGTAGTCCTCGATGTCCGCGGTGAGAACGTGGTTGGGGACGACGTCCGCGAGCAACCGGAACCAGAAGAGCGACATCTGCGTGAGGACGACGCCCTTGCCCGGGATGCCGGTGGGCAGCACGACGTCGAAGGCGCTCAACCGGTCGGTGGCGACGATGAGGAGCCGGTCCCCGAGGTCGTACACGTCCCGGACCTTGCCCTGCTTGAACGGCTTGAGTGCCGGTAGGCTGGTCTCGAGGAGAGGCGCTGCGTTGCGGTCGATCTTCATTGTCTGCTTCGATGCACGGCGGAGGTCCCGGGTTCGTCGGAAGGCCGGAAGTCTACAGGAAGGAGCGATGGGGAGGCAAGAGGCAAACGCACACCATTCGTGCGAATGTGCTCCTCGTCGCGCGCTCCCCACTCGAGCTGGGGGCCGTGCGCCCGACGCGGCGGGGGCTACGGCTTCTCGGCGGGCAGCGCGGCAGACGCGGGCGCGAGCGTGATGTCGTCGTCCGCGGTGAGCTTCACCCGGGCGCCGCCCCCCCCGAGCGTGCCAGTGGCACGCCCCGCCGCGCCGGCGTCGGAGCCCGAGAGATCGAGGCCGGGGAGATCGAGGAGCAGGTCGCCGCGGCGCGACTCCGCCTCCAGCTCGAAGCGGCTGCCCGGGGGCACCTCGAGGCGGACCCCGCCCCTCCGCGCCGAGACGGTCACCGCCTTCGTGATCGGGGTTGCCGCCACCAGGAGGACATCTCCGCCCTCGTCCTCCACGTCGACCGGTCCGCGAAAGCCATCGATCGACACGTCGTCCCCCCGGGCCCGCACGTGAACATCGCCCCCGAGCGTCTGGGCCGTCACGCCACCCTCGCGAGTGGAGGCCGTGACATCGCCGCCGATCCGCCCGAGGCGGATTCCGTCGTAGCTGGTCTGGACCTCCACCGCACCGGACACGTCCGCGATCCGGGCACCCGCGTGGCGGGCCTCCACCCGGACGTCGCCCTGCACCTGCTCGACGACGACGTGCCCGTAGCCCACCTTCGCGTCGACCTCGGCCGTTCGCCGGGCGGTGAGCCTGCCGTGCTGGACGTCGAGGTCCAGCGGGCCGGCGATGTCCACCACCTCCACGTCGCCGTGGCGGGACTTGAGCGTCAGCTCGGCGCCGAGGTCGGTCGCCTCCACCGCGCCCTGACGCGAGTCGATCTTCACCGGGCCCGCGATCCGCTCCACCCGGATGTCGTCGAAGGAGTTGCGCACGTCGACCCAGGCGATGCCGCTCGCCTCCACTCGACCGTGGTCGTTCCGGATCCACGCCCCCGCGTCCGGAGGGACGAGCAGCTCGAGGTGGGTCTCGAACCCCACGTTCTCCCGCCGCCCGACCTCGTCGCGGTTCGTGCCGACCCGGAGCCGACCGTCCTCCTCCTTCAGCCGCAGCTCGAGGCGGTCGGCGAAGGCCCGCGCCTTCTTCTCGGTGGGTTGGAACACGACCTTGCGGAGCTTGACCTGCACTTCCGGGCCCGGCCCGGGGACGATCCGCACACCACCGAAGGAGTTGCGGACCTCGATCTCCAGGGCCGGGTCGGCCTCGACGACCCGTTCCGCCGACTCCTCGAAGGTGAAGGACGGCCCGTAGAAACGACCACCCAGGACCCGGAAGCCCTCGGGGCCGAAGGCAAAATGGTTCTCGCGGACGTGCCAGGCCGTCTCCACGATCCCGCCGAAGGCCAGGATCAGAATGAGGAACCCGATCTTGCGGGCGCTCACGTCATGGCTCCCGGGAGGAGGAACGGCGGATGGCGAGGTCCACGAGCTCGAGCCCGCCCCAGAGGATCAGGGCCAGGGGCCACCAGACCCTGAGGGTGTAGAGCAGGTCGACCTGCCCCAGGTTCGAGAGCGTCCAGAGCACGCCGATCGCGATCAATCCGAACCCGAGGGTGAGGCCCTCCGGGCTAAAGGCTGGGCGGCGGCTCATCGGCCGTGTCCTCGGCCTTCTTCTTCTGGATCGAGGCGTAGATGAAGTAGGCGCCGACGGCGATCAGGAGAAGGGGCCACCACCGGGCGAGCCGGTCGAGATCGAGCCACCCCATGTTGCTGAGGAGCACAAGGAGCCCGATGGCCACGAGGGAGCCACCCCAGATCGGCGACTCCACGGCGTCCTCCTCCTCCGCCTTGTCGCCCGCGCCGCCCAGGAAACGCCGGTTGATGGTGGTCGAGCCCTTCCAGGCGTCGATCATGTTGTACAGGTACACGAACGGGATGAGGAAGGCGAACGGGAACTCGTGGCCGCTCGCGGTGAGGTAGATGCTCCCCACCCAGGCAAAGAAGAACACGAAGGCCCTGGCGATCTGCCCGTTGTAGACCTGTCCCAGCCCGGGGAACAACGACAGGAACGCGGCGAGGCCCGGGCTCTTGGGCAGCCGGACGTAGGGTGCCGCTGCGGGGGCCGGGCCCGCGGGAAGTGGTGGCGGGGCCTCGGGGGCCGGGCTCTCGGGTTCGGGCGGCAGGCTGCTCATCGTCTCATCTCCTTCACCGGCTCCTACGAGCCGGCGGGGCCTCCGGTTCGGAAACCTTGGTGCGTGGCGACGCGGACGGGGAAGGCGCGGGATTCGCTTCCCCTTTTGGAGTCTCCTTCTTCTCCCCGACGGCGTTCGAGGAGCCGGCGGTAGTCCTCCACCCGCTCGTTCATCCGGTCGAGGCGGCCCTCGAAGGCGGTGGTGAGGACGACACCGAGGATGCGGACGTCCTCGACCACCCGATCCTTGCGCTCGATGAGCTCGGAGCCCGCGCTCACCGTGCGGTCGACGAGCTGGGTGGCGGCGCGACCCGAGGCCTCGGGCCCCACCACCATCAGCATCACCCCGAGCGAGACCAGCGCGAATCCCGCTGCCGCCGCCTGCATCCAGGCGGGCATCACGATCGCCGGGCGGACGACCACCGGCCTCGGCGCCGGACGTGCGCGGGGCAGCGATCGTGTTGCCGCGACCACGCGTTCGCTCAGCCCCAGCGGGGGCTCGAGAACCGGAAACGCGTGCAGCGCGTCGACGACCTCGCCCACCGCCTCGCGCAGCAGCCGGCACTCCTCACACGTCGCGAGGTGGGAGTCCAGCTCGGCCCGGAGGATCGCGTGGAGGGTCCCCTCCAGGTGGTCCGAGAGCAGCTCCTGAGAGCGAGGGCAGTCCATGCTCATCGACCTCCAGGCTCCCCCTGAAGC
>JAJDNV010000365.1 GCA_022340545.1 Acidobacteriota bacterium | reverse complement strand
TCGAAGAGGACCCACACATCGACATCTGGTAGTCGGAGGTGGGGGTCACCCCTCGCGTGGCGCGGGGAAGGCCGCGCGCGAGGCCTCGAGCTCGCGCGAGATCTCCTCGCGCAGCGCCGGGGGCCGGACAACCGTGACGTCGGGCAGGAAGCCCTTGATCCAGGCCTTGAGCTCGAATCCGAGGGCGACGTCCATGACCAGCCGGACCGAGCCGTCGGCATCCTCGGAGATCCGCTGGCTCTCGTGCCAGGTGCGCTCGCGGATGTAGCCGGCCATCTCGGGGCGGAACACGAGCTCCACCGTCTCGGCCTTACCCCCGGAGATGCCGAAGGCCGAGCGGGCGTACTCGGAGGCGTTGAAGTCCGCCGGGACCTCGAAGCCTTCGTCGAGGACCTCCATCTTCTGGACGCGCTCCACCGCGAACGTCCGCACCTCGCCGTACTCGTGGGCCCGGGCATAGAGGTAGAGCCCTCCCCGGTAGTAGACGACGCGGTAGGGGTCCAGCGTGTAGGCCTTGGTCCGCCGGCTCTGAAAGGAGTAGTAGGCGATCTTCGCCTGCCGCTGGTGGAGGATCGCGTCGATGAGGCCGGCGATCACGTCCTGCTTGCTGGAGTAGTCCTTCCACGGGTCGGGACGGGCGGAGAAGAGCTCCTGGATGCGGGCGAGATAGGGCAGGCTGCGCTCGGGAAGGGCCTCCTGGATCTTGGCAAACGCCGCCTCGAGGTCCGAGGCGAACGGCGCCCCCCCGAGGAAGGACAGCATGTTCCGGCTGAAGTAGAGGGCGGCCAGCTCGGACAGCGTGAAGCTCTGGCTCAGGCGCTGCTGGTAGCCCTCGATCAGCCGCCACACCTTCTTGCCGTCCTGGCGGTCGTCGTACAGCGGGAAGCCCGCCTCCTGAAGCGCCTCGAGGTCCCGGCGGATCGTCCGCTCGGTGACACCGTGCTCCCGGGCCAGGGCCCCCGCGCTCGTCCAGCGGCCCGCCTCGATGGTCTTCAGGATCTTCCACTGCCGGATGACCTCGGCGTTGCGCATCCGATTCACTCCTCGCGCCGCGATTCTAGCCCACTGCGCTATACTCCGGGCGTCCCACCGGTCGGAGGATCCGATGTCGGATCGTGCACCCAGGCTCGGCGATGTGATCGACGACTACTGTCCGCGCTGCCGCCTGCTCTTGAATCACGACGTGACCAGCCTCTTCGAGGGGGAGGTGGCCAAGGTGACGTGTCGCACCTGCCACAACGCGCACGACTATCGCCACGCCCAGGTCCCCCCCAAGCGGCGGTCGAAGAGGAACGACAAGAAGTCGCTCATGGAGCAGGTGCTCGCCTCGATGCCCAAGCCGCCCGAGCCGCCGCCCGCACCGCCGGCCCCGGCTCGCAAGAAGCGGGACCTCTGGGCCGAGGTCGAGAGAATCAGGGCACAGAAGAAGGGCTGACGGGTGCGGGCCGTCGACCTCATCCAGCGGAAGCGCGACGGCGGCGAGCTCAGCGAAGAGGAGATCGACTTCTTCGTCCGCGGCTACACCCGCGGCGAGATCCCCGACTACCAGGCCGCGGCGCTGGCCATGGCCGTGCTCTTTCGCGGCATGACCGCACGAGAGACCTCGGCCCTCACCACGTCGATGATGAACTCCGGCGAGGTCCTGGATCTGTCGGATCTCCCCGGCCCCAAGACGGACAAGCACTCGACGGGCGGCGTCGGCGACAAGACAAGCCTGGTCCTGGCCCCCCTGGCCGCGGCGTGCGGGATCGTCGTGCCCATGATCTCGGGTCGCGGGCTCGGGCACAGCGGCGGAACCCTCGACAAGCTCGAGTCCATACAGGGCTTCCGGGTGAACCTGAGCCTCACCGAGTTCCGATCCGTGCTCTCGCGATGCGGGATGGCCCTCATCGGCCAGACCCCGGAGATCGCCCCCGCCGACCGCAGGCTCTACGCCCTGCGCGACGTGACGGCCACGGTGGAGAGCGCCCCGCTCATGGCCGCCTCGATCATGAGCAAGAAGATGGCGGAGGGGATCGACGCGCTCGTCCTCGACGTCAAGTGCGGGGGGGGAGCGTTTCTCGAATCCGAGGAGGAGGCCCGCGAGCTCGCACGGACGATGATCGCCATCGGCCGAGGTATGGAACGTCGCGTCGTGGCCCTCCTGACCCGAATGGACCAGCCGCTCGGGCGCGCGGTCGGAAACGCCCTCGAGGTGGCGGAGAGCATCGAGACGCTCAAGGGACGCGGTCCGAAGGACCTCGAGTCGCTGTCCATCGAGCTCGCGGCCTGGATGTCACACCTCTCGGGCGGGGGAACGCTCGAGGCGGCCCGCGCCCGGGTGCGCGAGGCTCTCCGCTCCGGGGCGGGGCTCGACAAGCTGCGTCAGGTGATCGAGCTCCAAGGCGGCGATCCCAGCGTGTGCGACAGCCGGTCGCGGCTTCCCCAGGCGCGGGAGACGATGGTGGTACGCTCGGAGCGGGACGGACGCGTGAGCCGCATCGCCGCCCGACCGGTGGGCCAGGCGGCCATGCTCCTCGGGGCGGGACGGGAGACCGTGGACGCAGCGATCGATCCGGCGGTGGGCATCGTGTTCCACAAGAAGGTCGGTGATCCCGTGGCGGCCAACGAGGCGATCGCGACGGTCCACCTGAACTCCCGGGCGAGGCTCGACGGCGCCCTCGCCCTGCTCCGGGGGGCGATCGATGTGCGACCCCAGGCGCCGCAGGCCCGCCGGCTCGTGATCGACATCCTCACCTGACGCCCAAGGAGGACGATTGTCCAATCTGCTTCTGCTGCTGAGCGCTGCGACCGATCCCCTGACCCAGATGCGCGAGACTGGACTGCAAATCAGCCTCCTCCAGCGGGCCACCGGCCTGCTCGGGATCGTCGCCATCCTCGCCATCGCCTGGCTCCTGAGCTACAACCGACGGCGCGTGCCGTGGCGCCTCGTGGGCATGGGCGTGCTCCTTCAGGCCGCCTTCGGCGTTCTCGTGCTCAAGACGACCCCGGGCCGGTGGTTCTTCTCGAAGTTCGGCGACGTGGTGAACGGCCTCCTGGGCTTCAGCGACACCGGCGCGCGCTTCATCTTCGGCAACCTGATCGGGAACACCGTGCCGGTGGGCACACCGGGTCCGGACGGCACCCTCGACACGACGGCCGGGTTCATCGCGAGCACCAGCTCGATGTTCGCGTTCCAGGTGCTGCCGACCATCATCTTCTTCTCCTCGCTCATGACGGTGCTCTACTACCTCGGCGTCATGCAGCTGGTGGTCAAGGGCCTCGCCTGGCTGATGCAGCGCACGCTCCGGACCTCCGGGGCGGAGACGCTCTCGGCGAGCGGGAACATCTTCCTGGGCCAGACCGAGGCCCCGCTTCTGATCAAGCCGTTCGTCGAGAAGCTGACCTCGTCCGAGCTCTTCACGGTGATGACAGGGGGCTTCGCTACGGTCGCCGGAGGTGTGTTCGCCGCCTACGTCCTGATGCTCCAGGGCTTTTTCCCCGACATCGCCGGACACCTGCTGGCGGCGAGCGTCATGAACGCCCCGGCCGGCCTGCTCCTCTCCAAGATCATCAGACCCGAGACCGAGACCCCGATGTCCCGCGACGCCCTGCACGTCGTCGTCGAGAGGACCGACGCCAACGTGGTCGAGGCGGCATCGAGCGGGGCCGCGACGGGGGTCCAGCTCGCCCTCAACGTGGGCGGCATGTTGATGGCCTTTGTCGCCCTCATCGCCATGGTCAACTTCGGGATCGGCTGGGCCGGCACCCTGGTCGGGATCGACGGCCTCAGCCTCCAGTCCATCTTCGGTTTCGTTCTCCGGCCGCTGACGTGGGTGATGGGCGTGCCGTGGCACGAGACCGGCTACGTGGGGGGCCTCATCGGCCTCAAGGTGGTCCTGACCGAGTTCGTGGGCTATTCCCAGTTCGCCGCGGACATGACCACCGGAGCGGTGGCGCTCTCCCCCCGGGCCACCATCATCTCCGCCTATGCGCTGCTCGGCTTCGCCAACTTCGCGAGCATCGGCATCCAGATCGGCGGAATCGGGGGTCTCGCCCCCTCCCGCCGGAGCGACCTCGCCCGCTTCGGCCTCCGCGCCATGGTGGCGGGCAACCTGGCCGCGTTCATGTCGGCAACGCTGGCTGGGATGATCTTGTGACAGAGGAGGCCACCATGGCGCGTGGGGAGCAGACGGCGAGCGAGCGGGATTCACTCCCGCGAGCGAGCGGGGGGTGCGGGGGGTGCGACGCAGCACCCCCCGCCTTGACGAAGTCGGCGGGCAACCTGGCCGCGTTCATGTCGGCAACCCTGGCCGGGATGATCTTGTGACAGAGGAGGCCACCATGGCGCGGGGGGACCTCCTCACCCGGCTCGACGAGGCGGTGGCGGTCGTCCGCGCGCGGGCTGCTCTGCAGCCCGCCATCGGCGTCGTCCTCGGCTCCGGCCTCGGCGCCTTCGCCGACGGGCTCGACGACCCGGTGGTCATTCCCTTCGACGAGATCCCGCACCTGTCCGCCTCCACCGTCGAAGGCCACGCCGGGGCCCTCGTGGTCGGGTCGGTCGAGGGCGTGCCCCTCGCCGTCCTCAAGGGCCGGGTGCACTTCTATGAGGGTCGGTCGCTCGAGGAGGTGGTCTTTCCCGTGCGGGTCCTGGGTCGCCTCGGCGTCCGGACCCTCTGCCTCACGAACGCGGCCGGCGCCATCAACCCGACCTTCCAGGCCGGCGAGCTCATGATCCTGCGCGATCACATCAACCTTCTCGGCAACCCTCTGGTGGGCCCGAACGAGTCGGAGCTCGGGCCCCGGTTCCCGGACATGTCCTGCGCATACGACCCGGAGCTGCGCCGGATCGCGCAACGGGCCGCCGCCGCCGCCGGCGCCACGGCCCATGAGGGGGTCTACGTCGCGTTCACCGGTCCCTCGTACGAGACGCCGGCGGAGATCCGCATGGCCCGGACCCTCGGTGCCGACGCCGTCGGCATGTCCACCGTCCCCGAGGTCCTCGCCGCGCGCCACATGGGTATGCGGGTGTTGGCCCTGTCCTGCCTCACGAACCTGGCCGCCGGGGCCTCCGAGGAGCCCCTCGACCATCGCGAGGTGCTCCTGGTCGGGGAGAGGGTCCGCTCGACGCTCATCGAGATCCTCACCCGAGTGGTGACGGAGGCGAGCGAGGAGCCATGAGCCCGACCCGCCCGAAGCGCCGCCCGTCCCGGACCATCCTCGCCGAGATGGCCCGCCTCGCCGGCGAGGCCCGCGGCCGCGCCCACGCCCCCTACTCGAAGTTCCGGGTGGGGGCCGCGCTCAAGACCCGCACCGGAGAGATCGTCACCGGCTGCAACATCGAGAACGCCTCGTACGGGCTGTCAATGTGCGCGGAGCGAGTGGCGGTGTTCAAGGCGGTCTCGGAGGGGCTCTCCGGCTTCGAAGCGATCTCGGTCGTGGCCGACGCCCGCCGCCCCACCGCCCCCTGCGGTCCGTGCCGACAGATCCTGTGGGAGTTCTGCGGGAACATCGTGGTCCACATGGTCGACCTGAAGGGACGCTCGCGCACGCTGCGGTTGAGCGAGCTGCTGCCGTTGCCGTTCGATCAGAGGAATCTATAGGCGTTCATTCATTGACCCCCCACCCTATCCCTCCCCACACCCACGTAGGGGGAGGGGAATGCTTGAGATAGGCCCCGAACACCCGCGCGTCCCCAGGGACGGGACGCGCGGGCGAAACTTGGCCTGATGGCCGATCGCACGCCTACCCCGGCCCACGGAGCGTTCCGTCACCGAAGCTGTGTGCACATCCTCAGCGCGCAGTTCTGCCTGGGGCTCGGCGTGCACCCCGTCTGCGGGCCCGCCAGCTTCGAAGCCAAAGCAGGGTCCTCGTCGGGGCCCCGCCCGCCGAGCCCCTTCGCCGCGCTGACTGCCTCGTCTGCTCGATACCGGCGGCAGGACACTAGTCGCCGTAGACGACGATGTCCTTCAGGTTGCGGTAGCGCTCGTTGTAGTCCAGCCCGTACCCGACGACGAACTCGTCCTCGATGGTGAAGCCCACGTAGTCGACGTGGACGCTCACCAGACGGCGCGCGGGCTTGGAGAGCAGCGCCACCACCTTGAGGGATCGCGGCCCGCGGGCCCCCAGCAGGCTGGTGAGGTAGTTCAGGGTGAGACCGGTGTCGACGATGTCCTCGACGACCAGGAGGTCCCGACCCTCGAGCCCCTGGTCGAGGTCCTTGATCAGCTTCACCTCGCCGGTGGACTTGGTCGCGCGACCGTAGGAGGAGACAGCGATGTAGTCCAGCGTGAGAGGGAGATCGATCGCCTGGGCCAGGTCGGTCATGAAGGGACACGCGCCCTTGAGCACACCGACCAGGTGGGGCTCCCGTCCGGCGTAGTCTCCGGCGATCTGCTTCCCCATCTCCACGATCCGAGCCTGGATCTGATCGAACGTAAGTAGCACCCTCATCACGCTGCCTCCACAGCAGGGGCCGATCATAACGGCTCTCGGGGCAGCGGTGCCACCAGAGCTCCGGAGGCACCTGGGGACGGGAGCCCCGGCGCCCGCAACGGCGAGGTCTGTCGACCGTTCAACCCTGGGGAGCGCGGCCTGGTCGAATCTGGCGGGGGTTTCCTGCTCGCCCGCGGGTGGGGAGAGCTCGGACCGCCAGACCCAGGGGGGTTTTCGGTTGTGCAATACGAACTTTTGGGCGGGTGGCTTCGTTAAAGGAAGTGATGCCGGAAATCACCACCGGACGGCGGAGGGCCTCGCGTGCTCGTGGGGTAGAATTCATCGTTTGCACCGGTAGCGCACCGTCCAACGAACGGAAGGCTGGAGGTCACGAAGGACATGAGAGCTAGGATTACGGCGCTGAGCGCCCTGCTGGCCGCGCTGGCCCTGGTCCCCGGAGCGGCACGGGCTCAGGAGCCGACACAGACGCTGAGGCTGTCGCTGGACGACGCGGTCGAGCGCGCCCTCGAGAACAACGTCGACATCAAGGTCGAGCGGTACAACCCGGAGATCGCCGCGCAGAGCGTGATCTCCGCCGAGGGTTACTACGTTCCGTTCACGTTCGCGAACGGCGAGTACGGATCGACCGACTCCAAGGGCACAAACTTCTTCAGCGGCGGCGACGTGGTCAACACGAAGAACCAGGTCTGGAACTTCGGGGTCGGACTCCCGGTGAAGACCGGGGGCGAGATCGACGTGAACTGGACGAACCGGCGGAGCGACACCAACAACGCCTTCACGACCTACAACCCGATCTACCGGGTGGGCATCTCGATCAACGTCACGCAACCCCTGCTCCGGAACTTCACGATCGATGCCCCCCGCCGGCAGCTCAAGCTCTCCAGGATCAACCGCCAGATCTCGGACATCCAGTTCCGGCAGAGCGTCATCAACACCGTGGCCACCACCAAGCAGTACTACTACGACCTCGTGTACGCGATCGACAACCTCGGGGCGGTCCAGGACAGCCTCAACCTGGCCAAGAAGCTCCTCGAGGAGAACGAGATCCGGGTGAAGGTGGGGACGATGGCCCCCCTCGACATCGTCGAGGCGCGGTCCGAGGTGGCGGCCCGCGAGGAGGCGGTCATCGTGGCCGAAAACCTGGTCGCCGACTCCATGGACAACCTCAAGCGGGTGATCTTCCCGGAGAACGATCCCAACATGTGGGCCACGACGATCACGCCGACCACCGCCCCGGTGGCCGAGCCCGTCCCGGTGAACCTCGACACCGCGGTCGAGAACGCGCTCGCGAACCGGACCGACGTGGTGGCCGCCCGCAAGGCCCTCGAGCGCTCCGACCTCGACGTCCAATACCGGAACAACCAGGTGAAGCCGAGACTCGATCTCGTGGGCAGCTATGGCGGGACGGGCGCGGGTGGCACCCAGCTAATCCGGGATGAGATCGGCGGCCCGATCGTGGAGACGATTCCCGGCGGCTACGGCGACGCCTTGAGCGAAACCTTCGGGTTTGACTTCCCGGACTGGACCATCGGGCTGCAGTTCTCTTACTCCATCCCCAACAAGTCCAACAAGGCGGCGCGGGCCCAGGCCCGACTCTCGAGGGAGCAGGCCCTCGTCTCCCTGCAGCGTCTCGAGCTCCAGGTGGCCCAGGAGGTCCGCACCGCCGGCCGCGGGGTGCTCTCGGGCTTCAAGCGAGTCGCCGCCGCCCAGGCCTCGCGCGACCTGGCCAACGAGCGCCTGGACGCCGAGCAGAAGAAGTTCGACGCCGGGATGTCGACGACGTTCCTCGTCAACCAGGCCCAGCGCGACCTCGCCACCGCCGAGGTGACCGAGATCCAGGCCATCGCCGAGTACCGCAAGAGCCTCGTCAACTTCCAGCGGGTCCAGGAAGCCGGGGTGAGCAGCCTCGGGGCCGCGGTGGTGCTGAGCGGGACGTCCTCCACCCAGAGCGGCCAGGCGGCCCTCTCGGGCGCGGCCGCGTCGTCGGTGGGTCAGGCCACCGGGATCTTCTGATCGCGGTCGTCGCACCGGTGCCGTCTCGGGGGCCCGCGAGGGCCCCCGCTTCCTTGCTCGCCGGTTAGAATCGGGAGGTGGCCTCCTCCCTCCTCCTCGCGGCCGTGCTCATGCTCCCGCCGCAAGCCCCCGCTCCGGCGGACACCCTCGTCGTCGGAACGCTTGCCGACCCCGTGAGCCTGGAGCCCCACCTCGCCACCGATCTCGTCGGGGCGGAGATCGTGGCCGCAGTGTGTGAGACGCTCGTGCGCGTGCGGCCCGGCTCGCTGCGGCCGCGGGGGGCTCTCGCGACGGCCTGGGCGACCGCCGACCAGAGGGCCTGGACCTTCACGTTGCGCGAGGGGGTCCGCTTCCACGACGGCACGCCCTTCGACGCCGACGCGGTGGTCGGCAACGTGGACCACCTGGTGCGCGAGCGGGCCTTCGAGGGCCGGGCGGAGCGCATCGGCCCCCACGTGGTCCAGATCACCCTCGAACGGCCCAACGCCGCTCTCCTGTCCACGCTGTCCCAGCCGTTCTTCGGTATACAGAGCCCGGCACGCCTCGAGGGCCCCGAAAGCCACCTTCCCGTGGGCACGGGGCCGTTTCGCCTCCTCCGCGCCGCCCCGGGTCGGGTCGAGCTCGCGGCCTTCGCCCACTACTGGGGCGGTGCCCCTCGCCTGCGCCGGCTGGAGTTTCGCCGCCTCAAGAACGCCGCCGCCCTCACGCAGGCCCTGGCCGCGGGCGCGGTGGACGTCTCCTCCGCCATCGAGCAGGGCCGGGTCGCGGAGCTGCGGTCCACCCCCTCTGTCACCCTCGATTCCCAGAGCGGCCTCAACCTGGCCTTTCTCGCGCTGAACAACGAGCGGCCGCCATTCGACGATGCCCGGGTGCGACTGGCCCTGGCCCGAGCCCTCGATCGCAAAGGCATCGTGGACGATCTCCTCGAGGGCCACGGCGAGGTCGCCCACACCCCGCTGCCGCCCCTTCTCTTCGGGTTCGACGGTCGCAGCCGCGAGCTCGTGCTCGACCGGGACCGCGCACGCCGTCTGCTCGCTCGCGCGGGACGTCCCGGGGGCTTCGAGGCCAAGCTCTCCGTGTCCTCGGCGCCACGGTCCTATATGCCCGAGCCCCGCCGACTGGCCGGCCTGGTCCGCCGGGATCTGGAGAGGATCGGGTTGCGAGTGGGTGTTCGAGAGGTCGCCACCTGGTCGGCCTACGTCGGGCTCATCTCACGGGGCGACTTCGACATGGCCCTCCTGGGCTGGCAGGCCGACACCCTGGATCCCAACGACTTCCTGACCGCCCTTCTCGCCTCCGAGGCGATCGGCACGACGAATCGCTCCCGCTATCGGAGCGAGCGGATGGACCTCCTGCTGAAGCGAGCGCGCATGGAGAGCGCTCCCCGGACCCGCCTCTCCCTCTACCGCCAGGTGCAGGAGCTGTTCCAGGAGGAGATGCCGTTCATTCCCCTCTACAACGCCTCCGTCTTCACCGCCCGCCGCGAGGAGGTGCAGGGTCTGATCGTCGACCCCACCGGACTGCCGCGGTACGACAAGGTCTGGAAGACCCAGTAGGGGGAGGGAAAGGCCTCGTATCAGGCCCCCCTGCACGCGCGTGTCCCAGGGAAGGACAGGCGCGTGGCCGTAGGCCTGGCGCCCTCTACACTTCCGTGTCGATGAGGTCTTCGAAGGTCTCGCGGCGGCGGATGAGGCGCGCCACGCCGGCCTCGGCCATCACCTCGGCCGCCCGCGGCCGCATGTTGTAGCGGGAGGACATCGCGAAGCCGTAGGCGCCCGTGTCTCTCACCAGCAGCAGGTCGCCGGGCTCCGGCAGCTCGATCTCCCGGCCCCGCGCAAGGAAGTCGCCCGTCTCGCACACCGGCCCCACGACGTCCACTTCGACCCGGGGGGCGCCCCGGGGCTGCACCGGCTCGACCCGGTGGTGGGCGCCGTAGAGCGCGGGGCGGAGGAGGTCGTTCATGCCGGCGTCCACGATCACGAACCGGCGGCCCTGGTTCTCCTTGACATACAGGACCCGCGTGAGGAGGGCGCCGGCCTCGGCCACCAGCGAGCGGCCGGGCTCGAGGACGAGGGTGAGCGGCAGGCCGTCGATCGCGGGCAGGATGTGCTCGGCCAGCGCCGCCGGGTCCGCCCCTGCGCCCCCCTCGTAGTCCACGCCAAGCCCCCCACCAAGATCGATCGTTTCCAGTGGGAAGCCCTCGTCGAGCAGCTCACGGCTGAGCCCGGCGAGGTCGCGGGCGCCGGTGGCGAGGGGCGCAAGGTCGGTGATCTGCGATCCGAGGTGGCACTGCACGCCGACGACCTGGACCCCGGCGAGCGACCGCGACCGCCGGAGGATGTCCCCGGCGATGCCGATGGGCACCCCGAACTTCGCCTCCCGGAGGCCGGTGGAGATGTAGGGATGCGTCTGCGGGTCGATGTCCGGGTTCACCCGCAGCGAGACGCGGGCCACGGTCCCCCGGGTGACGGCGACCCGGCTGAGCCGCCGGATCTCCTGCTCGCTCTCGGCATTGAACTCGCCGATGCCGCGCTCCAGGCCGAGGGCCAGCTCCTCGTCGGTCTTGCCGACTCCCGCGAAGACGATCCGCTGCGGCGGGAATCCCGCCCGCAGCGCCGCAAGCATCTCACCGCCGGAGACGATGTCTGCTCCCGCGCCGAGCTCGGCCAGGAGCTTCAGGATGGCGCCGTTCCCGTTCGCCTTGACCGCATAGCAGATCCGGTGCGGCACGGGGGCGAAGGCGGCCTCGTAGGCACGCCATGCTTCTTCGATCGCCGACCGGCTGTACACGAACAGAGGCGTGCCGAACCGCTCGGCCGCCTCCCGCAGCAGGACGCCGTCGCACGCGAGCTCGGAACCGACCGGCCCGAATCCCTTCATGGCTCACCGACCTCCCCGGAGCGTGTCTCCTCCCGCTTCAGCAGCGCCGCCGCCACGCCGGACAGGCCGACCAGACCGACCAGGTTCGGCAGGATCTGAAGGCCGTTCATCAGGTCTCCCCACGCCCACACGAGGTTCACGTGACTGGTGGCGCCGATCACGATCAGGCCGCAATACACCCAACGGTACGGCACGACGACGCGCGGCCCCAAGGTGTATGCGAAGAACTGCTCCCCGTAGTACGCCCAGCCCAGCAACGTGGTGTACCCGAACAGAAACGCGCAGACCGCCACCACCCAGCCCCCGACCAGCGGGATCGCGTGGTTGAACGCCTCGGCCACCGCGGCCGTGCTCGTGAGGCCGGAGCGCCACACGCCGGTGACGAGGATGGTGAGCGCGCTGATCGTGGAGGTGACGAACGAGACCACGAACACCTCCATCACCGCGGCGTAGCCCTGCTGTACCGGTCGCCGGCTGCGCGCGGTCCCGTACGCCACCGCCGCGGTGCCGTAGCCGGCTTCGTTGGCGTAGATGCCGCGGGCCAGACCGTACCGCATGGCCATCATGATGCCGACCCCGGCGGCGCTGCCCAGTCCGGCCTTGAGCGAGAAGGCCTCCCGCAGGACCAGGAGAAAGACGTCCGCCAGCCGGTCGGTGTGGGTGGCGATGACCAGCAGGCCGCCGAGCAGGTACAACGCCACCATCATCGGGGCGAGCTTCTCCGCCGTTCTGCCTATCGACTTGATCCCGCCAATGATCACGAGCCAGGCCACGACCGCCACCCCGACGCCCGTCACGATGGTCGGCACGTGGAAGTGGCTCTCGAAGCCGATGGCAATCGAGTTCGGCTGGGTGATGGGAGTCGTGGTGAGGGCCGCCACCCCGGCGATCAGGGCGTAGAGCCAGCCGAGCCTCTTCAGCCCGAGCCCGTCGCGGAGGTAGTGCATGGGCCCGGCCGACAGGTACCGGCTGCCCAGCGAGCGGTACTGAACACCCAGAACCGCCTCGGTGAACTTGACTGCGGTCGCGAAGAAGCCGTAGCACCAGAGCCAGAGCAGGGCCCCGGGACCACCGGAGACGATCGCGGTGGCGACGCCGGCGATGTTCCCGGTCCCGACGGACGCGGCGAGCGCCGTCATGAAGGCCTGGAACGGGCTGAGGGCGCCCGCCCCGTCTTCCGCCCGCGGCTTCAGGGACGCGAGTGCCCCCCGAAGGTGCCGGATCTGGACGAAGCGGAGCCGCAGGCTGAGGAAGAGCCCGATCCCGAAGAGGAGAATCACGGTCCAGGGACCGAAGGCGGCGTCGCTTGCCCGGAACACGAGCGTGGACGCAGCTTCGCCCACCGCGCCCAGGGCAGACACCAGCGGCTCGAGCGGACTCGCGGAGGAGGTCATGACCAGTTCGTCCGAGAGGATCGCCGCATCATAGACCATCGCCTCCCGGCAACCGTGCGGGCGAGTGGTACGTCACCGAAGTCGTGTGCATTCTCGGGAGCGTTCGGCGCTCGGCGTGCCACCCCGCCTGCGGGCCCGACAGCTTCGAAGTGGAGCAGGGTCCTCGTCGGGGGCCCCGGCCGCCTGCGCGCCACC
>JAJDNV010000343.1 GCA_022340545.1 Acidobacteriota bacterium | reverse complement strand
AAGGAGGACAACGAGCTCTCCGAGGACTACGACATCTATCTGTCGGACGGCTTCATCCGCCGGGGGGGGGCGTCCTACCGGACGAGCTGCGCGCCGGCTGCTTTCCCGCTCCCTCGCCCCGACGACGCACCGCCGGTGGGCTCGGGTTGCGGCCGGCCCTTCCCGCCGCCGATCAGCCGGGTCAAGGTCAAGGTCCACTTCCGGGGGAGTGACTACTTCACCCTCAATGCGACGCCCCTGGTCGGGCACGATCAGGCCTACTGCGCGGCGATCGGATACACCGATGGCCGGACCCTGTGTCCCGTGCGTCAGGAAGGGGACCCCGAGCGAATCGCCTGTGAGACGTGGGCCGTCGGCAGGGCCGAGGATACGGGCCGGGTGGGGCCGACCTGGGCCCTCGAAGACCAGTACTGCACGGGCCCCGCGAGTGGATGCCAGAACGCCCCGGACAACCAGTATCTACTGTGGGCATACGACGACGGCAACTACAGCGCGTGTGCCGAGAACCAGGCCTGCGGGTATCTCAGCTTCAACCGGACGGACTACTGACGCGCCTCTGGGCTCTGGCCGCTCCCGTCAGGGGAAGTGGCGGTCGGACCCGGGCCCTCGAGGGGGCCTTCCAACCGTTGACACCCCCGTATCCCTCTGGTAGCTTCGACTTTCCGGCGTCAGGCGCGTGGCTCAGTGGTAGAGCGCTTCCTTGACACGGAAGAGGTCGGTGGTTCAATTCCACCCGCGCCTACCATCCTCCGGCGAGGGGGTGGGAGACACCCGGAACGGAGGAGCCGAGGCGGATTCGAACATGGTGCTTTCTAACTAGATGTCGTCGCCGAGCGCGGTCGAGCCCTTCGACCAGACGGGCCCTTCCGGAGAATCGAAGCCGGCCGATTCCCCCCTCGAGATCTACCGCCACTCGTCCGCCCACCTGCTCGCGGCGGCGGTGATGGAGCTGTTCCCGGACACCCAGTGCGGGATCGGTCCCCCGACGGACGACGGCTTCTTCTACGACTTCCTCGTGAGCCGGCCGTTCACGCCCGAGGACCTCAAGGCCATCGAGAAGAAGATGGCCCACATCGTGAAGCAGAACCGACCCATCGAAAGGAAGCTCATCCCGAAGGCGGAGGCCCTGGCCCTCTTCGAGAAGAAGGGCCAGACCCTCAAGTGCGAGCTCATCCGCGAGAAGGCCGGCGACCCCGTCCAGTGCTACACCATGGGGGACTTTGTCGACTTCTGCCTGGGGCCCCACCTGGCCTCGACGAAGGAGATCAAGGCCTTCAAGCTGAACCCCTTGCCCGCCGCTGCCTACTGGAAGGGCAAGGAGGGCAACCCGTCGATGCAGCGCATCTACGGGTACGGCTTCTTCACGAAGGAGGAGCTCAAGCAGCACCTCGACCGCCTCGAGGAGGCCAAGCGCCGGGACCACCGCAAGCTCGGCCGTGAGCTGGATCTGTTCTCGATCACCGACGAGACGGGGGCCGGACTCGTCCTGTGGCATCCGAAGGGCGGCTTCGTGCGGAAGCAGATCGAGGACTTCTGGCGCGACGAGCACCTGAGGGGCGGCTACGACATCGTCTTCTCGCCTCACATCGCCAAGCTGGACCTCTGGAGGACGAGCGGGCACACCGAGTACTACAAGGCGAACATGTACTCTCCGATCGACATCGAGAACGTGGCCTACCAGCTCAAGCCGATGAACTGCCCGTTCCACCTCACGATCTATCGCTCGAGACTCCGCAGCTACCGCGAGCTTCCGTTCCGATGGGCCGAGCTCGGGACCGTGTATCGGTTCGAGCGCTCCGGGGTCCTCCACGGGCTCATGCGCGTCAGGGGCTTCACCCAGGACGACGCCCACGTCTTCTGCCGGCCGGACCAGCTCGAGGAAGAGATCCTGCGGGTCCTGGACTTCACCACCGGGATCCTGCGGGCGTTCGGCTTCGACCGGTACGACATCTACCTCTCGACGAAGCCGGAGAAGGCCATCGGGACCGACGAGGAGTGGGACGTCGCCACCGCCGCGCTCCGCAAGGCCCTCGAGACCCGGGAGCTGCCCTTCGAGATCGACCCGGGCGAGGGAGTCTTCTACGGCCCGAAGATCGACATCAAGATCAAGGATTCGTTAGAGCGCGCCTGGCAGTGCTCGACGATCCAGGTGGACTTCCACAATCCGGAGCGCTTCCAGCTCGAGTACATCGGCGAGGACGGCAAGGCCCATCCCCCGGTGATGATCCACCGGGCCCTCCTCGGTAGCCTGGAACGGTTCTTCGGGGTGCTCATCGAGCACTACGCGGGGGCCTTCCCCCTGTGGCTGGCCCCGGTCCAGGCGGTGGTCGTGCCCATAGCGGACAGACACAACGAGTACGCGGACAAGGTCGCGTCCGAGCTCCGGGAGCTCGGCCTCCGGGTCCACGTCGACGATCGCAGCGAGTCGACTCGATACAAGATCCGTGAGGCGCAGGTCCAGAAGGTCCCCTACATGCTGGTCGTGGGGGACAAGGAGGTGGAGGCCGGCAGCGTTGCCGTCCGCCACCGGCAGGCGGGAGACCTCGGGCCACAGCCAGTGGCGGAGTTCGGGGCGCGGGTGGCGCGGATGGCGTCCGAGCGTGCCTTGATGGAGGAGGCTCAGCCTCAGAGCGCGGGAGGTGTCTCATAGACAGCAGGACGGTTCGGATCAACGACCGCATCCGGGCGAGGGAGGTCCGCGTCATCGACGAGGACGGCTCCCAGCTCGGAATCATGCCGCCGTCGCAGGCCCTGATGCTCGCGGAGGAGAAGGGCATGGACCTCGTGGAGATCGCAGCCACCGCGACCCCGCCGGTCTGCCGGATCATGAACTCCGGGAAGTTCTTCTACCAGCAGTCGAAGCGGGAGGCAGAGGCCCGGAAGCACCAGCGGCACATCCAGGTCAAGGAAGTGAAGTTCCGGCCGAAGATCGACGAGCACGATTTTCAGTTCAAGCTGCGCAATGCCGAGCGCTTCCTGAGCGGCGGCAACAAGGTGAAGTCGGTGGTGATCTTCCGCGGTCGGGAGGTCGTGCACATGGAGGTTGGCCGCCGGCACCTGGAGCGGCTCGCGCAGGAGCTCAGCGGGCTGTGCAACGTGGAGTCGCCCCCCAAGAAGGAGGGCAACACCATGGTCCAGATCCTCGCGCCCAAGAAGGACGCGGCTCCGAAGAAAGTGGCGGCCGAGCCGGGCGACGAGAAGAAGGCCGGAGCCGCCAAGAAGAGCACCGAGAAGAAGGCCCCACCGGAGGGCAAGCCCTCGTCGCGCAAGACCACCGAGAGCAAGGCCGGGACCGAGAAGAAGGGCACGGCCACGAAGGCCGCGCCGGAGGGCAAGCCCGCGGCGCGCAAGGCGGCTGAGAGCAACGCCGGGACCGAGAAGAAGAGCGCGGCGAAGAAGACGGGCACGGCCAGGAAGGACGGCGCGTCCCCGACCCGCGCGAAGAAGAGCGCCGGCGAGCCGGCGGGGGCGAACTAGCGCCGTCCCCGCAGCGAGTCGGAGTAACCAGCTGGAGCGGCGCCCGCGCCGCCGGCAGGAGCGGTTAAACTGAAGAAGACGATGAGAAAACCCAAGGCACGTGCGAAGCTCAAGAGCAAGCGAGGCGCGGTGAAGCGCTTCAAGCTGACCGCTTCCGGCAAGGTCAAGCGCCACAAGTCGATGAAGCGGCACATCCTGACGAAGAAGGCTCAGGGACGAAAGCGCGGGCTGCGCAAGGCCACGCTCGTCTCCGACTCGGAGGCCGCCCAGGTGCGGGCGATGCTCCTGGCCTGAGCCGACGCGGGCGGGCCTCAGCGCCCCGCCCGGAGCCCGCGATGGGCGCCGAAACCCGAAGCGCTGAGACAATGGGCAGCGGTCGAGCTGCCCGGGCCGACGTCGCCGCCTGAAAGCGCGACGGGCCGGGCCGCAGGGGCCCGGTCGGACGAAGGGACAGCCGGTCATGCCGAGAGTCAAACGGGGCAGCAACCGACGGGACCGCCGCCGGAAGGTGCTCGGACGCGCGAAGGGCTACTACCTCGGGAAGAGCAAGCTCTACAAGTTTGCCCGGGAGGCCGTCGACCGCGCGGGGACGTTCGCCTACGTCGGCCGCAAGCGGAAGAAGAGGGATTTTCGCCGGCTCTGGATCATTCGGATCAACGCCGCGGCGCGCCAGCACGACATGAGCTACAGTCAGTTCGTCGCTGGACTCAAGCACGCGGGCATCGCCCTCGACCGCAAGTCGCTGGCCGACATCGCGGTCAAGGACCCTGCGGCGTTCGGCAAGCTGGTCGAATCCGCGAAGGCGGCGCGGGCCAGCGCCTGAGCGGATGCCGGCCGCGCAGGCCGGCGGGCCACGTTCGGGGAGAGGCGAGACGCCCATGGGCGAGACCGTCGAATCCATCAGCAAGGAGGTCGAGCGGCTCCGGCGAGAGGCGACGGACGCGCTGTCTGCCGCCGGCGCCGCCCCGGAGCTGCAGGCGGTCCAGGACCGCTTCCTGGGGCGACGGTCGGGTGCGGTCAGCGGCCTTCTCAAGTCGCTCGGCCGGCTCGATCCCGCGGTGCGCCGCCAGGCCGGACAGCAGCTCAACCTCCTCAAGGAGGAGATCGAGCGCGGCCTCGGCGAGGCCCGCGAGCGGATGGAGGCGCGTGCTCTCGAAGCACGTCTCACCGGTGAGCGCGTGGATCTCACGCTGCCGGGCCGACGCCCGGCGCGGGGCCGCCGCCACCCCGTGACGAAGGTTCGCGAGGAGCTGGAGGACATCTTCCTCGCCATGGGCTACGAGGTCTACGAGGGGCGGGAGGTCGAGGACGACTACCACTGCTTCGAAGCCCTCAACATGCCCCCGGACCACCCGGCCCGGGACATGCAGGACACGTTCTACCTGGAGAGGGGCGAAGGGCTGGCGCTGCTGCGCAGCCACACGTCGTCCTCGCAGATCCGGTACATGCTGGACAACCCGCACCCGCCGCTGGTGCGGATCATCTGCCCGGGCAAGGTGTTCCGGCGCGACGACGACATCACCCACTCGCCCATGTTCCAGCAGGTGGAAGGGCTCGTGGTGGGGCCGGGGATCACCCTGGGAGACCTGAAGGGCACCATCGAGGCCTTCCTTCACACCTTGTTCGGCCCACAGTACCCGGTACGGTTCCGGCCCTCGTTCTTTCCCTATACCGAGCCCTCGGTCGAGGCCGACCTCGGCTGCATCGTGTGCGACGGCAAGGGGTGCCGGGTGTGCAAGGGCACAGGCTGGGTGGAGATCCTCGGCTCGGGGATGGTCCACCCGGCGGTCTTCGAGGCGGTCAACGGTCGTCTCGGGCGCCCGGTCTACGACCCCGAGGAGGTGACCGGCTTCGCCTTCGGCGTCGGCATCGAGAGGGTGGCGATGATGCGCCACGGGGTCGACGACATTCGTCTCTTCTACGGCAGCGACCTGCGCTTCCTGGAGCAGTTCCGCGGATGAAGCTTCCTGTCTCCTGGCTGCGCGAGTACGTCGATGCCCCGGAGGACCCGGGCCGCATCGGCGAAGACCTGACGATGGTGGGCTTCGAGCTCGGCGGGATCGAGGGCCAGGGCGACTCGGCGGTTCTGGACCTCGACGTCACCACCAACCGGGTGGACGCCATGAACGTCTACGGCCTGGCCCGCGAGGTGGCGGTGGTCTACTCGCGGCCGCTGCGCCCCCTGGAGGTGTCGTTCGGGGAAACCGGGACACCAGCGTCGGAGGCGCTGCACGTGGAGATCGAGGCAGCGGACCTGTGCCCTCGCTTCTCGGCCCGCGTGCTCGACGTGCGGCTGGGGCCCTCGCCCGCCTGGCTCCGAGAGCGGCTGGAGATGGTCGGCGTCCGCCCCATCAACAACATCGTCGACCTCAGCAACTACGTCATGCTCGAGATGGGGCATCCGTCCCACGCCTTCGACCTGGCTCGTATCCCCGAAGGCCGCCTTCGCGTGCGGTGGGCGCAGAAGGGGGAGACGCTCGAGACCCTCGACGAGGTCCAGCGCACGCTGTCGGCCCGCACCGGCGTCGTGGCAGGCCCCCGGGCGCCGCTTGCCCTCGCCGGGATCATGGGTGGGGCCTCGAGCGAGGTCTCCGACGAGACGCAGACGATCGCCCTCGAGGCGGCCTATTGGGAGCCCCTCGCCATCCGGAGGGCGGCCAAGTCGCTCGGGATGCACACCGAGGCATCGCACCGGTTCGAGAGGGGGGCCGATTCGAACGCGACGGTGGTGGCGACGGCACGCATCGCCCACCTGCTGCAGAAGCTGGGAGCGGGGACGACCCGGCCGGGCTTGATCGACGAGCTGCCGGCGC
Organism: Acidobacteriota bacterium; assembly: GCA_022340545.1. Classification (GTDB taxonomy): domain Bacteria; phylum Acidobacteriota; class Vicinamibacteria; order Fen-336; family Fen-336; genus JAJDNS01. The sequence goes on along the minus strand of JAJDNV010000343.1, from coordinate 6,920 downwards.
CGATCGAGTCGCGCCAGGTGGCGCTTCGCTCGGCCCGGGTGAACGCGGTTCTCGGCACCGAGGTCCCGGTGGAGCGCTGTCGCACCATCCTCACCGGGCTCGGCTTCGAGACGACGGAGACGGGCCCCGGCGAGTGGCGGGTCGGGGTGCCCACCTGGAGAGGCGACGTCTCGCGCGAGGCGGACCTGATCGAGGAGGTCGGACGGCACCATGGGGTCGACAAGGTGCCGTCGACCATCCCGCCCAGCATGGGCGTGGGCCGCCTCGGACCCGGCCAACGGGAAGAGCGCGTCGTCCGCGACGTGCTGATCGGCGCCGGGCTGACCGAGACCATCCAGAACGCCTTCGTCGAGGATCGCGAAGGTGCGGGCGACGAGCCGATCCGCCTCGCCAACCCTCTTGCCGACCATCACTCGGTCCTGCGCTCGTCGCTGGTTCAGCCCGGCCTCCTGGAGGCCTTGGAGGCGAACGTCCGGCAGGGGCGGCGTGACGTGGCGTTCTTCGAGCTGGGTCGGGTGTTCCTGCCGGGAGAGCCCCTTCCGGTCGAGGAGCGACGCGTGGCGCTGCTGATCGCCGGTGCCGCCCGGGCCGCAAACTGGAGATCCGACGAGCCGGCGCGGCCCGCGGACGTGTTTGACGCCAAGGGGGTGCTCGAGCTTCTGTTCGAGCGACTGGGGGCCGGCCCCCTTCAGCTCGACACCGGCCCCGTCCGCCCCGAGATCCTCCATCCCGGCCAGAGTGCCGCCGTCGTGCTCGGCGGGAGGGCGATTGGCTGGCTTGGGGCCCTGCGTCCGGGAGAGCGGCAGGAGCGCGAGCCGGTGGTCGTGGCCGAGCTGGCCCTGGACCCGATCCTCGAGGCCGCGCATGCGGTTGACCGGTTCAAGCCCCTCGCTCGCTTCCCGGCGGTGGAGCGGGATCTGTCGGTCGTTGCCGACGCCGGGTTTGCCGCCGCCGGCCTGGTCGAGAAGGTGAGGGACGCGGCGGGGAGACTTCTGCGGAACGTAGAGGTGAAGGACCGCTACGTCGGCCGCCCGATCCCGGCCGGCAAGGTGAGCCTCATGCTCGGGTTGCTGTACCAGGACCCGGAGCGTACGCTCACCAGCGAAGAGGTGCAGGCCTCGGTCGATGCCGTCATCCGCGAGCTCCGCACGTCGGGGCTCGAGATCCGGGGAGAGTGAGGGATGGTGGAAGACAGCTTCAAGCTCCTCGAGGACAGGATCCGCCGGGCGGCCGAGCGGCTCAAGGAGCTCCAGTCCGAGACGAAGGCCCTTCGCGGCGAGCTCGCCAAGGCGCAGAAGCGGGCCGCGGTGGCCGAGAAACGACTCGAGGAGGCCGCGGAGGGCGACGCTTCCCGGGGCGACGCATCGAAGAAGGCGGACAGCCTCTCCCGAGAGGTCAAGGCGCTCCGGCACGAGCGGGAGGAGATCCGCTCGAGGCTCGGGCGCCTCGTCGAGCTTCTCGATGGGCTCGAGTAGGCGCAAGGGCGCTATAATCCCCGCGCATGGCCGGCAAGCACGATCTGGTCCACGTGGAGATCTTCGGCCAGGACTACGCCGTCCGCGGCGGGGATGACCCCAAGTACGTCGAGAAGCTGGCCTCCTTTGTCGACGAGCAGATGAAGGAGGTCAGCCGGACGAGCGGGGCGGTGGACAGCCTGCGCATCGCGGTCCTGGCCGCGCTCAACATCGCGGACGAGCGCTTTCGCCTGAGCGAGGAGGCTGACGCGGCGTCCTCACGCGCCCGGGTGGCGGGGGAGAGCGCCGACCAAAGGGTGGCCCGGCTGGCCAAGCAGCTCGGGGTCGCCCTGGAAGAGTGAGCTTGCCCGGGAGCCGGGGCCGCGGCTAATATGCGGTGGAGGCTCTCTGTTTTGCTCGTGATGGGTACGTAAACCTCGAACCAACGCTGTTTTTTCGGGGGCCCGAACGCCCCGCCGTGTGCATGCCTCCGCGTCGAGGAAGCCTGAAGCGCGGCTCAGGGCTCCCACCTGGTGGCCCGGTTCAGGGCACCGACCACACGGCAGGTACGGAGAGCCTTCGTTGACAACCCAGGAAACACGCCTCGGCGACCTCGGCGAACGCGAGCTGACGCGCCACATCCAGGGCCGCATCCCCGCCACCGAGGTCCTGGTCGGCGTCGGCGACGACGCGGCGGCCTTGGACCTGACGTCTCCCGCCCTCGTCACCGCCGACGTCCTCGTGGAGGGTGTGCACTTCGTCCGCGAGGCAGCCCCGGCGCGCCTCCTCGGCCGCAAGGCCCTCACGGTGAGTCTCTCCGACGTCGCGGCGATGGGCGGCGTCAGCCGCCACGCGATCGTGAGCCTGTGCCTGCCCCCGGACCTCGAGCTGTCCTGGGTGGATTCGCTGTACGACGGGCTCCTCGAGCGGGCGGCCGAGGTCGAGGTGAGCATCGTGGGCGGCAACGTGGCCCGCAGCCCGGGGGCCATCGTCATCGACGTGACGCTCGTGGGGGAGGCAGAGCAGCCGCTGCTCCGCTCGGGGGCCCGGCCCGGCGACCTGGTGGTGGTGACCGGGGAGCTCGGGGCGGCGGCCGAGGGTGTGGCGCTGCTCGAGCAGGGGGCTCGCCTCTTCGAGGATGGTCAGCTGAGCGCGACCGGGGTGTGGACCGAGTCCTCGGCGGAGGCGCTCGTGACCTGCCTTCGCGCGCAGCTCGACCCGCGGCCGCCCCTCGCGCTGGCCCGCTCCCTCGCCGAGCGGGGGCTCGCACACGCCGGGATGGACCTGTCCGACGGGCTGTCTTCGGATCTCGCCGAGATGTGCCACCGGAGCCGGTTGGGCGCGCGCATCGAGGCGGCGGCGCTGCCGATCTCTCCGGCGGTCGCCGCCCTCGAGCGGGCGCGGGGTGGCGATGCCCTGCCGCTCGCCCTGCACGGGGGGGAAGACTACGGGCTCCTGCTCGCCGTCGACCCCGCCCAGTTCGGGGAACTGCAGGAGCTTGCCGGCGTCTGGGGCGTGGCCATCGGCGGGATCGGCGAGTTCTTCGAGGGGGAGCCCGCGGTCCACCTGCGGGACGACGAGGGGGAGCATCTGCTGCCGGTCCAGGGACACGATCACTTCCGTGCCGACGGATCCCAGGGCCGACGGGAATGAGGCGGCTGCGCTGGCTAGCGCGGTTGGTCCTCCAGGTCGAAGGCAGCCCCGCACGGGTGGCCGTCGCCTTCGGTACGGGGATCTTCCTTGCGTTCTTCCCCATCTTCGGCATCCACACCGTGATGGCCCTGGGTCTCGCGTGGGCCTTTCGTCTGAACCGGGTTGCCGTCCTCGCCGGGACCTTCATGAACAATCCCTGGACGATGGGGCCCATCTACACGACGGGGACCCTCGTCGGCTGCGCGCTGCTGGGCGTGTCGCCGAAGAGCGTGAGCGAGGTGGGCTGGAGCCTCTCCGGGCCGACCCTCGACAGCCTCCGATCGCTTCTGTGGCCCTTCGTCGTCGGGAACCTGGTGCTGGGCGTCGTCGCGGCGGCGATCGCGTTCTTCATCGTGCGGACGGTCCTGGGGTCGCGGCGATCCAGGACCGCCGAAGGCCCCTAGGACCTTGGGGACAGGTGGCGGTCGGGCTCCAAAGTGCGGCGGGCCACCAGGCCTAGACTCGCCCGCGCGTCCCTTCCCTGGGGACGCGCGGGTGTGCGGGGCCTATCTCGAACCTTCCCTGGCCTGTCGGAGGCGACGCTGACGCGTCGCGGCTCACACTCGAGGTCGACGCTCGTCTCGCAAGCTCGACTTCGCGTCCCCCGAGCCCCCTACGTGGGGAGGGATAGGGTGGGGGGTCAGTGAATGATCGGAGCCTAGGCCTGTTGGCCAGTCGATGACGGCTCGGGCGGTGTCAGCTCGTGATGGCGGGTCACGCGCTGGAACACCGCGCCGCAGTGGAGAAGGGTCTCCTCGTCGAAAGGGCGCCCGAGGAGCTGAAGGCCGACCGGCAGACCCCCGGCCAGACCGCACGGAAGCGAGAGCCCCGGGATGCCCGCCAGGTTGGCCGGCACCGTGAAGATGTCCTCGAGGTACATCTGCAGGGGATCCGCGGTCTTCTCGCCCATGCGGAACGCAGCGGTGGGGGTGGTCGGCGTGGCCACCGCGTCGCAGCTCTCGAAGGCTCGCTCGAAGTCCCGTCGGATGAGGGTGCGGACCTTCTGGGCCCGAAGGTAGTACGCGTCGTAGTAGCCGGACGACAGGACGAACGTGCCGAGGATGACGCGCCGCTTGACCTCGGGGCCGAAGCCCTCGTCCCGGGTGCGGCCGTACATCTCCTCCAGATCGATGATCCCCGGGGCCCGGTGGCCGTACCGTACGCCATCGTACCGGGCGAGGTTGCTGGAAGCCTCGGCGGTCGCCACGATGTAGTACGTCGCGACTGCGTGGGGGAGATGGGGCAACTCCACCTCGACCACGGAGGCCCCCGCCGCCTCGAGAGACCCGAGCGCCTCGCGAAAGCGGGCCAGCGTCTCGGTCTCAACACCCTCGAGGACGGCCCAGGGGACCCCGATCCGGAGGCCCTCGGGTTCGCGCGCGACGGCGGCGGCGAAATCGGGCACGTCGAGGGCGGCGCTCGTCGAGTCCCGGGGATCCTGCCCGCACAGCACGGTCGCGACCCGGGCGATGTCGTCCACGGTTCGGGCCAGGGGGCCGACCTGGTCGAGGGACGAGGCGAAGGCCACGAGGCCGTATCGGCTCACGCGGCCGTACGAGGGCTTGAGCCCGACGACCCCGCAGAAGGCCGCCGGCTGCCGGATGGACCCCCCGGTGTCCGAGCCCAGAGCCATCGGCGCCATGTGCGCGGCAACGGCGGCTGCCGATCCTCCCGAAGAGCCGCCGGGCACGCGGGTCGGGTCCCACGGGTTGCGCGTCGGCCGAAAGCCGCTTCGCTCGGTCGAGGAGCCCATGGCGAACTCGTCCATGTTGGCCTTCCCGATCACGATTGCCCCCGCGTCCTCCAGGCGGGCGACGGCCGTGGCGGTGAAGGGCGGTCGATAGCCCTCCAGGATCCGGGACCCGCACGTGGTCGCAAGGCCCGTGATGTTCAGGAGGTCCTTGACGACGACCGGCACGCCGGCGAGCGGCCCGGCCTCCGCGCCCGCGGCGAGCGCACGATCCTGGGCGCGGGCACGGTCGAGGGCACGGTCCTCGAGTGTCACCAGCAGGGCGCCGATGGCGGGCTCGACCGCCGCCAGGCGGTCGAGGTGAGCCCGGATCAGCTCCTCGCAGGACGCCTCGCGACTCGCCACCCGGCGGCGAATCTCCGCCGCGGTCAGATCGGTCAGGACGGGGCTCACCCTCCGATGATCCTCGGCACGCGGAAGAGGCCCTCGGCGGGGTCGGGGGCCTCGTCGAGCGCTCGCTCCGGCTCGAGGCTCTTGCCCGGGACGTCGGGACGGAAGCCACCGGTGGCGAGGGCGTGGCTCATCGGCGGCACGTCCGCCGTGTCGAGCGACTGGATCGACTCGACGTACTGCAGGATCTGGTCGAGCTGGCGGGCGAAGGTCTCCCGCTCCTCCTCGGTGAGCGAGAGGTGCGCCAGCCTCGCGACGTGATCGACGGTCTCGGCAGTGACTCGTGCCATGGGCGGCCCAATACTATTCAATGACCCCCCATCTTGTCCCTCTCCCGGCCCACCGCCCCCCGGCGACCACCAGGCCGGAGCCCCTGGACCGTGGTCTGCTAGACTCACCTCGATCCAAGGCCGGAGGAGGTTCGACATGGCCCTGTGCCCGCACTGTCGGAACGCGCTGCCCGAGACCGGGACACGACACTGCCCGAACTGCGGCGGGGACGTCGATCTGCCGAGCGCGGCGACGTCCTCCCAGTCGGACGGGGCCCCTCCGCCGCTGACCCCGGAAGCCGTTGGCCGCGGCGCCCCGCCCCCGGGAGGAGGGGGTCACGGTGCTCCACCGGCGGGAGGCATCCCCTGGGACGACCGCGAACGCCTCGGTCTTGCGAACGCGCTCGTCGAGACCACGAAGCAGGTCCTGACACGGCCGACCGACTTCTATCGGGCCATGCCCCGGACGGGAGGGATCGGCGGGCCGCTTCTCTACGCGGTGATCATCGGCTGGATCGGCATCGTGGCCGCGGGCTTCTACTCCGCCCTGTTCAACTCCCTCGTCGGGTCGAGCATGGCCACCTTCGGTTCCGACCCCGCGCTGGCGGAGGCGGTGGGGTTCGCCCAGAGCTGGGGCGGCTTCCTGGTCCAGCTCATCTTCGGCGGCGTCATGGTGGCGATCGGCGTCTTCATCGCATCCGGCATCTACCACGTGATGCTGATGATCCTGGGAGGAGCCCGGCACGGTTTCGAGGCGACCTTCCGTGTGGTGTGCTTCGCCGAGGCCACGTATCTTTTCATGCTGCTTCCGTTCTGCGGAAGCGTCATCGCACCGGTCTGGGGCATCGTGCTGGCGGTGATCGGCCTCACGCAAGCGCATCAGATCGGCGGAGGCAAGGCCGCCGCCGCCGTCCTGCTGCCGCTCGTCATCTTCTGCTGCTGCTGCGTGGGTCTGGCCCTGCTCTTCGCCAGCACCCTGGGCGCGGTGCTGTCGCAAGTCCAGTGAGCCAGGCCCGTCCCGACCCGGCACTGACCGGAGGGGAAGAGCCCGCGATCCGCGTCGCTGCGGAACCCGGGGCGCCACCCCTGGGAGCCATCTTCGGCGGGATTGGTCTTCTCGCGGCAGGAGCCATTTCCCTGCTGCGACTCGATCGCGTGCCCTTGACCTTGTGCATGTTCAAGGGGCTCACCGGGATGCCGTGCCCGACCTGCGGATCGACGCGTGCGGCCGCCCGCCTGTTCGAGCTCGATCCCGGCGGGGCGCTCGCCATGAATCCCTTCACGACCGTTCTCGCGACCGTGATCGCGGCCTGGGCGGTGGTCGACGTACTCCTGCTCCCGCGGCGCCGGGCCCTCCGGGTCGGG
>JAJDNV010000330.1 GCA_022340545.1 Acidobacteriota bacterium | reverse complement strand
CCCGTCGGTGGAGGCCACGAGAACAGGATCGCGGTACCGGGACAGGTCGGCCCGGAACATGCCCCCGAAAGACCCGATCTCGGTCAGGACGGAGGGGTTGAAGGTGGACCGGGCCAGGGCCCGGATGCGGTCCTTGGCCGCATCCGCGGCGGGGATGTCGACGCCGGCGTCCCGGTAGTCCATGAGCGAGTGAGTTTATCAGGCGCCCGGGGGACAGGCGCAGCGCCGGTGAACTGGCGTGTCCTTTCCCTGAGGACATGCCGGCGGACGTGGCCTATCTCAAGCATTTCCCTCCCCCTACGTGGGGAGGGTCAGGGAGGGGGGTCATTGAATGATTGGGGGGTCGATGACCGAATGAGGCAGTGTCCTCGCGCTAAGATTGGCCCGAGAAGGGGGTGACCTGTGGCGAGCGCAGAGACCCGTTGTCCGGAGTGCGAGTCGGACCTCGATCTGGACGGCTACGATCTGGATGAGGGCGAGACCATCAACTGCCCGGAATGCAGCGTGCCTTTGAAGGTCACGAGCCTGGACCCTCTCACCGTGACGACAGAGGAGGACTAGTCGCGTCTCGCGCGGCTCAGGCGGCGCCGAACGAGCGCACTGCCTCCCCCTCGTCCTCGAAGATCTCGAAGGTGGGGAGAAGACGCGCCATGTCCAGCGTGCTGTAGACCCGCTCGCCCACGTTCAACAGCTTCAGCTCGGCGCCGAACCGCCGTGCGGTCCTCAGGCCGGCCACGAGCTCACCGACCCCCGCGCTGTCGAGAAACGAGACCTCCGACAGGTTGATCACGATGTGACCCTTGTTCTCCGCCAGGAGCTCGTCGATGGCGTCGCGCAGCAGTTGGTCGCCGAGACCCGCGGTGAGCTTGCCCTTCAGGTCGAGTATCACGACGTCCTGTGTCTGGCGGACTTCGAGGTGCATGACTCAGGGCATTCTAGCAGGTCGGTGGACCGCGCCCCGAATCCTCGTGGAAGAGCTAGCGGTCCCGCCCGAGCGCCCGGCGGTAGGCCTCGGGGTTGCGCCGGATCTCGTATCGCTCGTGAGCGGCGGCGATGTACGCCTGGAAGGCCTCTCCCTGTGCCTGCTGGCGCAGTGCGGCCGCCACCCGGGGCTTTTCGCGTTCGAAGGCCTCGGCATCGAAGCCCTGACGCTCGGTGACGCGCAGGATGGCCCAGCCGTCGGCGGTGCGCACGGGGTCGCTCAGCGTCTCCTCCGGCAGCGAGAAGGCCACCTCGTCGAGGGCGAACCCGGTGCCGAGGTCGCCCAACGGCTGCCCGGGCGAGGTGGGTGACAGCGTCTCCTTGCGCACGAGACCGGCGGCGCTGGCCGCCCGCTCGAGCCCGACCCGCTTGGCCCGGTCCCGGACCTGCTCGGCGAGGGCGTGCGCCTTCTCGAGCGCCTCCTCCTCGACGATGTCGGCCCGAACCCGGTCTCGCGCCTCCTCCAGATCGGGGAGGCGGGAGGGCTGGATCTCGGCGAGGGCGATGAAGGCGGTGCCCTGGGGAAGGGCAAAGCCCGCCTCCTCCACGTGGCCCTCATCCATCTCGAAGACCCGCGCGACGAGGGTCGGGGAGGCGAGCACGGGCGGGGTCTCGCCGCGGGCGAAGGGCGCGCTCGTCTGCACCTCCAAATCGTTGGCCGCGGCGGCCTCCTCGAGCGTCTTGCCCCGGGCGAGGGCGGTGGCGAGGGCCGCCGCTTTCTCGTCGCCCAGCTCGACCATCTTCTCCTCGGTGACGAGGGTCCGGACGCGGTCCTCGACCTGGTCGAGAGGCAGCGTGGTCTCCTCGCGCCGCGAGTCGAGCCGAATGATGTGATAGCCGAAGTTGGTCCGGACGAGACCCGAGGTCTCGCCGGGGTCGAGCTCGAAGACCGCATCGTCGAACGCCGGCACCATGCGTCCGGCCGGGAAGCACCCGAGGTCGCCTCCGTTGGCCGCCGAGCCCTGGTCCTCGGAGGAGGCCTTCGCAATGGCCGCGAAGTCACCCCCCGCCTCGACCCGCTCGAGGAGGGCCTGGGCGATGCGCCGCGCCTCCTCCTCGCTATGCCCCTCGCTGCCCTCTCCCGCCGCAACCTTGACGAGGATGTGGCGGGCGCAGGATTCCTCTTCCTGGGTGAACTCGTCGCGGTGGTCCTGGTAGTACATCGCGACGTCGCGGTCGGTCACCGTCACCAGTGGGCGAAGAACCTCCTGGTCGAGCAGCACGTAGGAGACCACGCGCTTCTCCGGAATGCGATAGCTCTCACGGTTCGCCTCGAAGCGCTCGGCAATCTCGGCGTCCGTGGGCTGGACCTCCTCGCGGAGCGGCTCGGTGTCGACAAGAACGTACTCGAGCTGGACCTGCTCGTTGCGGCGGTCAAACTCACGCTTCACCTCGGCGTCACTCACCACCACGCCGTCGGTCACCAGGCTCTGGAGCCGCTCGCGCATGAGCTGTCCGCGGAGCGACTCCGCAAAGGACTCCTCGGTCAACCCCGCGAGCTCGAGGCGGCGGCGCAGCTCGGCGGTGCCGATGAACCGCCCGTCGTCCTGGTAGTCCGGGGCGGTGACGATTGCCCGGGCGACCGCCTCGTCGGATACCGTGATCCCGAGCCGCTCTGCCTCGAGCTGGATCAGCCGGTCGGTCACCAGGCCCTGGAGCACCTGCTCCTCCAGGCCCATCCGGCGGAGCATGGTCTCGTCGAAGCGTCCCTGGTAGAGGCGCGCGATCTGTCGAAGCTGCCGGGAGTAGGCCCGCTGGAACTCGCCGACGCTGATGTCCTCGTCGCCCACCGAGACCACCGTCTCGCTGGGGGTGCCCTCACCGGTGGGGGTGAGGGCGGGGACGTAGAGCACGATGAAGGCGGCGATCACGATCCACAGGAAGACATAGAGCCACTTCTTGTGGCGCCGCATGTAGCCGAGGGCCATCTCTTCTCCGTTTCGCGCGAGGGGTGGAGCCGCCCCGGGGACGGCGCGCTCTCGCAAAGCGTTGAATTCTATGTCCCCGCCCGAGGACCCGCAAGCGGGGGCCCTCGACCGACCGCGGGCGTTCTTGGGCCGCGGCGCGAGTTGGTCTATACTCATGGGTCCGCGTAAGTTGCGCGCTGAGTGGATTTTGGGCCCGATGGAGCCGGAGAAGAAAGAGCCGTCGCATTACCGCGGGGATCGGATCGAGTGGTTCACGGTGAGGTACCGCACCGTCGTCCTGGGCGGGGTCGCCCTCGCCGTCGCCGCCGCGTTTGCCGCATGGTTCTTCCTGCTGCAGGGCGAACCCGCTCCTCCACCGCCACAGGCAGTGGAGACGGGGGCCCGCTTCACGTCGATCGAGGGGACCGTGCACGTGAAGCACGCGGGTACGCTGGAGTGGATCAGCGCCACCACCGCGATCGTCCTGCGACGGAACGATCTCGTCCGCACCGGCCCTGGCTCGACCGCAGAGATCCTCTTCGCCGGCGGCGACCAGATCAGCCTCCGGCCGGACAGCCTCACGAGCATCGTGGAGAGCTCCCAGAACCCGGCTTCGAAGCACTACCGGGTGGCGCTCGCCATCCAGTCCGGCGAGGCCAACTTCCAGACCTCCGCGCGCGACGTGTCCGGCGAGACCACGATCTCGACCCCGACCGTGCGCACCACCGCCGACCGTGAGACGGTGGGGAACATCATGGTGGCGGAGGACGGTGACACCGGGATCCGCATCTTCCAGGGGTCGGGCGAGGCGGAAACGACCACCGGCGAGAGGATCCGCCTGGCGTCGAATGAAGGAGTCCAGGTCGCCGCCGACGGAACCGCCGGGGAGAAGACGGCCCTCCCACAGGTGCCGATTCTGACCGCTCCCCCGAACGAGACCGAGGTCTCCTATCCCGACCCGTCCCGCGCGATCACGCTGCTGATGTGGAACGGCGTGGCCAGCGCGGAGGCCTACCGCGTCATGGTGGATTTCAGCCAGACCTTCGCCCGCCCCATCTTCGACCGACGAGTGTCGGAGAAGACCCAGATGGAGCTGCGGGGGCTCGAGACCGGGACCTACTACTGGAAGGTGGCCGCGATCGATCCAGAGGGCACGGAGGGGAGCTTCGCCGCCCCGTCGACGTTCTCCCTGCTCAAGGCGCCCCCGAGCGCGGCCAAGCCGCCGCCGCTCACGGTGGACACCCTCGAGCTTCGAGACAACGTCCTCCACGTCCGGGGGCGGACCGCACCCGGGGCCACCGTCACGCTGAATGGTGTGCGCATCGAGGTGCAGCCGGACGGGTCGTTCAACGAGTTCGTCATGTTCGAGGCCGACGCGACGGCCCCGGTCCTGCTGCGCGCCACCAGCGTCAGCGGCGGGGTCGAGGAGCAGCGCCGGCCTATCGTGGTTTCAAACTGAGGACGTCTTGGCGCGCGTGGTTGTGTTTGGCGGTTCGTCGCTGAGACGCCGGCTCCGGGGTGCCGCGGGGGCGGGACTCGAGTACGAGTTCCTGCCTCTCCCCGGCCCGCGGGCCCGCCTCGATCTCTCTCCCCAGGCCCTGGCCGGGGCGCTCGTCGAGGCCGGGTCCGACACCAAGCCTCGGACAGTCAAGATCGTGCGCGAGGCCCTGCCCGGCAAGCCCGTCGGCGGGGTGGCGATCACGCCCGACCCCACGACCCTGCGGCGGGCGGCACGGCTCGGCTTCGACTTCGTCCTCGAGATCTGGCGCTCCGGCGACCCGCCCGCCCCCGCCGTCCATGCCCATCTCAAGGGTGCCCGCCGTCGGCGCACGGACGGCGCCGCCCCGGTGGGGGAGGCGCTCAAGACGACCGCGCAGCGGCTGGCGATCCTGACCGACGTGGTCAAGACCGCCAACTCCATCCTCGAGCCGAGCAAGGTGGTCGAGCTGGTCATGGAGAAGATCCGCCTGCTCATCCCATCCGAGGCCTGGTCGCTCCTCATGGTCGACGAGAAAGAGCAGGAGCTCGTCTTCGAAGCCGCCCTCGGCGCCCGGGGCGGGGCCGTCTCCTCCTACCGCCTCAAGATGGGCGAGGGGGTGGCGGGTTGGGTGGCCCGAGAGGGCAAGCCTGCCATTGTGAACGACACCAGCCGGGATCCCCGGTTCACCGACCGCTACGACGGGTGGACCAAGTTCGCCACCCGCTCGATCCTGTGCGCACCGCTCGTCTCGCGGGGGCGGACAATCGGCGTCCTCGAGATCATCAACAAGCGTCAGGGGCGGTTCACCCGCGCGGACCTCGATCTCATGCTGACCCTGGTCGAGCCGTGCGCGATCGCTCTGGAGAACGCGATTCTCTTCCAGCGCACCGAGCAGCTCACCATCACCGACGACCTGACCAAGCTCTTCAACTCGCGCTACCTGAACCTCTATCTGGGCCGGGAGATCAAGCGCTGCAAGCGCCACGGCATCCCGCTCTCGATCATCTTCCTCGACCTGGACGGCTTCAAGGGGATCAACGATCAGTATGGACACCTCGCTGGCTCGGGCACGCTCACCGAGGTCGGATCCATCCTCGCCGACGGGGTGCGGGAGTCCGACATCCTCGCGCGCTACGGCGGTGACGAATTCGTGGCCGTGCTGCCGGAGACCCCGGCCTCGGGGGCGCTGGTCATCGCCGAGCGCCTTCGGCGTTCCATCGAGGAGAACCAGTTCCTGAAGTCCCTGGGGCTCTCCGCGCGCATCTCGGCATCCTTCGGGATCGCCTCCTACCCGGAGCATGCGCTCACGCCGGAGGCGCTGATCCAGAAGGCCGACCAGGCAATGTACCGCGTCAAGGAGCGGGAGAAGAACGGCATCGAGGTGGC
>JAJDNV010000314.1 GCA_022340545.1 Acidobacteriota bacterium | reverse complement strand
CTCCCGGAGGGGCTGGGATCCGTGCTCGACGCTCTCCCCATCGGGCTCTACGTCGTGGACCGCGACCTGCGGGTCGTCGCCTGGAACCGCCTGCGCGAGAGGGGCCCCCTCGGCCGCCGCCGAAACGATACGATCGGCAAGCCACTGCGTCGGGCTCTCGGAGCCCCCGGCTTTCGGGCGACCGAGCCCGTGCTTCGGGAGGTCTTCCGCACCGGGGAGCCGCACGAGGAGATCGTGGAGACTGACCGCCTCTACCACGTCCGGCGTCTTCCGGTGCGGCGGGGGCGGACAGTGACGCACGTCCTCTCCTGGTTCGAGGACATTACCGAGCGCCGGGCCCTCGAGATGGACCTCATCGCCGCCGACCGTTTCGCGTTCCTGGGGCAGCTCGTCTCCGGCGTCGCCCACGAGATCTCCAACCCCCTCGCCGGGATCGCCGGGTGCGCGGAGGCGCTCGCCTCCCTCGCGTCGAAGGGAGACAAGGCCACGGCCCGGGAGGCGCGGCAGTTCCGGGAGCTCATCCGCAGCGAGGTGGCCCGCTGCGAGGCGATCGTGCGTTTCCTGCTCGACTCCTCCCGACCCTCGTCACAATCGACCGCGGACGTCGGCGAGACAGCATCGCTCGCCATGAGGCTGCTCGAGCGCCACCCCGCATTCACGCGCATCCGGATTCGCACGTTGATCCCTCGCTCGCTGCCCGCGGCCCGCATCGACGCCGACTCACTCAAGCAGGTCGTGATGGCCCTGGCCGTGGGCGCCGCACAGGCGATGCCCGCGGGCGGCACCCTCTCCGTTCGGGCGGGACGGCAGGGTCGCTCCATCGTTCTCGACGTCGCGGACACCGCCTCCCCCGTTCCCCCGGCCCGCCGATCACAGCTCTTCGAGCCCTTCGCCGCTGCTGATGCGCAGCGGGGGGCCGGCCTCGGGCTCGCCGTCGCCCGAAGCCTGCTCCGCAGCCGCGGGGGTGACCTGGTCTACCGGCCCCGGAAGGGCGGCAACGCCTTTCGCGTCGTCCTCCGAGCGGCCTCGGGTAAAGCATGAACAACGCCGGCTTCCGCGTGCTCGTGGCAGAGGACGAGGCGACGTTCGGACTGACCGTGGCCCGCGCCCTCAAGAACCTGAACCATGACGTCAAGGTCTGTCCGACGGGCAAGGCCACCCTCAAGTCGCTCGACTCGACCGAGTGGGACGTGCTGCTCCTCGATCTCAAGCTTCCCGACGCCGACGGCGTCGACATCCTCGCCCGCGTCCGCAAGGAGCATCCGGAGCTGCAGACGATCATCGTGACTGGCTTCGCCAACGTGCAGTCCGCGATCGAGACGATGCGCCTCGGCGCCTTCGACTACCTGACCAAGCCTCCGAACTTCGAGGAGCTCGGGATGCGGGTGGAGAAGGCGGGCGAGAAGACGCTGCTCGAGCGTGAGAATCGCCGTCTGCGATTTCAGGTGCAGCGCAACCTCTCGTCCAACATCCTGACCCGCTCGCCGGTCCTCCAGAAGGTCCTGAAGACCATCGAGATGGTGGCGGGGGCGCGTACTCCGGTACTGATCGAGGGCGAAAGCGGCGTGGGCAAGGAACTGCTGGCCCAGCACGTGCACCGTCTGTCGCCCCGGTCGAACAAGGGTTTCGTGGACCTCAACTGTGCGGCGGTGCCCTCGAGTCTGCTCGAGAGCGAGCTGTTCGGCTTCGAGCGGGGGGCGTTCACCGGAGCCGGCAACGAGAAGCCGGGGCTCGTCGAGGTCGCGGACGGGGGGACACTCTTCCTCGACGAGGTCGGGGAGATGGCGGCCGAGATCCAGTCGAAGTTCCTCCGCGTCCTGGACTCGGGCACGTTCTACCGGGTCGGAGCCACTCGCAAGCGACGCGCGGACTTCCGCCTCGTCTGCGCCACGAACCGCGATCTCAAGGGTGAGGTGACGGCGGGGCGGTTCCGAAAGGACCTCTTCTACCGGATCAACGGGGTCAAGGTGGTGATCCCGCCCCTGCGCGAGCGACCGGAGGACATCCCGCTGCTGGTTGAGCACTTCGCCCGGCTGCTCCCCAACCAGAAGAGCTTCTCCGCGGCGGCGCTCGCCGCGCTGCAAGCGCACGACTGGCCGGGGAATGTCCGGGAGCTTCACTTCGCGGTCGAGCGGGCGGGGCTGCTCGCGGAGGGGGAGAAGATCGACATCCACGACCTGCCCCCGGAAATCGTGGAGAAGGGGGGGCGGCTGCCGGCGCCGGCGGTGGCTCCCACCGTGACGACGGAGGCTCCCGAGGCGGAGCCCGCAGTCCCTCTCGCGGCGGCCGGGGACGGTCCCGACGCCGAGCGCGTCCGGGCGGCCCTGGAGAAGGCCAAGTGGCGCCGCGAGAAAGCGGCCGAGATCCTCGGGGTGTCGCCGCGGACGCTGTACCGCTGGATCAAGAAGCTCGGGCTGTAGCAGCGCTCCTGGCGGAGGCCGGGTGTGCTCGCGGGGGTCTGGCGAGGGCAGCCTCGCTCGGGCTCCCGGCCGACGATCAGCGAGAGCGGGTCGTTCGTCGCCGATCGACCCGGGACCTCGGCGCTTTCGGGGGCGCGCCCGTACCGTTGAACCGCGCCCGGACGAGGTCGGGGACGGCGGCCTTCCGGAGGACCGGGAAGCCGAGCGCCACCTCCACCATTTCCTCCGGGAGCAAGCGTGCTCCAACGCTCAGGTAGAGGCGGGGCACGCGACGAGAGAGCCGACGGCCGAGGTCGGCACCCCCCCCGGCGAGGAGCAGGTCCACCACGGCGAGATCGAAGTCCTCGCGCTGGACCGCGGCGGCGGCGGCGCGAGCCGTCCGCACGAGGCGCACCCGGTGGCCGTTGCGGCGGAGCAGCCGAGCGAGGGCCCGCCCGCACTGGGCATCGGGTTCGACGAGGAGAACCACCCGGGCCGGTATCATGCCCCCGGAAGCTGCAACCGGCATACCACCTGCCACTCGGTTGACTGTCAACGACTTGCGTGACCGGGCGGCGCCCGCTGTCCGCCGACCGGACGCCCCGACGGCGTAACCACGGACGGCCGGTTGGCAGCCCGCGGCGCGGTTGGCGTTTGCCTGCCTACTCGCGTGCCTGCTGCAGCCGGACTTGGACCTGGCGTGTCTCACCCTCCCGCCAGACCGTCAGGGTGACGGTGTCGCCGGGACGGTAGCTGCCCAGCCGCCCCAGGAGGTCGCCGACGCTTCCCACCTCCTTGCCGTCGATCTCCTGGATGATGTCGCCTGGGATGATGCCCCTCTGGCCGCGCCGGGTCCCTCTGAGGCCGGCCTCCTCGGCCCCGCCTCCGGGCGAGACGTCGCGGATCAGCGCCCCCTGGACCCCGAGCCGGCGGGTCACCGCGCCGCTCAGCTGGCCGTCGAGGTAGACACCCAGCACCGGTCGGGTCACCATCCCGTGGCGGATGAGCTCGGGAACGATGCGGTTCACCGTGTCGACCGGCACCGCGAACCCGATGCCCGCGCTCGCACCCGAGGGGCTGAAGATCGCGGTATTGACCCCGATCAGCCGTCCGCCGCTGTCGAGAAGGGGCCCCCCCGAGTTGCCGGGGTTGATGGCGGCGTCGGTCTGGATCACGTCGAAGATCGTGCTGCCGTTTGCCGCCTGGATCGTCCGTCCGAGCGCGCTCACGATGCCGGTGGTGAGTGTGTGATCGAGGCCGAAGGGGTTCCCGATCGCGTACACGTGCTGGCCCACCCGGAGGCCACGGCTGCTCCCAATGCGGATCGGTACCAGCTTCTCCCGCGGCGCGGAGATCCGGAGAACCGCCAGGTCCTGGTCGCGGGCCACACCCACGACCGTGGCGTCGAAGTCGTCGTCGCCGAGAGTGACCTGTGCGGAGCCGCCACGCCGGGCCGCATCCTGCACGACGTGGAAGTTCGTCACCACGTGTCCCTCGCCGTCCCAGAGAAAGCCCGAGCCCGTTCCCTGGGGGACCTCGAACACGTTGCGGGTCCAGAGGTCGATCTGCTGAATCCGGGTCGTGATGAAGGCGACGGAGGGGGCGGACGTCTCGAAGAGCTCGATGGTCTTCTTCTCGTCGTCCTCGAGGAAGGGCGCCGCGGCGGTCGCCCGGGTCGGGGCCGGCGCCGCCTCGGGCGGGGGCCCCTCGGTGGTTTCGCCCGACGAGAGCACCCGTTGGATGCCCAGGGGGATGAGCAGACCGATCCCCACCCCGACGAGCAGGCTGAGGAAGAAGAGAGGGCGCGCTCGACGCATGCTGTGTCCTCCAGCTTTGAGACCTCATCATCATAGCCCCGGGGTTGTCCGGGCGGGTGCGGCCCGGTGGCCCTGATAGAATGCCGCCGCGACATGCAGCAGAAGGGGTTGGACTTCGGCGGCTCGGGGGAGCCCCGGCCCGCGCGTCGCCGCGCCCTCAGCGTTTCCGAGCTCACCGAGCGGGTCCAGGGCGTGCTCGAGACCGAGTTCCTGGACGTCTGGGTCGAAGGCGAGATCTCCAACCTGAAGCGGGCGAGCTCCGGACACATCTACTTCTCGCTCAAGGACGACCGGGCCCAGATCCGAGCCGTCGTCTGGCGGACCGACGCGCGGCTCCTGCGCTTCCGTCCCCAGGACGGGATGCACGTCCTTGCTCGCGGGGGACTGCGCGTTTACCCGCCCCGGGGCGAGTACCAGATCTCGGTCCAGGTGCTGGAGCCTCTCGGCAAGGGCTCCCTCGCGCAGGCGTTCGAGGAGCTGAAGGAGAAGCTCGAGAAGGAGGGGTTGTTTGACGCCGCGCGCAAGCGGCCGCTGCCCGCCCTGCCCCGCCGCGTCGGGGTCGTGACCTCGCCCACGGGAGCGGTGATCCGCGACATCCTGCGCGTGCTGCGCCGCCGCTACGCCAATCTCGAGGTGCTCCTCTATCCGGCCCGCGTGCAGGGAGAGGGCGCGGCGGCCGAGATCGTGCGGGGAATCCAGACTCTCAACCGCCTGGGCGATCTCGACATCATGATCCTCGCTCGCGGCGGGGGAAGCCTCGAGGACCTCTGGGCGTTCAACGAGGAAGCGGTGGCCCGGGCGATTGTCTCCTCCCGGATCCCGACCATTTCCGCGGTGGGCCACGAGACCGACTTCACGATCTCCGACTTCGTGGCCGACCTCCGCGCTCCGACGCCTTCCGCCGCTGCCGAGCGCGTGGTCCAGGCGAAGGAGGAGCTTCAGGCGCGGATCTCCGGCGCCGAGAAGCGCCTCCACGCGGCCCTGCGCCTCGGGCTCACCCGGACGCGAGCGCGGGTCGAGGCCGCCGCCGCCCACCGCGTCTTCGCGGCCGAGCAGGGACGGCTCCACGTGCGGGCCCAGCGCGTGGACGAGGCGGTGCGCCGCGGCCAGCGAGCGCTGGTGCGCCGGCTCGAACGCGGAGGCGAAAGCGCTCGCCGTCTTCGGGAGCGCCTGGAGGCGTTCCGATGGGACCGCCAGCTCGCCGCGCGGCGCGAGAGGCTGGCCTGGCGCACCGATCACGTGCGGGCGCTCTTCCGCGAGGGGCTGGATCGGCGTCGGGCGGGGCTGGCCGGCCTCGCGGGACGGCTCGAAGGGCTCTCGCCCCTCGCCGTGCTGGGCCGTGGCTACGCGCTGGTGTGGGACGAGACTTCGGGCCTGCTCCTGCGTGATGTCGCCGAGACGGACGATGGACGCCCACTTCGCATCCGATTGCACCGGGGCGCTATCCGCGCCACCGTCGTGTCGAGGGAGCCCGAGTGAAGAAAGACGAGGAACCCAGGTTCGAGCAGGCCCTCGCCGCGCTCGAGAGGATCGTCGAGCGCCTCGAGAAGGGCGAGCTGACGCTCGAGGAATCGTTGACGCTGTACGAGGAGGGGATCCGCCTCTCGCGGCTCTGCCATGGCAAGCTGGAAGAGGCGGAGGGGAAGATCGAGATGCTCCTCAAGGACGGGAAAGGCGAGCCCGCGCTCGACGCACAGGGGCGTCCGAAGACGAAGCCCCTTCCGCCGCCGGAGGACGAGGCCTAGGCGAGGCTGATGACGAGGAAGACGCTCACCGCCCTCCACGACCTGCGACTCGCGGTGGAGCCGGCCCTGGACCAGGCGCTGCCGCCCGAGGACGCCTGGCCGGAGACAATCCATCGCGCGGTGCGCTACAGCCTCTTCGCCGGGGGCAAGCGCATCCGACCCGTGCTCGTCCTGGCCTCGGGCGAGGCAGTGGGAGGCGCGCGAGAGGAGGTGCTGCCTTTTGCCTGCGCGGTCGAGATGATCCATACGTACAGCCTCATCCACGACGACCTGCCGGCCATGGACGACGACGACCTGCGGCGAGGCAAGCCCACCTCGCACAAGGTCTTCGGCGAGGCGACCGCGATCCTCGCCGGGGACGCGCTGCTGACGCGGGCCTTCCACCTTCTCGCCGAGATGCCCGCCGGCCTGGATGAGACGAGGGTCCTCCGGCGCGTCCAGGCCACCGCCGTGCTCGGCGAGGCCTGCGGGACCAGCGGCCTCATCGGCGGGCAGGTGATGGATCTCGAGTCGGAGGGACGCGCGATCGATGCCCGGGAGCTCGAGCGCCTGCACCGGGCCAAGACGGGAGCCCTCCTCTCCGCGTGCGTGCGAGGCGGGGCCCTCCTCGGCGGAGCGACCGAGGCGGACCTCGCCCTCCTCACCCGCTACGCGGGGGCGATCGGTCTCGCCTTCCAGGTCGTGGACGATGTTCTGGACGCCACCGAGGGCGCGGATCAGCTCGGGAAGACCGCGGGCAAGGACGAAGCAGCGGGCAAGGCGACCTACGTCGGCATCCACGGCCTCGAGCGCGCCCGGGAGATGGCGGTCAAGCTGCGCGGCGAGGCGCTGGAAGCGCTCGAGCCCCTGGGGCCGCGGGCGGATCGGCTCGCCGAGATCGCCCGTCTCATCGTGGACCGCCACTCGTGAAGCGCTCGTGACGAGGCTCGACGTGTGGCTCGCGGAGAATGGCCTCGCCGAGTCGCGGGAGAAGGCCCAGGCGCTCGTCATGGCGGGTCGGGTGACCCTGGACGGACAGCGGGCAAGCAAGCCCGGCACCCGGGTCAAGCTCGGCGCACGTGTCACCGTCGATCCCGGACCTGCCCACGTCGGTCGGGGGGCGACGAAGCTGGCCGCGGCGCTCGACGCCTTCGCGGTCCGGGCCGAGGGCAAGGTGGCGGTGGACGTGGGGGCCTCGACGGGAGGCTTCACGGAAACGCTTCTGGCCCGGGGCGCGGCGCGGGTCTACGCGGTGGACGTCGGCCGTGGCCAGCTCCACGAGCGATTGCGCACCGACCCCCGCGTCGTCGTGCTCGACCGCACGAACGCGCGGAGCCTGTCACCCGCGCACGTTCCCGAGCCGTGTACGATCGCGTCGATGGACGTCTCCTTCATCTCCGCAGGCAAGATCCTGCCCGCGCTGCGCTCGGTTCTCGGACCGGGCGCCGACGTGGTGGTCCTCGTGAAGCCCCAGTTCGAGGTCGGGCGTTCGCAGGTGGGCCGGGGAGGGATCGTGAAGGAGCCGACCCTTCACCGGCAGGCCCTGCGCGACGTGGCCGTGGCCGCGCGCGAGCAGGGCTATGCGGTGCGGGGGGCCTGCGCTTCCCCGATCACCGGCGCCGAGGGCAATCGCGAGTTCTTCCTGCACCTCGTCCCTGAAGGGTCGCCCCTGGCCCCGGACGAGCTCGAGACCCTCCTCAGAAAGGCGGTGGAGGCATGAATACGATCGGCGTCCTCGCACGGGCCGATCTCGTGGAAGCGGGGCCGGTCGTCAAGGAGCTCGTGGGCTGGCTTCGCGACCGCGGGCGTCGCGCCTGCCTCGACGAGGCCACCGCCGCCGTCGGCGGCCCCGGGATCGAGGCCGGCTGCCTCACCGCCTCCGGGAAGAAGATGGTCGCTCTCGTGGACGCGATGGTGGTTCTCGGCGGTGACGGCACCCTGCTCGCGGCGAGCCGCCTTCTCGAGCGGTCCATTCCCGTCCTCGGCGTCAACTTCGGCAGCCTCGGGTTCCTCACCGAGATCGCCCTGCCCGAGCTGTTCCCGACGCTCGAGGGCGTCCTCGAGGGTCGGTTCGAGCACGAGGACCGGCGGCTCCTGCGCGCGGTCGTCCACCGGCGGGGACACGACGACGTCACCGTCGACGTGTTGAACGACGTCGTGATCACGAAAGCGGGGCCGTCCCGGATCATCGAGCTCGACGTCGTGGTCGACGGGAGCTTCGTGTCGTCTTTCCGGGCGGACGGGATCATCGTCTCCTCCCCGACCGGCTCCACCGCCTACAACCTGGCCGCGGGCGGGCCCATCCTCCGGCCGACCCTCCCGGCGATGGTCGTGACACCGATCTGCCCCCACATGCTCTCCAACCGTCCGCTCGTGGTCGGGGACGAGGCGCGAGTCGAGGTGCGGCTGCGGGCGGCGCGTGGGGTGGAGGTGTACACCGCGCTCGACGGGCAGGAGACCTTCGCCCTGTCCGACGGCGACGGGGCGACGGTCACGGGCAGCCCGCTCCGCCTCAAGCTGGTCACCGCCCGGGGCCGCGACTACTTCGAGGTCCTCCGCACCAAGCTCAAGTGGGGCGAGCCGAACGTGACCGTCCGCGAGTGAACTGGCCAACAGGCCTGGATTCGCCCGCGTGTCCCACTTGTCTTAGTTCAGCCTGATCACGTTCTCGGGCTCCCCCGGGGGGACGAGGGCGACCCTCACGATCTCGATCTGCCCTGCCCGCGATGCGATCCGGATGTCGCCTCCGCCGGAGGCAGCATAGGACCACGGGACGCGCAGACGGAAGCGGCTCTCAACGCGGTGCTCGTCCCAGCGGACCGCGGTCCAGAACGTCTTCTCCCCCACCCCGACGACCCCTGGGCCCCGACCGTCGACCCGCAGCTCGAGACGGCGCTCGCGTGCCGCACCCCGCACCCGGAAGAAGAGGGCGTCGTCCGGGGACTGCAGCCTCACCCGGTCACCGACCACCCGCGCCCCGCCCTCGAGCAGCACGTCGCCGAGGGTTGCGTCCGCCCCTCCGACCGCGGGGCGGCCGTCGGCGAACGAGACGAAGGACCCGGTCGGCCCACCCGGCACGAGCGGGTACTCGCGCACGACGACGCGGCGGCCCACGACGGAAGGCACGGCGAGGCGCACCGTGCGCTCGCGGACCTGGAAGGCGATCGGGCTGCGGGTGACGTCCCATGTGACCGCGGGGTCTGCGCCGTGCAGCCGGTCCCACCGCCCGTCGTAGGAAAAGGCCCCCAGCATCTGCACCGCCACCGACAGCGCCGCGATCGCCGCGCCGACGACCCGCAGGAGGGCCAGGCCTTCGGGCAGGAGCAGCAGGAGCGGCGGCCAGGCCGGGGCCAGGCCACGGGGTCCCCAGAAGGGTCCCCCGCCAGGGCTCCCGTCGAAGGCCACCCAGGCCACGTGGGCGAGGCCGGCGGTCGCCGCGGCGAGGGGCAACCAGGCGACGGGCGCGCCCTGGTCCCAGTGGTGGCGGGCACGTGGTGGCCGCACCACCCGCACGATCCCGGCGACCGCCACCAGCAAGACCGGGGTGAAGAAGACCACCCCGTGGGCCGGCGAGACGAGCAGCGCGAGCCCGCCCGCACCCTCGCCGGACGGCTCCGGCCCGGCGCCCGCCGCCACGCCGATGAGGGCCAGGAGGACGGACGGCACCGCCCAGGCGAGGATCCTCAGGGTGGTCCGGTGCCAGCGCCCCAGGGCGCCGAGCGCGAGGACGAGGGCCAGGATCCAGGTCGACGGAGACAGCAGCACCGCGGCCGCCAGTGCAACCATGCTCTGCCCCGCCGCGTGGGAATCGTCCTCCGCCTCGGCGCGACTCTGCAGCAGCAGCGCCACCGCGACCGCCGCCGCCGCCGGGGCCTCGGCCGACCAGGACTGTGAGGCGGCGGCGAGTGTCGTCCCGAACGCGAGCATGAGACCGCTCACCCGCGCGTCGGCGAGGGGCCGGCGCCGGGCGGCGGCCGAGAACAGGGCCCCGGCCGCGAGCCCGGTGCAGGCGGCGGCGAGGAGCTTGCCGACGACCGCCCGCGCGACAGCGTCCACGTCCAGGACGAGACCGGCCACCCACAGCAACCCCTGCAACACGCCACCCGCCAGGCCCGACATCTGGGGGTCGCCCAGGGGACGCCCGTTCGCGAGGAGGACCGCGACGCCGAGGCCCGCCACCGCCAGCGTGGCCCCCACCCCGGGTCCGGGCACGTGGGGCCTCGGCCCGGGACCGGTCTCGTAGGTCCTGACCCCCATCAGCGGCCGCGGCGGCGGCGCTGGTAGCGGTCCACCGCGCGGTTGTGCTCCCTGAGCGTCTCGCTGAAATGGTGCGTACCGTCGTTGCGGCTCACGAAGTAGAGGTCTCGCGTGTCCGCCGGATCCAGCACCGCCAGGATGGCCTCGCGGCCCGGCGAGCCGATCGGGCCGGGGGGAAGCCCCGGGTACCGGTACGTGTTGTAGGGGGAATCCATCTCGAGGTCCCGGCGACGGATGTTGCCATTCCAGGTTCCCTCACGCTTGAGGGCGTAGATGATCGTGGGGTCGGTCTGCAGGAGCATTCGCCGGGCGAGACGGTTGAGGAAGACGGCGGCGATCCTCGGACGCTCCTCGGCGGCCGCTGTCTCGAGCTCGACGAGCGAGGCGAGGATCACGACCTTCCGCACGGTGAGCTCCTTCTTCTCGATGCGCGTCCGTTCGGGAGCGATGACCTCGCGGAAGCGCTCGACCATCCGGCGCACGAGAGAGACCGCGGGATCCGTGGCGAGCGGGACCTCGTACGTGTCGGGGAAGAGGTAGCCCTCGAGATCGGAGGCCTCGGCATCGAGGTCCCGGATGAGCGCCGGGTCGCGTGCGGCCTCGATGAAGTCGTCGTGGTCGATCCCCTGCGCGGCGGCGAGGGCGGCGGTCTCCTCGATCGTGCGGCCCTCCGGGATGGTCACCTCGTTGCGGACCACGTCGCCCCGGGCGAGGAGCTCGACGATGTCCTCGAGGGAGAGGGGCCCTTCGAGGGCGTACTCGCCCGCCTTCAGCTGGCCGCCGAGGCCGCGCGAGCGGACGAGGAGCCGGAAGACGATGGGGTGCCGCACAAGACCCTGCGTTTCGAGCTTCCTCCCGATGGCGTCGGCGGTCGCTCCCGGCGGCACGACCAGCTTCACCGGGGCGGCACCCGCCGCCAGCTTCGGGGCCTGCGTCTCGTGCTGCCACGCCAACCACCCCGCCGCGCCGAGCAAGGCCACGAGAAGAGCCAGGAGACGGAGGCGCCGTCCCCAGCTGGCGACCGCGGACCCCGTCTTCGGCGTCACGGCCCCTCTCTCCGGGTCGGGGTCTCGGACCGTCGGGCGTCGAGGTAGCCCTGGAGGATCAGCACTGCCGCCGCGCGGTCGATGCGGGCCTTGCGGTCGCGGCGGCGGACGCCTGCCTCCGCGAGAAGCTCGTCCGCGGCGACTGTGGTGAACCGCTCGTCCCAGGTCACGACCGGCACCTCGACGGCGCGGCGCAGCGACTCGACGAAGGCCGTCACCTTCTCGCCCTGCGGGCCCATGGTGCCGTCGAGCCGCCAGGGCATGCCGACCACCACCTCGCCAACCTCGCGCTCGCGCACGATGGCGGCCACCGCCCGGACGTCCTTGCGAGGCCCGACACGCTCGAGGGTGAGGAGCCCCGAGGCCAGGGTCGCGGTTTCGTCGGAGAGGGCCACCCCGATGCGGACATCCCCGACGTCCAGGCCCAGGTACCGCACGCGAGGCAGTATAGCCGCGAGGGGGAGGGGAGCCACCTTGACACCTTCCCGGGGGCTCTGCGATCCTGCCCGCTCGTTTGCGCAGGACAGGAGCGACCGCGGATGTCCGAGGCCAAGTACCGGATCCTCAAGGAGCTGGGCGCCGGGGGCATGGGCTGGGTGCACAAGGGGCTCCTGATCGGTGAGGCCGGCTTCCAGCGCCCGATCGTCATCAAGCAGCTCAAGCAGGCAGAGCCTGAGCACCTCCGGCTGTTCGTGGAGGAGGCGCGCCGGTACGCGCTGCTCGATCACGAGAACATCGGGCGCATCTTCGACTTCGAGCGCGTCCGGGGCGAGCTGTGCATCATCCTCGAGTACATCGACGGGTGGAGCCTCGTGGAGTACGTCGAGCGGCACCGCGAGCTCGGCTATCTGCCCGACGTCGACCTTTCGGTGTTCATCGCCAGCCGGGTCTGCCGGGCGCTGCAGTACGTGTACGAGAAGGCCCGGATCGCACACCGTGACATCAGCCCGAGCAACATCATGATGACCACCGAGGGCACGGTGAAGCTGATCGACTTCGGCATCGCCGCGCGCAGTGGGGCCCGGGAGAGCTACCTGGCAGGCAAGCCCGCCTACATGGCGCCGGAGATGGTCGTCGAGAAGCGGGCCGATCACCGGAGCGACATCTTCTCCCTGGGCACGGTGCTCTACGAGGTCCTCACCGGCGAGCGGCTCTTCCCCGGAGACAAGTCCAGCGAGGTCCTCGACCGGGTGGTGTCGGGACCGATCCCCCCGTCCCGAGAAACGAACGAAGCGGTGCCGGAGGCGGTCGAGGAGATCCTGGCCCGGGCGTTGCAGCGCGAGCCCTCCGATCGCTACACCGACGCCGCGGCCATGGGCGAGGCCTGCGAGCACTTCCTCTACGACAAGGGGTACGGGCCGACGAACCTGACCCT
>JAJDNV010000312.1 GCA_022340545.1 Acidobacteriota bacterium | reverse complement strand
CGTCTGGGCGAGGAGGAGCGTGTCCGAGGAGGCGTCGTAGCGGAGGGGGTTCATCTCGAGGGCGAGCTTCTTCAACTCCCCGATGAAGGCGTCACCGGGGATGCGTGCGGCGACGGGGGGAAGGAGCCCCTCGCCCCGAAGCGCCGCGGCGCGGCGGCCGGGTCGAACGGTGCCGTCGGGAGAGGAGACGATCTCGGCCGCCCCCACCGCAGCGGGAGTGAGACCGGGGAAGGAGAGGGTCTGTCTCTCCTTGACCCACACGATCCTGGCGTGGCGTCCCACGAGGGCGTCGAGGACCACGCGCTTCAGGGGCAGATCGGGGGCGCGGGGGTCGGTGGGCTGGTCGAAGCCGGGGACCGAGACGTGGAGGCCTTCGGGGCTTGGGGTGACGACGAAGCCCGGGGTCTCAAGCTCCACGACCACGGCGTGCTTCGTGCGGGAGACCACCCGGAAGGACACATCCCCGGGGCGGCCGTAGATCTGGGAAGTGGGATCCTCGGAATCCGAGGATCTCTCGGGGTCGGAGTCGCCGGAGCCTCCGTCGTCTGCAGGGGGCGCGGCTCCCGCCTGAGGCACAGCGGAGACCGGACCGTGGAAGGTGGAACCGGACTCGGAGTCGATGTCCTCGAGGCGGTAGAAGTAGCGCACCCCGTTCGTGAGACCCGTGTCGCGGGAGGAATACGACGCGCCCTCCGGTGACGACCCGAGGCCAGGGATCAGAGACGCCGTGATGCGCGTCCAGGGGCCCTTTCTCGAAAGCGACCGGTGCAGGTGGAAGCCGAGGTTGTGCAGCTCCGAGCCGGTCCGCCACGTGAGGTCCACCGCCGAATCCGCCGGGACCGCCTCGAAGGACAGAAGCTCCACCGCGGTCGGAACCGGCGGGGCAAAGAAGAACTGCTGCCCCGCGGCCGTGATGCTCCCACAGTACTGGAAGAGCAGGATGTCCGTCTTGACCAGGGACTCGATGGGCGTGACGGTGTAGTTGGACGAGTTGGCGAGGTGGAGGCGCACGTAGTAGAGGTCGGGTCCCCCGTTGACGGAGTAGGGCGACCAGCCGGGCGGATCCGAGGTCCAGTAGACATCGCCGACCCTGGTCAGGGAGCTCGTCGTGTCGGTGAAGCCGTAGGTGCAGGCTCCCGGGCAGCCCGCCTCGAGAGTGGCCCACGCGGTTCCGTTCCAGTACTCCCACTCAAGGGCGTCGGCGGCAACACCCGTGCCTGCCGTCGCCAGCCCGAACGTGAGGCCCCGGAAGCGCGAATCCGAGCCGATGTAGGCGTACTGACCGGTCCGATTCACGTCGACCCCCTGGAAGGCCAGCGGGAAGTTCTTCCCACCGCTGTTGTCCGCCAGGTACTCGTTGGCGCCGACGAGACCTCCGTTGGCCAGCGAGGTCGGCGTCGTGGACGAGACCGAGTAGAAGTGCACCTCGTCGTAGATCCCCGGAGAGAAGTTGGGGCCGTTCGTCTCGCGCCCGAAATCGAAGGTCGTGGCCGCCGTCGAGAGATTGGCCGCCACGTAGTCCACCGTCGAGTCAGTGTGCGGGGGCTCGACTCCGTTGAGGAGGATGCGCTGCTGGCCGACGCAGTTGGGACTGCAGGGCACGCCCTCCTCCCACTCGATCCGGACGTGGACCCAGTCGAACGCGCGCCAGCCGTAGTCCGCGGCGGCCACCGTGTAGGTCGACGTGAAGTTGCTGGCCGTGAGCTCGAAGGCAAGATCGTTCGCGGCGTTCTTGCGGAGACGCAGCCAGTTCTGGTTGTTGGCGTGGAAGCCCGCGAGGTCATGGTCCGACGTGTCGGTGCTGGCGTAGCTCGGTTGGAACCAGAACGCGATCGCGCCCCTGAACTTGTTGGGGCTGAAGGCTGTGATCGGGACCGCGGCGTAGTCGCCATTCGCCGAGACCTGGAAGCCGTTGCCGTAACGGGCCGCGACGAACGCGCCGTTGTTGGCCGCTCCTCCGGGCTGGCCGAGGTCGGGGGCGCTCAGCGCCGTCGCGTCCTGCAGGGTGGAGTGGAACGAGAGCCTGTTCGCGAAGTGGGCTCGCGAGACCGGCTTGACGTCCGACTTGTAGTCGGCGTCGCGAGTGAGGGTCGTTCCATTCAGCGTCACCGTACCCGCCAGCGCCCCCAGGGCGCGCCAGCCGCGGATCTTGAAGAACGGCTGGTAGCGGGGACTGGCCACCGAGCCGCTGATGTCGAAGTCGAGGCCTAGGGCCGAATCCATGTCGAAGATGTAGGCGGCCTCCGCCTCGTTGAAGAAGTCGCCCGCAGCGGAGGTGTTCTCTCCCGCGTCCTGCCACTGGCTCCCCTTGCCGCCGTTGATCGTGGGCACGGCGGGGGTGCGGTAGTCGCTGGCCCGGGAGGTGACGGCGGGATCGCCCCCACTCGCGAAGTTCGTGGGCTTGAAGTAGTAGAGGAAGTCCCACACGTCGCTCGAGTTCGCGGCCAGCGGTGTGACGGAGTAGGCGGTCGGACTGTCCCTCCAGCTGAAGTACGCGACAGCGTTGGCGAAATCCAGCGAGTCGGCCTCCGCCCAGTCCGTATGGGCGATGGCCAGGAAGTCCGTCCGGGCCCCGGGGGCGTCGTACCGCGCGAGGACGAAATCGTCGGTTGCCGGTGCCGGAGAGGCGACCGCGGGCGGAACCGCGTACGCGGTCGTCTCGCTGAATCCCGTCAGGCTGCTGCGGGGGTCGGGAGACGACGCATACCAGACTCCGACCTCGAGGGGGTGATTGGTGAAGAGCAGGGGGGCGGTGGTGCGGCGATTCCAGCGGACCGCCAGCTTCCCCGCGGGGTAGATGCTGTAGTCTCCGATCCCTTTCAGGCCCTGCAGGATGGCGGTGCTCGGGGGGATCGCCTGGAAGAATGCCTCCTGCCGCACCCTCACCCGCGTCGCGGTGGCCTCGAGGAGGTCGAGCTTCGCACCGATCGCGTTCGTGCCGGAGGTATAGAGCACGGCCCCGCTGTTGATGCTGGCGTGGAACAGCCCATGGAAGTTCGAGGCGGGCTTGCCGGCGAGGTCGTAGAGACGGGTCGGGTCCTCGGCCAGATCGTAGAAGCTCTCGAGGGCGCCTCCGAATCCCCGGTCGAAGACCATCTCGAAGCTGCTCTGGCCGGTCACCGTGATCGTGCTGGCGCCCTCGACAGTTGCCAGGGCGCAGCAGGTCCCCGTCCCCACGGCCAGGTACGCGTACGTCGTACCCGAGGCGTTGGCACCGGTGGAGGTGCCCACCCGGAACCCGCTCGCGAGGAGTGCCGTGATCCCGTTCGTGGTCGAGCCGCTGCGGAAGTTGATCGACGTGGTCCCGCCCATGCCTGTCGTCTTGTGGAGCGGGTCGTTGCTCGCCGGGTCCAGCGCCTTCACCAAAACGAGCTCGGGTTGGAAGCCGGGGCTGGTGACATCCTGGGCCGCCCCCGTCCCCGGGTAGGTTGTGATGCGGATTCGTCCCGCCGCCTCCGTGATCGCGAGGTAGTGATAGGTCGTTCCGCTCGAGTTGAGGCTCGGATTTCCGCCCGAGTCGGTCACCGTGAACCCGGTGGCGTCGAGCGACGTGATACCGGGGTTGTCAGGACTCCCGGCCCACCAGTGGTAGCTGTTCGCGTCGGCGCCGAAGCGGTTGAGCGCCCGGTGGGTCGTCTCGGGAAACACCGCCACGTATTCGGGCGAGAAGCCCAGGCCGCCGATCGGCTGGACGCCCCCGGTGCCGGTGTAGCTGCCGACCTTGATGTTGGAGTCGGCCTTCAGGGCCACCCAGTAGTAGCTGCAGGGTGTCGTCGTCGACGCAGGGCAGGAGTTGAGGGCGTTCACCTTGAGGTCGTTGCCCACCGTGAACCCGTCCGCACCGAGCGCGGTGATCAGGTTCCCCCCGTAGGCCTGGTTCCCCTTCACTGGCTTCGAGTTGGGCCCGGACATCGTGGAGGTGCGGATGACGCCGGAGGAGCAGTCGTCGCCGCCGAGGCAGGGCGGGTTCGGGTCGGTCTGGCCGTCGAAGTCGACCTTGACGATCACGATATCGGGCTGGAAGCCGAGCCCGGTGATCGCCCGCCCGGCGACCCCGTCTCCCTGGTAGGTGCCGCTGGCGATCTGGGCGAAGGCAGGAGAGGCCATCAACCAGAGACCGGCAACGCCGATTGCGGTCGCTGATGCTCTCGCCTGGCACCCCGCTGCCGCGCGACATCGAGCGTCAGGCGATTGGAGCTGTGGTCTCGGGCGATTCTCCCGCGCCCGCGACCGCCACTGCGCCGCCGGCGAGTAACCCGGCATCTCCTGACCTCGTCTTCTCATGGCAGCAACCTCATCCCCGGGTCGGCGAAGAGGTGATAGATGGAGAGGAGCTCCGGCATGAGGCCCGTCTCGGCGTAGGCGGCCTGCGCCGCGAGGACCGCGTCCCCGAGCCTCTGGTGCGTGCCGTCCGCGAGCTCCGCCATCAGCGCCCGGTGGAACCGGTGGGCCGGGCCGTCCAGGCTCAGCCCCGAGGGCGAGAACGCCCCGATCGTCCCCCGCCCCTCCACCTTCAGGAACGCCTCCGAAAGCGAGTCGTAGTTCGGGGCCAGGAAGTAGCCGTTCAGGCAGTTGAACGTCAGCATCAGAGGCTGACGCGACTGGGCGAGGAGCTTCTCCGTGTCCCAGGAGTTCAGCACGTTCTCCGACGCCCACACCGCCGGACCCCCGTGCCCCGCGTAGCTCATCAAGGACGCGCCTTCGTCGAAGGACGCCAGGATCTCACCGCGCGTGCTCCCCCCGAGCTCCCTCACGAACAGCGTCTTCGTGGGCCGTCCCCCCAGGAAGCTCGCCCGGATGTCCCGAAGATCCGCCTCGAAGTCCCCCGCCTTGTCCGGGTTGTCCGCTACGAGGACCGCCGTCCCAGAAAGGTCCTGCGCCCCCGCCTCCCAGGCCAGGACCTTCCCGACGAGAGCGTGGGCCTCCTGGAGCGTCTTCGCCGGGAGTCGACCCACCGCCACGTCGGGGAGCAGATCCTCCCCGTTCACTGCCCCCAGCGTCGGGTCGGACGCCGTCCACAGGTACGACGTCTTCACCCACATCGCGGG
>JAJDNV010000281.1 GCA_022340545.1 Acidobacteriota bacterium | reverse complement strand
GCGGCCGCCCGCCTGTTCGAGCTCGATCCCGGCGGGGCGCTCGCCATGAATCCCTTCACGACCGTTCTCGCGACCGTGATCGCGGCCTGGGCGGTGGTCGACGTACTCCTGCTCCCGCGGCGCCGGGCCCTCCGGGTCGGGCTCTCCCGGTCATCCGGCCGCGCGTTTCGCGTCGTGGCTGTCGCGGCGTTCCTGATGAACTGGGTGTACCTGATCGTCGCCGGGCGCTGAGGGGGAGACGCGGACCCCCAGCGGGCCTGATGGCCAGGCGCACGGGCTCGCTTATACTCGCAACGTCATGGGTGCAGAGTCCCGGCCCGTCATCTCCGTGGTCGTGCCGCTTCTCAACGAGGTCGGGAACCTCGACGATCTGCATCGCGAGATGGCCTCCGCTCTCGAGTCGACGGGCCGGGGGTTCGAGCTCGTGCTCGTCGACGACGGCAGCACGGACGGAACACGCGAGCGCCTTCTCTCCCTGGAGGAGGCCGACCCCCGCGTGCGCGTCGTGCTATTGCGGCGCAACTTCGGGCAGACGGCGGCCTTCTCGGCCGGCTTCGACCGGTCGCGGGGCGACATTGTCGTCACGTCCGACGGTGACTTGCAGAACGACCCTGCTGATATCCCGGCGCTGGTGGCGAAGCTCGAGGCCGACGGCCTGGACATGGTGTGTGGCTGGCGTCGGGAGCGCAGGGACCCGCTCTCCAAGCGAATCCCGTCGTTCTTCGCCAACCGCCTGATCTCCTGGGCCACGGGCGTGCACCTGCACGACTACGGCTGCTCGCTGAAGGCGATGCGGGCGGAGGTCGCGCAGGGCCTGCGGCTGTACGGTGAGATGCACCGCTTCATCCCGGCGGTGGCGTCGTGGATGGGGGTCACGCTCGCCGAGATTCCGGTCCACCACCGGCCGCGGACCCGGGGGAGCAGCAAGTACGGCCTCGGCCGGACCGTGCGCGTCCTGCTCGACCTGTTCACGGTGAAGTTCCTGCTCTCGTACGGGACCCGCCCCGCCCACCTCTTCGGTCTCATGGGTCTCGCCTTTGGCGGCACCGGATTTGTCATCCTCGCCTACCTGGCCGGTCTCAAGCTCATCGCCCACGAGGCGATCGGCGGTCGGCCGCTGCTCCTGCTCGGGGCGCTCCTGTTCCTCACCGGGGTCATCCTCGTGAACTTCGGGCTGATGGGAGAGCTGCTCGTGCGCACGTGGCACGAGAGCCAGGGCAAGCCGATCTATGCGGTGCAGGAGCGCCGTCCGCGGCGGGACGGGGATGGCGACGCCACGCGTTCCCCTTGACCCGAGTCCTGTTCCTCACCGAGTCCTTTCACCCCGTGCTCGGGGGGGGTGAGACTCACATCCGCCAACTCGGCGGGCAGCTTGCGGCGTTGGGTCACGTGGCTACGGTGGTGACGCGCCGGGGCGGGGCCTCGTGGCCGTCCGTGGACGAGGTCGACGGGGTCCGGGTGCGGCGTGTCCGTCCGCCCGGCCCGGCCCGGACGGGCAAGTACCTGATGGTGCCGGCCGCGCTTTGTGCCGTCCTTCACGAGGGTCCGCGCCACGACGTGCTGGTCGTCCGCGGGACGCGCGTGCTGGGGGTGCCGGGGCTCCTCGTCGCCCGGGCCCTGGGGCGGCCCGTCATCCTCCAGCCAGAGGTCAACGGGGAGCTCAGCGGGGAGGCGTTCACGTGGGGATGGCGTCGGGGCCGGGCGTTGCAGCCGGCGGTCCGGGGCCTCGTGGCCCTGCGCAACGTGTGGATGCGCGACGCAGAGGCCTTCGTGGCCATGTCCCGCAGGATCCGCGATGAGATCGTGGGCGCCGGCGTCGCGCCCGAGCGCGTGGCCCTCATCCCGCACGGCGTCGACACGGAGCGGTTCCGTCCGGCGGTGGCGGGCGAGCGAGAGGCCCTCCGGCGTGCCCTCGGGCTGCCGGGAGGGCTCCTCGCTGTCTTCACCGGTCGGCTCCTCCGTGGCAAGGGGCTCGAGACGTTGCTTGTGGCCTTCGCGGACGTGGCCTCGGCGCGGCCGGACCTGCACCTCGTGCTCGTGGGCTCGGGGGAGGGGCAGGCCCTGTCGGTTGAGGAGGATCTGAAGGCGGAGGTGCGGGAGCGCGGGCTGGGGGACCGGGTGACCTTCACGGGCCGCGTCGACGCCGTCGAGGGCCACCTCCGGGCGGCCGACCTCTTCGTGTTTCCCTCGGTCTTCGAGGGGCTCGGGATCTCTCTCGTCGAGGCCGCCGCCTGCGGCCTGCCCGCCGTCGCCAGCCGCACCGGTGGCATCGTGGACGTGATCGAGGAAGGGCGTTCGGGTGTGCTCGTCACCCCGGGAGAGGGGGACGCGCTCGCCCGAGCGCTCCTCTCGCTGGCCGGCGACGACCGCGCGCGCGAGCAGATGGGGACCCGCGCCCGAGCCGTCGCCCGGGAGCGGTTCGATCAGCGCGACGCGACGCGCCGCTACCTGTCGCTCTTCCAGGAGGTCAGCGCGCGCCGCTGATCCCTCACTCCTCCCGGTCGGCTTCCGCCCGAGCCTGGAGCGACGACGGGATGTGCTCCTCGTGGAGGTGCAGCTCGTCGTCCATGACCGGCCGCTCGAGCTTGAAGGAGAAGTAGAGGGCCAGCAGGATGACGGTCGCGAAGACCCCGATGAAGTGGATCCAGAGATAGCGCGTGACGCTCTGGATCGGGTGGAGGGCCTCGTCGAGGTCCTGCTCCACCGTCACCAGCCACAGGACACTGCGAATCTGGTCCACGGGCGAGAAGCCGACCACACGCGCGGGCTCGACGACGATCTGCCGCCCCTCGACCTCGGCGGTCACCTCCTGGATGGTCCAGTAGCCGCGGCGAATGCGCGCCTTGCCGAAGATGGCCTGGCCGTCGGCGGCGAGGGGGAATCCCTCCACGGCGCCGGCGAGCGATTCGAATCCGGGGAAGGTCGCGGCGAGGTTCCGATCCGCCTCGTCCGACGCGAGCACCATCCCGTCGCTGACCCGAACGAGCGTTGCATGGCCGGTCCGGCCGACGCGGACGGGGGCCAGCACCCCATAAAGGGAGGAGGCGTCGACGAGACCCCGAACCGCTCCCTTGAAGAGCCCGTCGTCGTCGCGGATAGGGTACCCGAACTCGATCGCAGGCTGGGAGGAGCTGGACGGGCGCTCGACGTCCCCGATCCAGGCCTGGGGCTCGCCCTCCTCGGACGCCAGCTCCTTGAACCACGCGGCCTCCGTGTGGAACAGGCGCCCTCCGCCGCCGGAGGCGGCCACGACGCGGCCGCTCGCGTCGACGACCTGAACCGACCGGAGTCCGGGCCGAACCGAGGTCAGGTCGCGCAGTCGGGCGGACAGGGCCGACTCGAGGATCGCGGCCCGAAGCCGGGCATCGGAGCCGGTCGACCAGGCCTCCTCGATGCGGAGCCTCTCCTCGTCGGACGGGCTCCGCGAGGGCCGGGCCACGGCCTGCTGCGCCAGCGGCTGGAGCGCCAGCAGCCTCAGATCGACGACCTGGTCGCCGATGTGTTGCTCGAGAGTCAGCTTGGTCTGGACCGCTCGCTGCTCGAGACCGACCCCGACCGAGTCGCGGAGCTGGTTCTTCGCCATATTCACGACGATGAACGATCCGAACGCCACGAATGGCATGGCGGCGAAGAAGAACGCCGTCAGGACCCGCGTGTCCAGGTAGTACCGCTTCTTGGCCATACTCCCTCCCATGAGCTCCAGGACCCGGCCATGGCCCGGAGGGGCCCGCCCCCATAGAGCGACCTCCCCGCGAGCGATGTCCGACGCCCGGGGCGATGTTGGCGGCTACGGCACCTGCGAATCGAAGCCTAGGGCCCCGCCGCGGCCGGAGTCAAGGAAAACGCACGATCCCATCGACTCACGTCGAACCGTGCGCTGCCATTACACTGGGCGCGGTCCGGTGGCCGGGCCCGGGGTTTACGGAGGAGCGGAACGGGCGAATGCGAGTGGCGTTGACGGGTGCCTCCGGCTACACGGGGGGTCGGCTGCTGGAGGTCCTCCGGGGCCGCGGAGACGACGTGGCCGCGCTCGTCCGTCCCACATCGATGTCGGATCGCCTCCGCGGCTCCGGGGCCACTCTCGTCGAGGGTGATCTCGCGAACGCGGCGGCCCTGGGACGTCTCGTGGAGGGGGCTGATGCGGTCCTGCACGTGGCCGCCGTGTACCGAACCGCCGGACATCCGGATTCCTACTACCGCGACGTCAACGTTGGAGGTACCGAGCGACTCCTCGAGGCAGCGGCGGCGGCCGGGGTGCGTCGGTTCGTGCACACCTCCACGGTCGGGGTGCACGGCCACGTCGAGAACCCCCCGGCCGACGAAACCGCCCCCGTCGCGCCCGGGGACGTCTACCAGGCGACGAAGGCCGAGGCCGAGGCCCTGGCCCTGGAGTTCCACCGCCAGCGCGGCCTTCCCCTCACGGTGGTCCGACCCGGGGCGATCTACGGGCCCGGCGAGACCCGGCTCCTGAAGCTCTTCCGGGCGATCGCCCGCGGCCGCTACGCCCTCGTCGGCGACGGGCAGAGCTTCTACCACCCGGTCTACATTGATGACCTCGTTCAAGGGTTTCTCCTCGCGCTCGAAGGGGAGCAGGCAGTGGGGGAGAGCTTCCTCATCTGCGGTCCCGAGTACGTCACGCAGGCCGAGCTGGCGGTGCTCATCGCGAAGCACACCGGGGGCCGCGTGCTGCCGTTCCGCATCCCGGCCCGGCCGATCCAGCTGGCCGGGGACATCATCGAGACGATCTGCGTTCCGCTCGGGATCGAGCCGCCGCTGCACCGGCGGCGGGTGGACTTCTGGACGAAGAGCCGTGCGTTCAGCATCGAGAAGGCACGACGCCTGCTGGGATACGACCCGCAGGTCCACCTGGACGAGGGCATCGCGCGCACCGCGGTGTCCTACCGGGAGGCGGGGTGGCTCTAGTGCCGGCAGGTCCGGACGACCCACGCGCGGCTCCGGCCAGGGCCGAGCGTCGGGTCCGGGCGCTGCTCCTCACGATCGCGGTGGGCCTCGTCGCCGTGGCTCTGGCGACCAACCTGCCCGTCGTCTCGCAGGGGGAGTTCTGGGGGGACAGCGCGACCTACTACGGGATGGCATGGAGCCTGGCCCGCGATCTCGACGTGCGCTACGACGCCGGCGACCTCGAGCGCGTGCGGAAGGAGTACCCCGCCGGGCCCCAGGGACTCTTCGCCAAGCGCGCCAGCGGCGGCCTCACCTTCGACGTCGAGGGCGGCTTCCCGTGGGTGCGACGGGTCCGGCCCGACGAAGGCCGGCTCTACTTCGCCAAGGCCGTCGCCTATCCCCTGGTCGCGGCCCCGTTGGTGGCCCTGCTCGGGACACGTGGTCTCCTCGTGGCGAACGCGCTGGCGCTGGCCGTGGCGCTCTGGCTCGGCTACGGCGTGCTCCGTCGTCGGGGCACGGGACCGTGGCCGTCATTCGTCGTCGTGCTCAGCCTCTTCCTCGGTACCGTGACGCCCCTCTACCTCTTCTGGCCGACGCCGGAGCTGTTCGGCCTGGCCATCGTCACCGGCGGGCTCGCCGCCTGGTTCTCCGGACGCCCCCTGCTCTCCGCCGTCCTGTTCGGGCTGGCGGGATACGTCAAGTGGCCCAATCTGCTGATGGCCGCCCCCCTCGGCTTCGAGCCGATCGTGGCCGGCTGGCGGAAAGCAGGACGACGCGGGCTCGTCTCCGGCGTGCGGGAGTCGGTACGCCGCGGTGGGGTCCTCGTGCTGACCGTCGTCGCCCTCTTCGGCTCGAACATGGCCCTCACCGGGCAGTGGAACTACCAGGGGGGCGAGCGCAAGATCTTCTACGACCGTTTCCCCTACGACGAGCACGGGACGACGTTCGCCACCTCCGGGTCCTGGATGACGACCGATCAGCTCGGTCCGCTGGTGGGCGAGAGCGACGAGGGGGGGACCTCCGAGCGGACCGGACCCGCGCGGGCCCGGGTGGAGATCTGGGAGTCGCTGGCCTGGAACCTCGGCTACTTCTGGGTGGGGCGATTCGGAGGGGTTCTGGGCTACTTCGGCGCGGCGATGGTGGCGCTCCTGCTGTTCCTCCTGGCCGGCCCACGCTCGCGTGAGGGGGCCCTGGCCCTGGTCGCGGTCGGGCTCTCCGCCTTCGCCTACCTGTGGATCATCCCGGACAACTGGTACGGCGGCGGCGGGACGGTGGGCAACCGGTATTTCCTGAACGTGCTCCCGGCGTTCCTCTTCGTGGTGCCCCGCCGCCGGGAGGCGTGGGTCGCGGTGGGTGGGGGGGTGTTGGCCGCGGTCTTCCTGCCTGGCGTCCTCCTCTCGCCGGTGCACCACTCGCGCCGGCCCGGGGCCCACGCCACCACGCGACCTTTCAAGCTCCTGCCCGCCGAGCTCACGATGCTCAACGACCTCTCGGTCTTCACCGAGCGCTGGCGCAAGAAGCAGCCCTTCGGGTTCGTTGGGAACCCCCAGCGCCACGCCGATGCCGATGCCTACAACCTCTACTTCCTGGACGACGGGACATTCGGCAAGGAGACCTACGCTGGTCGTAGCGGCTTCTGGCTGCGGGCGGGCTCGCGGGCCGAGGTGGTCGTGCGGGCGTTCGATCTCGCCCCGGTCGATCGCATCGTGCTGCGCATCACCGGTGGACCTCTCGGCGACATCGTGTCCGTGCGGCGGGGGTGGTCGTCCGAGCGGGTGTCGGTGGGACCGGGGCAGACGCGGCAGGTCGAGCTGCCCGTGGGCCGTGGGCTGCGCTACTACGACACCTTCCTGCACGTACTCCACCTGCGCTCCCGGCGGGGGGCGCCCCTCGCGGACGGGCGGGAGGTGGGGGCGTTCATCGAGATCCGCCTCGAGATGGGACCGCCCTTTGCGTCCCCACCCGCCCCATGAGCGATCGGGCGGCACGCATCGTCCTCGGGGTCCTCGCCGGGCTCGCGGTCGTCCTGGCTCTCGGCACCGACCTGCCGCTGGCGTCGGACGGGACATTCTGGAGCGACGCGGCCACGTACCGGACGATGGCCGACAGCCTCGCCCACGATCTCGACCTCGAGTACCGGAGCGAAGATCTCGCGCGCGCGAGGAGCGTATACCCGGGAGGGCCTCAGGGGCTGTTCCTCAAGCGCGTCCCCGCTGGCGACGGGGGCCATCGTCTCGTCTTCGGAAAGGCCCTCCTGTATCCCCTGATCGGGGCTCCGTTCGTGCGACTCCTCGGCGCCGACCGGGGCCTGCTGCTCCTCAACGGCCTCGTCCTGGCTCTGGCTCTCTTCCTCGGCTTCGCGGAGCGGCGCCGGGGCTCGACCCCCGGGGCCGCCCTCGCCGCCGTCCTGGCGGTGTACGTGCTGGGTGTCGTGCCCGTGTACCTCCTGTGGCTCACCCCCGAGATCCTCAACGTCGGCCTGATCACCGGGGGCCTCGTCGCGTGGCGGCGCGGGCGGACGGTGCTGGCCGCCCTTCTCATCGGGCTGGCCGCGTACTCCAAGTACCCGAACGCCCTCATCGCCCTGCCGCTGGTCCTCGACGCCTTTGCGGCCTCCGGGTCCTGGGCTCGGCGCACCCGTGAGGCGGCGAGGAGGGGAGCGTTGGTGGTTGCCGTGATGGCGGCGGGCTTCGGGGCGACGTGGCTCGCCACCGGGGAGCTGAACTACCAGGGTGGCGAGAGAAAGACCTTCTACGACCGGTACCCCTTCGATCCCGGCGTCACCTTCGACTCGGCGGGCGTGTGGATGACGACCGACCACGTCGGACCGCTCGTGGCCGGCCGCGACGGCGCCGAGCAGACCGACCGCGTCGCTCCCCCCCGGACCCCCGAGGAGCTGCGCCGGTCTTTCCTGCTCAACCTGGGCTACTTCTGGATCGGGCGTTTCGGTGGCGCCCTCGTCTACTTCCCGGGCGTGGTCCTCGCCGCGCTCGTCTTCCTGCTGTTGGGTCCCCGGGATCGGGCGGGCGCGCTCGCCCTCCTCGCGCTCATCGCCTCGATGCTGGCCTACCTGCTCATCATCCCGGACAACTGGTACGGCGGGGGCGGGGCGATCGGCAACCGCTACTTCGTGAACCTCGTGCCGCTCGGCCTCGTGCTCCTGCCCCGGGGCCGCGGACCAGGGGTGGCCCTCGGCGCGGCGGTGGTGACGGGGCTCTTGCTGCTTCCGGTCCTGGCGTCGCCCGTCCATCACTCCCTCAATCCCGGCACGCACGCCACTCGTCCGGCCTTCCGTCGTCTCCCGGCCGAGCTCACGATGCTCGGCGACCTGTCGGTCTTCACCGAGGTCTGGCGCAGACGTCGCCCCTACAATGCCCCCGGGGGCGACCCGGCCCGACGGCCGGCCGGCAGCCCCCCGTCCTACTTCCTGTGGTTCCTCGACGACGGCACCTTCGGCCAGGAGACGTCGTTCGATGAGGAGGGCTTCTGGCTGAGGGGGGGAGCCGCCGCCGAGGTGGTGCTCCAGACCCTCGAGCCACCCGCCGCCATCCGCCTCGTGGTGACCGCCGGCCCCGCCGGCGACATCGTGACGGTGCGGCTCGGCCGCGACCGGCACCGGCTCGTGCTGCAACCCCTCCGGACGCGGGAGATCGTGCTGAAGGAGCCGAGACCCCTCCTCAGCTACTACGGGACCGACCTGTACCGGCTGCGGCTCAGCTCCCGCTACGGGAGCGAGACGGAGGGCGATCACCGCAACCTGGGGTCGTTTGTCCGGATCGTTCTTCAACGACCCGCGTGGTCACGTACTGGATTGCCGTTCACCGGGGGGACGGCGACGACTCGGCGGTCGGCGCGCTGCGGCCACTGGGACTCGGCAGCGGGCCGATCGAGATCGTCGAGACACGCGGGCGGGCAGCAGTCTACGCGGTCAAGCTCTTAAGCCGCCTGCTCGGCAAGCTCCCAATCACCTGACCGCTTCAGTTCGCGGGCCTGCATGTCGCCGCGGTGGTTCTCGACGGCGATTTTTGATGCCCGAGCCCCCCTCCGGGAGGTCGGAATCCGCAAAGACCGAGGGCGGGCCGCGCTCAGTGGGGCTTGTACTCGCTCAAGCGGTTGTAGAGCATCTTCAGGCTGATCTTGAGGCGCCTGCGGGGGGGGGTGCCGCTACCTCAAGCTTCCCAGCAGGGCCCGCAGCGCTGGCGCCTCGGGGGCGTCCGGGGCGAGGCGGAGAAACGCCTCGTAGTCGCCGACCATCCGCGCGATCTGCGTGTTCCGGTGGTAGGCCTGGCCACGCCAGTAGTGGGCGTAGGGGAGGCTCGGGTCGGCCCGAAGCACCGTCGTGAGGCGCTGGATGGCCTCGTCGAGCTTGCCCTGGCTCACCAGGGCCTCGCCGAGCGCCGCCGACGCCACGGGGTCGGCCGGGCTCGCCTGGAGGGCCTGCAGAGCCGGCGCCTCGGCCTCGGCGTACTGCCCCAGCCTCACGCGGCTGGCCGCCAGGTAGGCGAGGCCCCGAACCCCCGACGCCGGGGCCAGGGTGGCGGCGGCCTCCTCGTACTGGCCTTGCTGATAGAGGGTGACTCCCTGCTCCACCGCCGCATCGGGCGCCGCCGCACGCCGCGGCGCGGGAGCCGGCCCACGGCCGGACGAGGAGCTGGCGCAGGCGCCGAGCGCCGGGAGCACCAGGAGAAGAGCCAGCTTCGAGTGGGCCATCGGGGATCCTCCCTTTCGAGTGCGTCTCCTTGTGGTCGCCAACGACCCGGAGCCGCGCGACGCGGTCAGGGCTCGATGATGAGAGGCCGCTCGAGGCGGACGGTCAGCACGGTACCCGCCGGCAGCTCGACGTCGTCTCCCTTGGTG
The DNA here is from genome assembly GCA_022340545.1 of Acidobacteriota bacterium. Classification (GTDB taxonomy): domain Bacteria; phylum Acidobacteriota; class Vicinamibacteria; order Fen-336; family Fen-336; genus JAJDNS01. Next base: position 10,859 of record JAJDNV010000281.1, on the reverse strand, counting down.
GCGGCGACGGCGCCTCCGCCACCGACGAGGATCCCGGCGATGGCTCCCTTCTTGCCTCCCAGGATCCCGCCGAGGACGCCGCCCACCACCCCTTCCCTCTTGGGGCGTTCTTTCACCGGAGGGGCACACGCACGCATGACTCCAGTGCACTTCAGCCAAGTGGCAAGACCCATGCCCGGGGACGGGCGACCCCACTCCTGGCGGCGTGGGCCCGTCGTCTCGTGCCCCGACGAACTCACCGGATCCAATGGGCCCTGCCGGCGGCCGACGGACATTTCTACAAAGATCCACGCTCGTCCGCCGCAGCGGCCAGTCCGGCGGGCGTCGTTCTTGCTCGGGAGGAGACCAGAAGGTGGCCATGGGTTTCGTTCTGAGGGTGATGTGCGGCGGCTGTCTGGTCTCCATCGCTCTGGGATTCAGCGGGGCGCTCATCGGGACCTGGTTGGCGCGAGCGGTGGCCCTGCCGGCCCTCTTCACGTTCTCCATTTCCCGTGACCTCTTAAGGGAGAAGCCTGGATTTGCCTCTCCGTTCCTCGTGAACGGAGCGTTTACCGGATGGGCGGTGCTTTAGAGGAAACCAGCGGTGAATCCGCGGGGACCGGTTCCATGGCCTCTGTGCGGGAGCCGTCCGGATCGTAGACCTGTATCTGCCGGCGGCGCTTGCCGCGTACCTCAATCGGCCGTGTGTAAGCCATACGCCCGGGCTGGGCCTCCAGCCGCGCGGCGACCTCGGCCATGTCCGGATCGAGCAAGCCAATGTGGTGTAGCACCCCAAGCTGCCTCAGATCAGGGGACTCGTCATAGAGCATGAACTCGACGTAGTCCTCGCTGTCAGGCAGCCTCATGTTCACCCAGGAGAGATACTTGCCGTCCTGGCTGCCGCGCCAGATCTCTTCGCAACCGAGAATGTCCCGATAGAACTTCATGGCCGGCTCCAGCTCATTCACAATTATGCCGACATGGCTCATGTGGGTTGCCATGCGCCGGTCATCCATGAACTTACCCTTGTTGATGACGCTCTGGCTTTCGGGCGTGTACTGAACGAATTCAATAGTGTGTCCGTCGGGATCCTTGATGTTGAAACTGAGGTTTCCCGTCAGGCCCTTGCCTGTCTTGGGGGGCGTCTTGACTCCCCGCGACTTGAGGTAGGCCAGCATCCCAGCCACATCGTCGGTCTCCAGGGCGATGTGGGACAGCCGGTCCGTCCCCGGCTGCCGCTCGGGAAAGACCTCGACATACTGACGGTCGTTGATCTTGAACGTGGTGAATGTCAATCGACCGTCGGGGCGCTTGACCGGGAACACCTCCTGAAAGCCGAGGAAGTCCGTATAGAAAGCGCGCGACTCATCCACATCGTGCGCGAAGAACGCGATGTGCGCCACACCGGTTATCCGCGGGCGCGGAACTTGCTGCCCGTAGGCAAGCGTCATACTGATTGCCGCAAGAATAGCGAATCTCATGCTCCAACCTCCCAGATCGTGCAACCGCAGATTGTCGCTGGAGTAGTTGGTGGCGGGAAGACGCACGATGGCCACTTCATTTCCTACCGATACCGCCTCAACCCTTTTCCACCACCTCCCGGGACGCTAGCTAGTGGCACCCAGGACGTCCGGAGCGTTCGTGCTGCTTCACCTGGCCGCCGCCGCGCGAACAGCAGCCCCGACTGGGTCTCATCAATGGCGCAGATCCTATGTTCGAGCGGCCCGGCGTCGACCCCGAAAGCGCGAACAACTTCCTGGCTCCTTCATCTAGCCTTGTGATTCCTTGCGGAGGAGCGCATCCAGCCCGCGGCTGATCATCGTGCAGCGATCGATCGCGGAGGCCTCGAGGAGCCGCTGCCGGGCGGTGGCGGTGATGGGCAGGTGCTGGCAGGCGAGGTTCACCCAGGACATCGAGTCGCCGACGCGCCGCTGTTCGTCCAGGAACGTGCGGAGGTCGGGGTGTGCGTGGAGGTAGCGGGCCAGCGCCTCGACCGCCGGGCCCCACTCGTCGCCCTCCTCGCCCTCCGGCAGGACCACGGCCTCCGCAACCATCAGGGCCTTGCCCACCACCTCCCGAGCCCGTGCGCGGCTAACCCCGTCGATCTCGAGCCGCAGCTCGAGGGGTGAGACGGCGAGGGCCTCCCGAATCTCGCCGAGGGTGCCCACGGTGTGGAGCCCCTGGGACCCGGGGTCATTCGCTCCCGGGTCGCGCTGGGCGAGGGCGAGGAGGATCCCCTCGCAGCGCTCGGCCATCCGGACGGCCTGGATCGCCGGCGATCGACTCACGACGAGGGCCAGCGACGCGCCCGGGAAGAGGGAGACGTCCTTCAGCGGAAGCACCGGGACCAGCTGGCTGGCGGATCTCGTTTCGGAATCGAAGTCGTCCACGGCGGCGTTCCTCGTGGGGGTTGCAGGCGATGTTACTACGCGCTGCGACCGAATCGACGGGCCCACTTTCGTCGCAGGATTCCCCGGAGCGTTCCCCGCCCGCGGCCCGGGAGCAGCTCGATATAGTCCTCGCCGATCCGTGCAATCCGCTGAAGGTCGCCGCCGGACCGGGTGATGGGCACACCCGGGACCTTGCCGCAGAACGCGGCACGGTAGCCCGCCTCCCGGGCCAGGGCCTGCGCGGTCGGGCCGAAGGCGTGCCACGGGTAGCACAGCTGGGAAACGGGACGGTTCGTGTGCTCCTCGATGAGACGCTTGGACTCCACGAGCTCCTTCTCGATGGCCCGCGCGCGCTGCTCGGGCGTCTCGACCCGGCCGCGGGGCCGCTGTCCCGAGATCCGCCCCTGGAGTGTCTTCTCCCAGTCGGGACGGAGGAAGAAGTCCTCTCCTCCCCGCGCCGCCTCGTTCACGCAGCCGTCGCGGAATTCGGGGTCCTCGTAGAACCGGAGCTCCTCGGAGGTGCGCGGAGCGGAGCGGAGGAGCGGGGTCCCGAGGGGGGCGTCCTCGCCGAGCAGGTCTCGCTCGCCGTCGTGGATCAGCGGCTGGTCGAGGGCGGCGTAGCCACGGCGGGACCAGGGGGTGACGAACCCCTCGACCTCCGGTCCGACGTGGATGCGCGCGTGGGTGAGCGTGTGGCACTGGAAGTCGAAGAGATCGGTCTTCGAGAGCCGCTCGACCTCCTCCCAGGACAGGAGGGCCCCCGGGCCATCCTCGCGGCAGAGCACCGCGGCGGCGTCGATCCGACCCGACTCGACCTCCGCCCAGGTCGCGCGGAGCGGTCCCGGGCGCGAGCGCATCCGGCCGGGGATCAGGAACACCACCGCTCTCATCCCGAAGCGGTGCAGAAGCGGCTGAGCGACGCTCCATAGGGATGCGCGTCCGTCGTCGAAGGTGAGGAGGACCGCGCGATCCGGGGCGGGGCGTCCACCGAGGAGGATACCGATGTACTCGTCGGCGCCCAGCGTCCGGTAGCCGTTGTCGGACAGGTACTGCAGCTGGCGACCGAGCGGACGGGGCTCGGCGCCGTGCAGGACGAAGACCGGGATGTCTCCCCGCGAGAGGGGTCCTCCGGTGACGAAAGGAGGATAGCGGCGCAGCAGGAGGTCGCGCGGGACCTCCCATGCCTCTTTCAGGTTCTGCATGAAGTGGGCCGGCACTCGCTCACTCTCCCTTCTCGCCGAGGAGCTCGTCGTAGAGCGCCTCCATCTGTTCGACGCACGCCTGCACGTCGTAGCGACGCGAGTCCTCGAAGGCGCGGCGCCCGAGCGCCTCCCGCAGATTCGCGTCGGCGAGGACCCGCTGGAGGCCACCGGCGAGGGCCTCGGCGTCGGCCGGCGCCACCAGCAGGCCATTCGACCCGTCCTCGAGGATCTCACGGCAGCCGTCCACCGCGGTGGAGACGATGGCCCGAGCGGCGGCCATGGCCTCGAAGAGCGCGAGTGGCGTCCCTTCGTAGAGCGACGAGACGCAGAAGACGTCGAGGGCGGCCAGCAGATCGGGCACGTCGGTGCGGTGACCGGCGAAGACGACCCGGTCCGCGAGGCCGAGCCGGGCCGCCCTATCACGAAGATCGTCCATCAGGTCGCCGTCTCCCACGATCAGCGTCCGCACGTCGGGGAGGCGCTCGCGCAGCATCGCCGCCGCATCGAGCAGGAAGCGGTGACCCTTCTGGGCGTTCAGGCGGCCAATTGATCCGACGACGGGAGCGTCCTCGGGCAGGCCGAGCCCGCGCCTCACGGCGAGGGCGCGCTCTCGGCCGACGGGCGCGAACTCCGCGAGCGGGGCCCCGTTCCAGATCAGCCGAACTTTCTCCGCGGGGACGAAGCGCTCTGCGACGAGAAATTCGCGCGTCGAGTGACTCACCGCGATCGCCCGGTCGGTGAGGGACGCGAGGAGCCGGTCCGCCAGGCCCTGGTAGGCCGGCATGCGTGGGTCGGCGAAGTGCTCGTGGAGCACGAGCTTGGCCCCGGAGAGACGGGCGGCGAGTCGCCCGAAATCGGCGGCCGCGTACCCGTGGACGTGAAGGATGCGGGTCTTCCGACGGCGGACGAGAGCCACGATGTCGGCCAGGATCCGGGGATCGAAGCGCCCGCGCCCGATGTGGTGGACCGGGATGCCCTGCTCCCCGAGCCACCGCGTGGCCGGCTCCGGGTCCTTGAGGCCGACGAGGCCCACATCGAAGCGGGCAGCGTCGTAGCGGGGGAACCACCACGAGAAGAGACGTGAGACCCCGTGAATGCTCGAGCCGCGGACGCCGAACTTGTCGCAGACGTGAAGAACCCCGGCGGGCATGCCTCACCCGGTCTCGTCGGCGACCACCGGGCCCCCGCGGGTCATCCAGACGACGGCCCCCGAGAGAGAGAGGAGGATGATGAGCCCGGCGCCGGTGAGCGAGAACGCGAGCGCGCTCTCGCGGGGCAGGCCCACCTGCGCGAAGTACAGCGTGAAGAGCCCCTCTCTCAGGCCCCAGCCGTTGAAGGAGATGGGGACCGCCTGGAGCAGCGTACACAGCGGCACCATCAGGAATGCCGCGGAGACCGAGAGCGGGATCCGCAGGGCATGGGCGATCGCAAGGAAGTACCAGACGACGAGTGCCTGAAGGGCGAGGCTGGCCCCGAGGGCCACGAGCATCGTGCTCATCTGGGCTCGGTAGCTGTGCACCGCACCCTGCGCCACCTCGAAGCGCCCCCGGAGCCAGTCGATGCGCCGTAGCCGCGTCACCGCCATCACCCGGCGTGCAGTTCCGGGGCGAAGAAAGACATAGCCGAGAAGGACGAAGAGGAGGCCGAGGCCCAGGACGACGCTGCGGGCCCCCGCGAGCTCCCGCAAGTCAGGGCCGGCGAAGAGGAAGGCCAGGGCCCCGAGCACCCAGAGGGCGCCGAGGCCGAGGATCCGGTCGATGCCCACGACGGCGAGCGAGGAGGTGGTGGATCCCGTCAGACGGGAGCCGTCGCGAACGCGGACGATGTCTCCGCCGATGTTGCTCGGCAGGAAGTTGTTGAAGAACGTGGCGACCAGGTAGGAGGCGGTGAGGTGTCGCAGGGGGGCCACGCATCCGAGGGCCTCGAGCAGCAGCTGCCAGCGCCATGTCGCGAGGCCGAGCATCGCAACGTAGCAGCCGACGGCGGCTCCAAGGAGCAGCAGGTCGGCGGTGCGCACGCGCTCCTCGAGAGCCTGGAGATCGCTGGTGGCGAAAAGGTAGGCGAGGAGAGCCAGGCTCACCGCCACCTTGACCGCGAGGAGGGCGCCGCGCTTCATCGGTCGGGACCGCATGCTACAGTAGGCCCCGCGGCGTCGCAAAGAACTAAGGGCAGTGGCGCCCGCGGAGCCGATGCAGAGCGAGGGCACGACCGGCCGGCAGCAGATCGGCATCCAGGACACGATGAGCGCGGCGGGTCGCTCGCCCCTTCGGAAGTACCAGGACCTGGTGGTCGGCAGCCGGAGCCTGTCCCGGCTTGTTCTGTACGAGCTGGTGATGCTCGTGTCGTCCTGGGTTCCCGGGGCGGTGGGACTTCTTCTTCGGAAGATCATGTACCCGTGGCTGCTCGGAGCGGTCGGGCGCAACGTCGTCTTCGGGCAGGGGGTCGTCCTGCGGCACCCCGGGAAGATCCGCATCGGCGACGACGTGACCATCGACGACCTTGTGGTGATCGACGCGAAGGGGACGAGCAACCGCGGGATCGACATCGGGGACGGGGTCTTCGTCGGCCGCTCCACCATCCTCTCCTGCAAAGACGGCGACATCGTCCTCGGCGACCACACCAACCTGGGCTTTCATTGCGAGGTGTTCTCGGGCTCGCGCGTGACCGTTGGTCCTCACGGCCTCTTCGCGGCCTACGTCTACCTCGTCGGGGGCGGGCACGAGTTTGAGCGTGCGGACGTCGCGGTGATCGAGCAGGCCCGCTCCTCGACGGGAATCGAGCTCGGCGAGAACGTGTGGCTGGGCACGGGGGCGAAGGTGCTCGACGGCGTGCGCCTCGGCAGCAACGTCGTGGTGGGGGCCAACGGCGTCGTGAACTCGGACCTGCCAGACGGCGCCATCGCCGCCGGCGTGCCCGCGCGCATCCTCCGACAGCGCGAAGCAAGCGAGTCGTGACCCCTTCCGTCCCCGAAGGTCCAGCCTGCTAGAATCGACTCATCACTGCCGGCCGGGAGAGATCGAGATGAAGAAGGTGGTTTTGGAGGAAACCGAGACCGATTTGCGCCCGGCCGCGAGCGCACGACCGGTCACGACGATCTCCGGCCGGCCGATCGAGCCCCTATACCGTCCCGAGGACGTTGCGGACGTCGACTACGAGCGCGACATTGGGAACCCGGGCCAGTTCCCGTATACACGGGGCATCCACGAGACCATGTACCGGGGGCGGCTCTGGACCATGCGGCAGTTTGCGGGGTTCGGGACCGCCCGGCAGACCAACGAGCGGTTCAGGTACCTCCTCGAGCACGGGGGGAGCGGCCTCTCGGTCGCGTTTGACCTGCCCACACTGATGGGACGCGATCCCGACCATCCGCTCTCGCTCGGCGAGGTGGGGAAGTGCGGTGTCGCGGTGTCGTCCCTCGAGGACATGGAGGTCCTCTTCGAGGGCATCCCCCTCGACCAGGCGACCACCTCGATGACGATCAACTCCCCGGCGGCCATGCTCCTGGCCTTCTACATCCTCGTCGGCGAGAAGCAGGGCGTGCCCGAGGAGGCGCTCGCCGGGACGATTCAGAACGACATACTGAAGGAGTTCATCGCCCAGAAGGAGTATATCTACCCCCCGCGGCCGAGCATGCGGATCATCGTGGACATGATCCGATACTGCACGGAGCGAATGCCGAGATGGAACACGATCTCCATCTCCGGGTATCACATCCGCGAGGCGGGCTCGACCGCGGCCCAGGAGCTGGCCTTCACCCTGCGCGACGGCATCGAGTACGTGCAGTGGTGTGTCGACGCGGGCATGGACGTGGACAGCTTTGCCCCGCGCCTGAGCTTCTTCTTCAACTCCCACAGCGACTTCTTCGAGGAGGTCGCGAAATACCGGGCCGCCCGTCGAATCTGGGCCCGCACCATGCGGGACCGGTTCGGGGCGAAGAACCCGCGGTCGTGGATGCTGCGGTTCCACACCCAGACCGCGGGGGTGAGCCTCACCGCGCAGCAGCCGTACAACAACGTCGTGCGCACCGCGCTTCAGGCGCTGGCCGGCGTGCTCGGCGGGACCCAGTCGCTCCACACGAACTCGCTCGACGAGGCGCTGGCCCTGCCCACCGAGGAGGCGGTGACGATCGCGCTCCGCACCCAGCAGGTGATCGCTCACGAGTCGGGGGTCGCGGCCACCGCGGATCCGCTCGGCGGCTCCTGGTTCGTCGAGAAGCTGACGGACGACATCGAGGCCGAAGCCCTCGACTACTTCCGTCGGATCGACGCCCTGGGGGGGATGGTGACTGCGGTGGAGCGCGGCTTCCCTCAGCGTGAGATCCAGGAGGCGGCCTTCCGTTTCCAGCAGGCGGTCGAGCGGAAGGAGAGGGTCATCGTCGGTGTGAACGACTACGTGATGGAGGACAAGCCCATCCCGATCCTCTACATCGACGAGGCGGTAGAGAAGGGCCACGTCGAGAGCGTGACCGCGCTGCGGAAGCGACGCGACAACGGGCGGGCGCGAGAGGCCCTCGAGGACCTGAAGAGCGCGGCGCGAGGCACGGCCAACCTCATGCCACCCATCATCGAGGCCTCGCGCGCGTACGCGACCCTCGGCGAGATGTGCGACGCGCTGCGCGAGGTCTTCGGCGAGTACGAGGAACCGCCGGTGTTCTGAATTCGGCTATGATCCGCCCATGAGCGCTACTCCTCGACGTCTTCGCGTGATCATCGCGAAGCCGGGGCTCGATGGCCATGATCGCGGGGCCAAGGTCATCGCCCGGGCCCTGCGCGACGCGGGGATGGAGGTCATCTACACCGGCCTGCGCCAGAGCCCGGAGCAGATCGTCGCCGCCGCGGCCCAGGAGGACGCCGACGTGATCGGCCTGAGCATCCTCTCCGGAGCCCACCTGCCGATCTGCCGTCGGGTGCTGGAGCTGATCGGAGAGCGCGGGATGGAGGGCGTCGAGCTCTTCGTCGGCGGAATCATCCCGACCCAGGACATCCCGGAGCTGAAGGCCCTCGGGGTGGCCGACGTGTTCCTCCCGGGGGCCTCCACCCGGGACGTGATCGCGGCTCTAGAAGGTGTCGCCACACGCACTTGAGGCCACACGCCTAAGGTTATTCTTGACATATGGGCGGGCCCGTTCTAACTTAAGCCGGTCGCACTCTGCGTGCCGCTCCCGGAAGGGCGGCGGGGGAGCGCGCTGTGCGAGTGACAGCCCGCTGGGACCAGGGGGTCTGGAGAGGGGATGGCCAAGAAGATCCTGCTCGCGGACGACAGCATCACCATACAGAAGGTCATCGAGCTGACCTTCTCGGATGAGGACTTCGATGTCGTCACGGTGGGAAACGGGCGTCTCGCCCTCGAGAAGCTGGAGGACGTGCGGCCGGACATCGTCCTGTGCGACATCATCATGCCGGAGAAGGACGGGTACGAGGTCTGCCAGCAGATCAAGTCGAATCCCGCTTTCTCGCATGTGCCGGTCCTCCTTCTCACCGGGGCCTTCGAGCCCTTCGACCAGGAGAAGGCGACCCAGGTCGGATCGAACGGCTTCCTGGCCAAGCCATTCGAGCCCGAGACGCTGATTGCGAAGGTGAAGGACCTGATGGGCCGGGCGGGTGCACCGGACGAGGGAGCGCCGCCAGCCGGGGCGGAGCCGGTGGTGGCGACGCCGCCCGATGCGGGGCTGGCGGTGTCCGCGGGACCATCGTCGCCGGCGGACGATGCGGCCACGGCCACGACGGCCCCGCAGCCCGCCGTGGCGCCGTCGCCTCCTCCGGCCGAGCCGATATCACCCGAAGCCCAGCCGTCGGCACCCGCCACCTTCATTCCCGAGGAGCCCATCGCGCCCCTCGACAGCGCAGTCGCGCACGAAGAGCCCCTTGCCCCGGTGACGCCCGAGGAGTCGGCCACGTTGGCCGGGGAGCCGCCGGCCGGAGCCGCAGGGGGCGAGGACTCGGCCTCGACGGTGATGTTCAACGCCGGGGATCTCCCCTGGACGGGCCAGACGCCGCCCGAATCTCCGGGCACGGAGGCGCCCGCGCCTTTGGAGCCGCCCCCGGCTGAGGCGGGCTTCGCGCCCACACCGGGAGCGCCGGACCTGGCAGACGAGGCGGGAGCGGCCTTCGAGGAGGTGCTCGAGGAGGATCTCGAGTTCGGAGGAGGGTCGGGCCTGGCCTCGGGTGCAAGGGCGGGCGCACCGACGGGGGACGCGGCCGCCGGCGTCTTCACGCCGGGAGAGCCCCTGACCGAGGCGGTGACCGGGACGACGGAGCCCGAGCCACCGCCGACCTTCGAGGTAGCGGAGCCCGAGCCTCCCGCTCCGGAGCCCGAGCCGACGTTCGAAGCCGTGCCGCCGGCGGAGCCGGAGCCACCCGCACCGGAGCCGTTCGCGGTCGCGCCACAGTTCCGCTCGGAGGCCGACACCCCGACGGCACCGACCCCCGCCCTCGAGACGCGCCCCCCGCTGCACACCGAGCCCCCGGTGCCACCCGAGGCCCCGCCGACGTTCGAGGTGGCGACCCCAGTCTCCGAGCCCGAGCCCCTGCTGGCTGAGGCGGTGCCCGAGCCACAGGCGGTGTTCGAAGAGCCGGCGCCGCCGAAACGCCAGCCCGAGACTCTCCCACCCGTCCAGCCCGAGCCGGAGACACCGGCGGCCGAGCCACCGCTGGCCCCCCTGGCCGGACCCGAACCATTGGCCGCACCGGCACCGCCTGCTGCCGCGCCCGGACTCGAAGACACGGCGTCCTTCGCCGACGTACAGCCGGAGCCTCTCCCCGACGCCCAGTCGGAGCCGGTGGCCGGCGCCGTTTCAGCCTCGGAGGCCGCCTCGGTCCCCGTTCCGGTGGAGCAAGTGGAGAAGATTGCCCAACGCGTCGTCGCGCAGGTGTCGGAGAAGGTCGTTCGCGAGATCGCGTGGGAGGTGATCCCCGATCTGGCGGAGGCCCTGATCAAGCAGGAGATCGAGCGGCTGAAGGCGGAGCTCGAGAAGCTCTGACCCCCAAGGGCTGATCGGATCTGACGACGGTCCCCGACCCGCCCCGAGATTCCCCGCGCACGGGCCCCCGGCACTCAAAGCGCGGTAGCCGTGTTTCCTGTCCCGCCCTCCCATGGGCGGGGCAGGAAACCTGGACTCAGCATCTCCCTCCCCCAACGTGGGGAGGGATAGGGTGGGGGGCAGGAAATAGGTGCGGTTGGCCACAGGCCTACAGTCGCCGGCAGGTCCTTTCCCTGAGGACATGCCGGCGGGCGGGGCCTATCTCAAGCCTTCCCCTCCCCCTACGTGGGGAGGGTTAGGGTGGGGGGT
>JAJDNV010000273.1 GCA_022340545.1 Acidobacteriota bacterium | reverse complement strand
CGAGCGTCCGCTTCATCTGCGGGACCCAGGCGCTGCACCTGGAGCTCGAGAAGAAGGTCGCCGCCTTCCTCGGCATGGAAGACGCGATCCTGTACGCGGCCTGCTTCGACGCCAACGGCGGCGTCTTCGAGCCCCTGATCGGGAAAGAGGACGCCATCGTCACGGACCAGCTCAACCACGCCTCGATCATCGACGGGGTGCGGCTGTGCAAGGCGCAGCGGCACGTCTACGCCCACGCGGACATGGCGGACCTTGAGGCGAAGCTGAAGGAGGCGCAGTCCGCTCGCTTCCGCCTGCTCGTGACGGACGGCGTCTTCTCGATGGACGGCGACATTGCGCCTTTGCCCGAGATCTGCGACCTCGCCGAGCGATACCGGGCCATCGTCCTCGTGGACGATTCCCACGCGACGGGCTTCATGGGGAAGACGGGCCGGGGTACGTGGGAGCACCATGGCGTCGGGGGACGGGTGGACATCATCACCACCACCTTCGGCAAGGCGCTCGGTGGCGCCCTCGGAGGCTGCACTGCCGGGTCCAGGGAGGTGATCGGCATGCTGCGCCAGCGCAGCCGCCCCTACCTCTTCTCCAACTCCCTGGCCCCGGCGGTGGCGGGGGCAACCCTGCGGGCGCTGGAGCTCCTGACCGCGAGCACCGAGCTGCGGGATCGACTCGAATCGAACACGAAGACGTTCCGCGACCGGATGACCGACGCCGGCTTCGAGATTCGGCCCGGCGTCCACCCCATCGTCCCGATCATGTTCTCCCGCTTCGCGCCGGAGGACGCCCCTCTCGCCCAGCGCTTCGCCCGGGCCCTGCTGGACGAGGGGATCTACGTGAAGGGCTTCTTCTACCCGGTGGTGGCGAAGGGACTGTCCCGGATCCGGGTGCAGCTCTCGGCCGCCCACCAGCCGGCCCACATCGACCGGGCGGTGGACGCGTTCACGAAGGTGGGGAAGGAGCTCGGAGTCCTTTCCCCTTCCTGAGAGGTCAGGCGATGCCCGCACGGCGGAAGGAGTGGTTCGACGACGAGTCCTTCTGGCGGGACCTGTATCCGTTCATGTTCCCGCCCCAGCGCTTCAAAGACGCCATCGACGACGCGAAGAAGGTGTTGGCCCTGGCCCGGCCGCGGGGCCGGGCCGCTCTCGACCTGTGCTGCGGGCCGGGCCGGTACTCGCTGGCTCTCGCGAGGGGGAGGTTTTCGGTCACCGGCGTCGATCGGACGAAGTTCCTCCTGGACAAAGCCCGGGCGAGGGCGAGACGGGCCGGGCTCCAGATCGAGTGGGTCCGACAGGACATGCGCGACTTCCTGCGCCCGGAGGCCTTCGACCTCGCGCTCAGCATGTTCACCTCATTCGGGTACTTCGACGACAAGAAAGAGGATGCGGTCGTCCTCCACAACATCTTCAAGAGCCTGAGACCCGGCGGCGTCCTGGCGATGGAGCTGGCGGGGAAGGAGCCCCTCGCCAAGATCTTCCAGCCGACGACCTCCCAGACGCTCCCGGATGGGTCCCAACTCGTCCAGCGGCACCAGATCTTCGACGACTGGACGCGAGTCCGGAACGAGTGGACTCTCGTCCGCAAGGGCCGGGCGAAAAGCTTCCGATTCCACCACACGATCTACTCGGGGCAGGAGCTGAAGGAACGCCTGGAGGGCGCCGGCTTCCGCGACGTGAGGCTGTACGGAGACCTCGACGGCGGCGAATACGGCATCGACGCCACGAGGCTGGTCGCCGTTGCGCGGAAAGGAACGCGGCGATCCAGTCGACGTCGCTGATCCAACGCGGTCGAGACCGACCGTCTCCACTCGCTGACGGGCCTGCCAGGGAGGCGGCCTGTGCAGGAACGCTCCTGCCGACCCCGCAACGGACCTGATCTGTCCGGCGAGCCGCCTAGACTCTCCCCATGCGAGAGAAACCCGATTTGAAGGATGTCTCGGACGACGAGTTGCTCCGACGCCTGTCCGATCTTCTGCGTCAATCCCGGCGCGTCGAGGCGGACCTCATTGCCCACATCGCCGAGGTCGATGCGCGGCGACTCTGGGCGCGCGAAGCGGTGCCCTCGATGTTCGCCTGGTGTGTCGAGGTCCTCCATCTCTCCGAGCCCGAGGCCGGGCTCCGCATCCACGTGGCGCGCGCGACCCGCGAGCACCCGATGCTCCTGACCATGCTCCGCGACGGACGACTGCACCTCAGCGGTATCGGCCTGCTGGCGCCTCTGCTCAAGCGTGAGAACCGGAGCGCGATCCTGAGGCGCGCGGCACACAAGTCCAAACGTGAGCTCAGGGAGCTGGTCGCTGAGGTGACTCCCCAGCCCAACGTCCGGACGACGATGCGGAAACTCCCGACAGTACGCCCGGGCGATCCTCAGCCGGAAGACCACTCGTTGGGTAGGGAGGTGCCCGCCCCCGCGACTGCTGGGGATCGATCGGATGGCATGCGGCCCGTAACTCCCCTTCATACAGGACTTTTTCGAGCACAACATCGTCCGGACGATGTAAGAATCTCCGACGCCACACCAAGTCCCCATCCCGTTCGCCAGATGCCAGCGTCTCTCCCGCGATCGGCACGGCCGGCGATGCTGGAGCCCCTGGCCCCCGCAAGGTACAAGGTCCAGTTCACCGCGGACACCGAGCTCCGGGATCAGCTCGAGCGGCTCCAGGCTCTGATGCGCTCCTCGGTCCCTGACGGTGACCTCGGCAAGATCATCAAGGTAGCCGTGGCCGAGAAGCTCGAACGACTCGAGGCGAAGCGCTTTGGGAAGACGAAGAAGCCCCGCAAGCGTCTCGGCCAGACGGACACGAACCCGAAGTCACGCGCCATCCCAGCGCCGGTGAGGCGATTCGTCGAGAGGCGCGACAAAGGCCGTTGCACGTACAGAGACAGCCTCGGGAAACGATGCACCAAGCGCCACGATCTCGAGTTCCACCACCTGAAGCCCTTCGGCCGCGGTGGGGAGCACAGCCCGCAGAACCTCTGCCTGATGTGCCGCGCCCACAACGCGCTACTGGCCGAACAGGACTACGGGAAGGAGGTGATGGCGCGATTCCGGCGGTCGCCGAGCCGGGTCTCTCAGCCGTCGGTTAGCGATGCCGTACGGGCGCCTACCGGGCCCCCGTAGAATCCGTGGAGTCCCGTGGGATCGGCGGGGCCTCGCCAGCTCGCAGCTCGGCGGCGTCTGCTGTCGTGAGTGGGAGCCGGCCCGCCGCGGATCTCCGCGCGGTGACGGGGCCGTGCGCGTCGCCTCCTACTTCGCTCCCAGCTCGGCCAGGACCTTCTTGGCGCGCTGGTCGTCGTAGGAGTCCGCGATGGCCATTGCGGTCTGACCTTCGGCGTCCTTCACGTCGACGCCCTTCTCGAGGAGCTCCTTCACGAGCTGGGCGTCCCCGTCCATCGCCGCGTCGAGAAAAGCCTGCTCTTGGAAGGCCGATCAATGAGGGACGCTACCGCGCGATGGCCACCTGCTCCATCGTCGCCAGCGTCTGGGCATTTCGAGCGAGGACCAGGAACTCGGTGCGATGGCCCTCCGGGTCGGGTCCGACCGCGCCGCGGGCCAGGTCGATGACCTGCATCCACGAGGCCGAGCCCTTGTGCTCGGAGTCACGGAGCAGCATGCCGAACGCCGCCACCGCGGAGGAGAAGCGCAGGTTGGCCGACATCTCGCGGCCGGGCTCCACGTCGACGACGGCGACGCTCTGGAGTCGGCTGCGGGTGCCAGTGGGCTCCTTGTGCCGGAGCTTAACGGTGAGCATCTCTGAGGTGTCCGACCCGGCGGCCACGGGCGGACGCTGGTATTTCAGCGGGTCGACCGAGGGCAGGTCGATGTCGACCCCGACCGGCACGATCTCGTAGAGGGCGGTCACGGTGTGGCCGGCCCCGATCTCGCCCGCGTCCTTCCGATCGTCGGCGAAGTCCTCGGCCCTCAGGGCGCGGTTCTCGTAGCCGATCAGGCGGTAGGCGCTCACGCGGGCGGGGTTGAACTCGACCTGGATCTTCACGTCCTTGGCGATCGTCACCAGCGTCCCGCCGGCCTCGCTCCCGAGAACCTTGCGCGCCTCGCGGAACGAGTCGATGTAGGAGTAGTTGCCGTTCCCGTGATCGGCCAGCTTCTCCATCTTCGAGTCCTGGAGATTCCCCCGGCCGAACCCGAGGACGGAGAGGAAGACGCCGGTCTCGCGCTTCTGCTCGATGAGGCGGACGAGTTCACCCTCGCTGCTCACCCCGACGTTGAAGTCGCCGTCGGTGGCCAGGATCACCCGGTTGACGCCGCCCTCGACGTAGCTGTCGGTCGCCACGCGGTAGGCGAGCTCGATGCCGGCCCCGCCCGCGGTCGAGCCGCCGGCCCGGAGCGCGTTGAGGGCGGCCCGGATCTCGCCCTTCCCGGCGCCCGAGGTCGGGGGCAGGACGAGCCCAGACGCCCCGGCGTAGACCACGATCGCCACGTGGTCTTCCTCGCGCAGCGTGTCGACGAGCACACTCATGGCTCGCTTCAGGAGGGGGAGCTTGTCCGGCGAGTTCATCGAGCCCGAGACGTCGAGCAGGAAGGTCAGGTTGCGCGGCGGGAGGCTCTCCTCATCGAGCGAGCGGCCCCGGAGGCCGACCAGGGCGAGTCGGTGCTGCGGCGTCCAGGGGCACGAGCCGACCTCGGTCGTGATCGAGAACGGCGCGCTCCCCTCCGGCTCGGGGTAGTCGTACCGGAAGTAGTTGACGAGCTCCTCGATGCGGACCGCGTCCTTTGGCGGGAGCTGACCCGAGGTGAGGAACCGGCGCACGTTTGCATACGACGCGGTGTCGACATCGATCGAGAAGGTCGAGAGGGGATTCACCGCGACGGCAAGGAA
>JAJDNV010000272.1 GCA_022340545.1 Acidobacteriota bacterium | reverse complement strand
CGCTCACCCCGAGCTCGCCTCTCCGCTCACACGGTCGCAGCCGGGCTTCGCCCTCTCCCCGTTCGGGGCCAACACTGCCTGGGCCACGCGACTCTCGGCCCTCGACGGTTACCTTTTTCCCAACCGGCGCTTCGTCGAGCTGGTGACGGCCCTGCGGGGGCACCCCTACACCGCGGCCGCCATGCTCCTCCGCTTCCCCGAGTCCTACGGGTCGTCGTGGCCCCTCTATCGCCTGTTCAACGTCACATCGGTCGTCGAAAGATCGGATTCCCCAGGCAGCCTTCGTACGCGGCCTCTCGTCGAGACGGCCGGGCCCGCCTGGTTCTCCACCGCCGCGATCCCGGTCGACAGCTTCTCGGCCCTGTCGCAGAAGCTCCGAGCCGAGAGCGACACCCTTCACGAAAGGGTCCACGAGGTCGTGTGGGTCGTCGAATCGGACCCGGCCGTGGCCGCCGCCGACCTGGCCCGGCTCGAAGGGGCGAGGTGCGGGGGTGGGCGAGTCGAGGTGATCGAGACGGCTCTGCGGGGTCAGCACGTCAGCGTCCGGGTGGCGCCCTCGTCAGCGTGCCCCCTCACGGTGGCCATGAGCTACGCCGAGGACCTGCGGGCGACGGGTCGGGCTCGTGACGGCAGTGTGCGACCCCTCGTCACCTTCCCGGCCTACGGGGCACTCCTCGGCGTCTGGGTGCCCGAGGGGACGGAGCGCGTGGACATTGAGGCCGTGACGCCGAGGCTCCCCTTCGCCCTGGCCTGGCGCGCCGTGGGAATCCTGCTCGTGGGGATGGCCAGCCTCCGGAAGGTTGGCCAGGTGGATCGCTCCCCGGTGACGTGACCCACCGCCAGATGGACAAGGCGCCGTCTCCCGTCCCCGCGACGGCGGCGGGACGGTCTTCGAGGCGGACCCGGGCGATTGAGCGCCCGCCGGGGCGAGGACCGGGGCTCTGGCGCGAAAAAGGGGCTTCCGTCGGCGGCTGGCGCTAGAATGGGGGGGCACGTACATGCTCTGGATGCCCTGGTTGGTGGCCTTGACCGCGCTCTCCTGCCGCCCGGCTCCCGAAGGCGACGACGTGGCCCGCGCCCGGGAGCGCGAGCAGATGGTGGCCCAGCAGATCGCGGCGCCGCCGCGGGGCGTGCGCGACGAGCGGACGCTGGCCGCGATGCGCAAGGTCCCGCGTCACCTCTTCGTGCCACCCGAGGTGGCGGGGCAGGCCTACGCCGACCACCCGTTGCCCATCGGCCACGGGCAGACCATCTCCCAGCCCTACATCGTCGGCTTCATGACCGAGGCCCTCCATCTCGACGGGGACGAGAAGGTCCTCGAGGTGGGCACGGGCTCCGGCTATCAGGCGGCGGTGCTGGCCGAGATCGTCTCGCGTGTCTACACGATCGAGATCGTGGCCCCTCTCGCCGAAGAGGCCCGGGCCCGCCTGAAGGACCTCGGCTACTCCAACGTCGAGGTGAGGGCCGGTGACGGCTACCAGGGCTGGCCGGAGGCGGCCCCCTTCGATGCCATCATCGTGACCGCCGCCGCGCCGCGCATCCCGGAGCCGCTCATGGAGCAGCTCAGCGACGGAGGCCGGCTGATCCTGCCGGTCGGGGACGCGGTGCAGGAGCTCGTCGTGGTGACGCGACGAGGCGATCGCTTCGAGAAGAAGCGCGTTCTGCCGGTGCGCTTCGTCCCCATGACCGGCGAGGTGCGGCACTAGCGGAGCGCGCCTTCAGGGCGCGGGCGGCCGGAGGTGAGCGTGGAGGCGGTGGGTATCCTCATCCTGGGCACGCTGCTCCTGCTCGCGTTCGTGTCGCCGTTCGTCGCCCTCGCCGCGATCATCCGGATGTCGCGCCTCGAGAAGCGGCTCGACGCGATGACCTCCTGGCTCTCGGCCATCGAGAAGCGCGGGGGCCTGGCCGCTTCGCCGGAAGCTCCTCCGGAGCCCCCGAGCGCCGCGCCGCCGCCAGAGCCGATCCCGCGCGAGCCCCCGCGGGTCCGAGCGCCCGAACCTCCGCCGCCCGCGCCGACCCCCGAAGCACCGGTGGCCGCGGCACCTCCGTCCCCGGAGACGGGGGAGCCGCCGGCCCCACCCTTGACCGCCGCCGACTTCGCCACCAACATCGGCCCGCGCATCCTCGTGGGCGCCGGTGGTCTCGCCGTCGTCGTGTTCCTTGCCCTGTTCGTGCGCTACGCGTGGGAGAACGACTGGGTGGGACCGACCGGCCGCATCCTCATGGCCGCCGTCTTCAGTCTCGGCCTCGTCGCCGCCGGGCTGCGCCTCCTGGGACGGCAGTACCGCCCCCTCGGCCAGGGGCTGGCCGCGACCGGCCTTGCCGGCCTCTACGTCACCGGCTTCGCCGCGCACGCGGTGTACGAGCTCGTGCCGCGCGGGTTCTCCGCGGCGGTCATGATCGTCGTGACCGTCTGCGCGGTGGCGGTGGCCGATCGCCTCCACACGCGGCTCCTCGCGGGCCTGGCGTGGGTGGGCGGCTACCTGACGCCCGTCCTCCTGTCGACCGGGGAGGATCGGGCGGTCAGCCTCTTTGCCTATCTCCTCCTGCTGGGGGCGGGGGCGGTGTGGCTCGACCGTCGCAAGCCGTGGCCGGAGACCCTCCCCCTCGCCCTGACCGGCACATTGCTCCTCTACGGGGCGTGGTACGCCGCTCACTTCCGACCGGAGCGCTTCACGGTGGCGGCGGCGGGCCTGGTCCTGCTCACCGCGCTCTTCGCCCTCGGCACCGCCCGGAAGGAACGCACCGCCGGCTTCGTCGTCGTGCTCCTCGCCGCTGCGGTGGGTCTGGCCGTGCTCGGCGCGGACGCCGATCGCCCGGAGGTGCTTCTTCCCCTCTCGCTCGTCCTCGCCGCGGTGGGACTGCGTGCCGCCGGTCCCCTCGGCATCGGGACCGCCTTCGCCGCCGGGGCGGTGATCGCCCTGCCGTTCCTGGCATGGGCGGGGGCGCACTACGAGCCCGACAGCTTCGGCCTGGCCGCGGCCTGGGTCGTTGGCGGGGCGCTGCTGCTCGTGCTGGGCGCGCCGTCGGCCCGGCTCCCGGCCCGGGTGTTCCCCGCCACCGCCCTGCTCGCGGGTGGGGCAGTGTCGGTGGGACTGGCGTCGGAAACCGATCGTCCCTTCGCCCTTCTCGTCCTGCTCGCCGTGCAGGCGGGGCTGGCGGTCCTCGTGCGACGGCGTTGGGCCTGGGCAGAGGCGGCCGGCGTGGCGCTCGGAGCGCTCGCAGTCCTCGCGTGGTACGAGCGCTACTTCCGCCCCGACCGGGGGTCCGAGGCCCTGGTGCTCGGCCTCGGGCTGGCCGGTGTCTATGTCGCGATCCTGGCGGTGCGGGGCCTCGCCTACCGGACACCCCTGGGCATCCCGGACGCCGCCGTCCAGATCGTCGCGGCTGCGCTCGCCTGGCTGCTCCTCGACCGCGTCTTGACCCTCACCCAGCCCGACCTGCTCGGCCTCGCCGCGGCGGCGCTGGCCGCGCTGCACCTCGCCCTCGGCCTGACCGCCCGACGGCGAGGACCCGCGCAGGTTCTCTGGGCCCGGGTCGCCCTCGCCCTCTCCGCGGTCTTCGTCACGCTCGCAATCCCCGTCCAGCTCGGCCTGTTCGGCATCACCCTGGCCTGGGCGGGCGAGGCCCTCGTGCTCGTCTGGTTGGGGATGCGCCACGACTCCGCCCTCGCACGCGTCGGCGGCGACACCGTGCTCCTCCTCGCCGTGGGTCGTCTCCTGTTGCGACACCTCCCGCTCCACGACGGGCCGTTCACCCCCGTTCTGAACCCGGCCTTCGGGACGTGGCTCCTCGTGATCGCGGCGGTGGCGGCGGCTCGGTGGATGACCTCGGCGGCGCGGGCGCGGGGGAGTGCTCTCGACATCTGGGCCGGACACGTCCTGGCCCCGCTGGGCCTCGCCCTCCTCTTCGGCCTCTGCACGGCGGAGACGCAGTCGTTCTTTGCCGAGCGGGCCCGCGAGGCCCGGGCGGCGCGCGATCACGAGGCGGCGGTCGCCGCGGGGCGACAGGCCGGCCTCGCGCTGTCCGTCCTGTGGACGGTCTTCGCCACCGGCCTGCTGGCCGCCGGGCTGGCGCTTCGCAGCCGCGGGCTCTTCTACACCGCCTACGCGCTCTTCGGCGTCACCGCGGTGAAGGTGGTCATGATCGACCTGGCCACGATGCCCACGCTCTACCGCATGCTGTCCTTCCTGGCCCTGGGCGTGCTGCTCCTGGCCGGGGCCTGGCTCAACCTCCGGTTCCGCGAGCGTCTCCTGACTCCAGGTGGCGACCCGTGAGAAGGGTGGTCTTCGCGCTCGCCGCTCTCGCAATCACGGCCGCCGCCGGAGCGCAGACGTCCTCCCCGGCCTTCGAGCGCGAGATCTCCCTCCCGGCCGCCGGCCTCGTGGCGGTCCGGCTGGACCGGCACATCTACGAAGCCGCACGCTCCGACCTCGGCGACCTGCGGGTGCTGGACGCGCGGGGGAAGATGGTGCCGTATGTCCTCGACCGGGGGGTGGAAGGGCCGCAGCCGGAGCGACGCCCGCAGATCCGGAATCGAGGGATCGCCCCCGACGGCGCGGCGACCGCGGTGCTGGACTTCGGCGATCGGGTGAGCAAGGAGCGCGTCACGCTGCGCCTGCCCGGGGAGAACTTCCGCCGGCGCGTGAGCGTCGAGGGGAGCGACGACGGGCGCGCCTGGACGACGCTGACCGACGAGGCCTGGGTGTTCGCCATCCCCGGCCCCGAGCCGGCCCGCTACGAGGACGTGGCCCTGCCCGAGAACGACTTCGCCCTCCTGCGGGTCACCGTGTTCCCCGGACCCCGCGAGAGGGAGCGTGTATCGATCGAAGACGCCTGGCTGCCCGCCGGCGAGCGCCACGCCCGGCGCGAGGAGGCGCTGGCGCCGCACTGGAGCCGGGCCGAGGAGCCGCGCTCACGGGAGACGTGGCTGACGCTCGATCTCGGGGCGCGACACCAGCCCTATCGGGCCGTCGTCCTCGAAGTGGAGGACGAACGCTTCTTCCGCGAGGTCCGACTCGAGGCCCGCGAGGACCCGACCCTGTCTCCCTCGGAGGCGATCGCTCCTCCCGAGCGCTGGCGCGGTGTGGGTCGGGGGGTCGTTTATCGGCTCGAGGACGGAGGGGAAACGCGCGAGTGTCTTCGCGTCGAGGCGGGCGGACGAGCGCGCGTGCTGCGTCTGCGCCTGCGCAACCGGGACGACCAGCCGCTCCGCGTGCGCGGGGTGAGCGTGGTCGCCCCCGTGGAGCGGCTCCTGCTCGACGTGCCCCGCGGAGGGGAGTTCACCCTGACGTATGGCGCGCCCGACCTTCCGCCCCCTACCTACGACCTCGGCCGCACTCTCGATGCGGATTCGGAGGCGGTGGCCGCGGAGCTGGGACCGCCGATCCGCCGGGACGTCGTCGCAGACGTGCTCCCCTGGACGGAGCGCCACCCCCTCCTCCTGTGGGTGGGCCTCCTGCTCGTGGTGGCCGCCCTCGGTGCCATCACCTGGCGGGCCCTCCGCTCCGCCTGACCGCGGTCCGCGAGGCGTACTCGTCCCGGAGCCTGCGCCGCATGACCTTGTTGGACGCCGTGCGCGGAAGCGCGTCCACGACGACGACGTCGTGGATCTTGAACAGCGGGTTCAGATGGCGGGCGATCCGGTCGCCGAGCTCCCGTTCGAGACCGTCCGGCGAGCCGCCGTCCTCGAGCACGACATAGAGCACCAACCTCTCGGGGCCCCCGCCCTCCGGGGGAACCGCGACCGCCGCACACTCACTGACCCCCGCATGGGTGCCGACGACGCGCTCGAGCTCGAGCGACGCGACCTTGATGCCCCCCAGGTTCATGGTGTCGTCCGCCCGTCCCTGGGCCCGGAAGTAGCCGTTCGGCAGGCGGGAGATCTCGTCGCCGTGGCGACGCAGGACCTCGCCCCGCGGCCCGGTGGGGCAGCCGTCGTAGTAGACGGCATCGTGGTCCCGGTTCAGGAGCTCCTGGGACAGGCCGAGGGCCGGTGGAACCAGGAAGAGCTCCCCGGTGCCGCTCTTGTCGAGGATCACCACGTCGACGCCCAGGGCCGCCGTCGTGAAGGTTGAGGGTGAGGCGGGCTGGAGGACGGTCCCGGTGAGGTGCCCTCCGCCGATCTCCGTTCCGCCGAGGTACTCAACGACGGGGGCGCGGTAGTCGGTGCGACTCATGAGCCAGAGGTAGTCCTCCGGGCTCGATGCCTCGCCGGTCGAGCTGAAGAGGCGCACGTGCGGCCATCCGCCGGCCTCGACGTCTTCCGTCCGGCGCCAGGCCCGCACGATCGACGGCACGACGCCGAGCATGCCCACCCCCGCGTCGTGCACGAAGCGCGTGAAGCCGGGGCCGAGAGGCGCACCTTCGTAGAGCGCCATCGTCGCGTCGTTGAGGAGGCTCGCGTAGATGAGCCAGGGCCCCATCATCCAGCCGATGTTCGTGGGCCAGCAGACGACGTCGCCGGCGTGGATGTCGTGGTGGAAGTGGGCGTCCATGCCCGCCTTCAGGGGTGTGAGCTCGGTCCAGGGGATGGCCTTGGGATCGCCCGTCGTGCCCGAGGAGAAGAGCACGTTCGTCACGTGGTCGGGGTCGAAAGCGAGCGCGGGGGAGTCTCTCCGGTCCACGAGGAAGCCCTCCCAGGGGACGTCGCCGCGGTCGAGCTCCTTCGCCTCCAGGACGATCGCGATCGGAGGCTCCTCGAGACCCCGCACCGCGGCCCGGACCTTTCCGTAGAGGTCGATGGTGCGTCCCGCGCGACGGTAGCTCGAGACCGTCACGACGGCCCGCGCCCCGCCGATCTCCATACGTCGGCGGAGCTCCTCGGCCGAGAAGCTGTCGGCAATCGAAAGGACCCGGCATCCGGCCCGCACCGTGCCGAGGTAGGCGACGACGCACTCGGGCGTCATCGGCATGTAGAGGGCCACGCTTTGCCCGGGCTCGAAGCCCCGGTCGAGGAGGCCGTTCGCGAAGCGGTCGACCTGCGCGTCGAGCTCGGCGTAGGAGAGGCTCTCCAGGCCGCCCTCGTCTCGCTCCCGACCGTAGAGGATGGCCGCCGTCTCCGGAGGGGCGCCAAAGCAGCTCCGCGTGATCTCCAGGCGCGCGCCCGGCAGCCAGCGCGGGTGCTTCACCCCGTCCGCGAGGTCGAGGATGGAGTCGGGCTCCCGGGCGAAGACGATCCCGAGGCGGGGCAGGACACGCCTCCAGAACTCTTGCTTGTTCTCGACGCTGAAGCGGTGGAGGGCCGGGTAGTCCCCGAGGCCGAGCTCGCGCATGAGGGAGAGGAGGTTCGAGCGCTCCCGGGTCTGCTCATCCGGCCACCACGCGATGGGGAGCGGATCGTCACGGTGGGCCTTTCGGAAGGCCTCCCAGTGGGCGGAGAAAGGAGGCCTTCGTCCCTGCCGGACCTGTTCCACGAGCTCCGTCCAGGACGCGCTCACCGGCGCCTCCGAGCCGGCGCGGCCAGGAAGGCCTCGAGGGCGGGGCGGTGCTCGGCCCGCACGCGGCGCAGCGCGGCGCTGGATCGGCGGAGCCGCCCCCGCCGCGCGATCGCGGCGTAGGTGGACGCACAGGGCTCGAGGAGAGCGGGATCCTCGCTCGCCGCGCGGGCCAGCGCCGGCACGAAGCTCGCGTTGCCCACCCGCGTCGCCGCGTCGAGGAGCTGGGGCATCACGCCCGGGGGATGGCGGGCGATGAGCTCGCGGAGATCGTGGAGGGCGATGCCGCTCTCGAGCGCGGCAAGGGCCGTGTGGATCGCGGCGCGTGCCTCGAGCGCGTCGTCGTCTCCCGGGGCCTCGGCGAGGCGGGCGAGGGTCCGCGAGAGGGCGGGGATCGACGAGGGGCCCCCGACCGTTCCGAGCACGGCGGCGAGGGCGCGCACCGCCCGCGGCTCGCGGGCGTTCCCGAGGGCCTCGTCCAGCCGCTCCAGGGGGACGTCTCCTGAAGCCTCGAGCGAGGCCGCGATCGAGCGCGCCTCGGCCGGGCCGACCACACCCTCCCGCAGCCGATCCACGACATCCTCCGACCCGCTCCGTCCCTCTTCGCGCCGATCCAGATCGGCCGCCCGGGCCGCCACCGCCGGATTGCCGGAGGAGGCCAGGCGGCGCCCCAGCGGCCGCAGCGTGGACCGGGGCAGGTGGGGACCGACTCCGAGAAGTGCGTCGAGGATGGTCAGCCGCAACCCCGTCTCGGCCTCGTCGTCCACCAACGTGTCGACGAGGGGGGCCAGGGCCTCGACGATCCCGGCACCATGAAGCCGGGCCAGGGCCTCGGCCGCCGCCTGTCGTCGGGGAGCCGCCGCCCCGGTGAGGATCTCGGCGAGGGCTGTCACCGAACGCGGATCGGACTTGCGGCCGACCAGCTCGATGGCCCGCACCGCGACCCGTGAGCTCGAGTCCCTGGCGAGCCCGAGGAGCGCGGGCAGGACGCGACGGTCGTCGAGCCCCTCGAGCACCTCGAGGACGGCGAGCCGAGCCCGGGCCGGAGCCTCGGGGAGGAAGGCGAGAAGCGGCTCGACCACTCGCGACCCCAGCAGCGTGAGCTGGGCCACGGCCGAGTCGCGGGCGGCTGCGCGCTCGCTGGCAAGCTGGCCGACAAGCGTCTGAACGCGCTGCGCCCGGGATGGTACGATCGGCATTGATGGGTCCCCTGCGTCCCTATTGTCGCTCGTTGCTCGTGGAGGCGCTCGTGTTGCTCCCGATCGCGGCCGTGGCCGCGCCCGCGACGATCCCCCTCACCCTGCCCTCGGGCCGTGTGGTGCAGGCCGAGGTGATGGTGAGCGACCACGACCGCGCCCTGGGCCTGATGTTCCGGCCGTCGCTGCCCGCCGACCGCGGCCTGCTCTTCGTCTTCCGAAGATCCGACTTCCACGGCATCTGGATGAAGAACTGCCGCTTCCCGATCGACATCGTCTGGCTCGACGAGGAGCGAAAGATCGTGCACGTCGCCGAGAACGTTCCGCCGTGCAAGGCCGATCCCTGTCCAACCTACGAGCCCCTGCGGCGGGCCACCTACGTCATCGAGCTGAACGCGGGCCAGGCCCGGCGAGATGAGCTCAGGGTGGGGGCGACCGTCAGCTTCGAGCTGCCTCGCTGACCGTCTCCTCGTCGTCCTCCTCCTCGCCGCTGCGCTTCCGCCCGAAGATCCAGGCGATCACCACGCCGAGGAGGTAGAGGCCGATCATCGGACCGGCGAGGGCGGTCTGGGTCACGACGTCCGCGCTTGGTGTGATGATGGCGGCGAGCACGAAGGCGGCGAGGATCGCCCACTTCCAGCCCTTGAGGAGCATGCGGGCCGAGACCAGACCGATCCGCGCGAGGACGAAGATCACGACGGGGATCTGGAAGACCGCCCCGATGCCGAGCAGGAACCACGAGTAGAACGACCAGTACTCGCCGATCCGCGGCAGGAAGCGCATATCCGGCCCCGCGAAACCCCAGAGGAACTTGAAGGTGAGCGGGAAGAGGGCGAAGTGTCCGAAGATCGCCCCGGCGGTGAAGAAGAACGACCCCATGCCGATGAACGGGATGGCCCAGAGCTTCTCGTGACGGTAGAGCCCGGGGGAGATGAAGGCCCAGATCTCCCAGAGGATGAACGGGAAGGCCACGAAGATGCCGACAAAGAACGACATCTTCATGTAGAGGAAGAAGGCCTCGGCCGGGCTCGTGTAGATGAACTGGTCGCTGAAGCCGGCTCGCCGCAGAGGTTGGGTCAGGAAGCCGAAGATCTGCTCGTGGAAGCCCCAGCAGGCGCCGAAGCCCCCGGCCAGGTAGAGAGCGATCCGCACGAGGCGCGAGCGCAGCTCCTCGAGGTGCTCGAGGAACGTCATCTTGTCGGGATGGGAGCGGGTCATCGAGGGCAGAGGGCCTCGGTCCTACTTCGGCTCGATCGCCGGCGGCTGACGGCTCACCGTGGACGGCACCGGCTCTCCGTCGGGATCGGTCATTGGGGCCGGCTCGGCGGAGGCGGCCGACTCGTCCGAGGTGGGCTCCCCGCCGGGCTCCGGCGAGTCCTCGGCGGAGGCGGCGCCCTCGGCGGTGGCCCCTTCTTCGCTGTCCGAGCCCGTCCCGGGGGCGGCCGAGGTCGCCTTGTCGACCTTCTCGACCTTCGGCGGCTCGATCCGCATGGACTCCCGAATCTTCTCCGACTCGACCTCGCTCTCGATCGTGCTTCGGAAGTCGTTCGAGGCCCTCCGGAACTCGCTCATCATCTTCCCGAGGCTCTTCCCGATCTCCGGCAGCTTGCGCGGGCCGAAGACGATCAGGGCGACGACGAAGATGAGGAAGAGCTCGGGGCCGCCGAGGGTGCCAAACATGATCTGCGCTCAGCCTTTCAAAAGATAAGTCTATCACCACCGGTGAGCGTTGACACCCGTTGGCCTGAGCCCCTACAGTGAGGGCATGCCAGGCCCGAGACGTGCCGCGCTCGCGGTGCTGGTTCTGGCCGTCGGTGCCCCGGCCGGGGCCGAGGTCCCGGTGGTGGAGCTGGACGCGGTCGTCCACGCCGTCACCGCCGCCTACGTGGTCCAGGCCATCGACGACGCGGATGCGGCCGGAGCCCCCCTCCTGGTGCTCCGCCTCGACACCCCCGGCGGGCTCGACACCTCGATGCGCCAGATCATCGACCGCATGCTGAACTGCAAGACCCCGATCGCGGTCTTTGTCGGTCCCTCCGGGGCCCGAGCCGCCTCCGCCGGCTTCATCATCACGATCTCCGCGGACGTAGCGGCCATGGCCCCGGGCACCAACATCGGCGCCGCCCACCCGGTCTCCGGGCTCGGGCAGATGGACGAGGTGATGTCGAAGAAGGTGACCTCCGACGCCGCCGCCTACATCCGTTCCAAGGCGGAGCAGCGAGGCCGCAACGTGGAGATGGCGGAGAAGGCGGTCGTGGAGAGCACGTCCTTCACCGAGAAGGAGGCGCTCGAGGCCGGCCTCATCGACCTGATCGCGAAGGACGTGCCGGACCTCCTGGCCCAGCTCGACGGGCGGGAGATCCGGCGCTTCGACGGGACGACCGTCGTGCTGCACCTCGAGTCGCAGAGGCCGGTCGAAGTCCGGATGGACTGGAGGCAGGCGATCCTGTCCGCGATCGCCCGGCCGGAGATCCTGTTCCTCCTCCTCCTGGGGGCCCTCGCCGGCCTCGGGACCGAGATCAGCCACCCCGGCCTCATGTTCCCCGGCGTCCTGGGTGTCTTCTGCCTCGTCCTCTTCCTGTTCGCGAGCCAGATCATCCCCGTCAACTGGGCGGGGGTGCTGCTCATCATACTGGCCGTGGTCCTGTTCATCGCCGAGGTGAAGATCACCTCGTACGGCCTATTGACCGTGGGGGGGCTGGTCGCCATGATGCTCGGTGCGATGATGCTCGTCGATTCCAGCCTGCCCGAGCTCCGGATCGACCTCTGGACGCTCGTTCCCATCGTCCTCGTCTTCGCCGCGTTCACCCTCGCCCTCGTCCGCCTGGTCGTGCGGGCCCAGCTTCGGCAGCCGGCCACGGGAATGGAGGGCCTGGTGGGGGTTTCGGGCAGGGCCACCACCGACCTCGATCCCGAGGGCTGGGTCATCGTGCAGGGTGAGCTCTGGCGGGCGCGGGCGGAGGAGACTCTGGCGAAGGGCGACCCCGTCCAGGTCGTCTCCGGGGATGGTCTTCGATTGCGGGTCCGAAAGGGGGCGTGATGCAGCCGCTTTTGTTTGTCGCCGTCGCCGTCGTCTTCTGGCTCCTGCTGTCGGTCAAGGTGCTGAACGAGTACGAGCGGGGTGTCATCTTCCGCCTCGGCAAGGCGCTGCCGAAGCCGAAGGGCCCTGGGCTCATCATCGTGGCCTGGCCGATCGACCGCATGGTGCGTGTCTCCCTGCGCACGGTGGTCCTCGACGTCCCGCCGCAGGACGTCATCACGAAGGACAACGTCACGGTCAAGGTCAACGCCGTCGTCTACTTCCGGGTGATGGACCCCCTCGCCGCGGTGATCCAGGTGGAGAACTTCCTCTTCGCCACGAGCCAGGAGGCGCAGACGACGCTGCGCAGCATCCTCGGCCAGGCCAGCCTGGACGAGCTGCTTTCGGAGCGCGAGCGCCTCGGGCACATGGTCCAGGAGGTGATCGACCAGCACACCGATCCCTGGGGGGTCAAGGTGACCCAGGTGGCGGTCAAGACCGTGGACCTGCCCCAGGAGATGCAGCGGGCCATGGCCAAGCAGGCCGAGTCCGAGCGCGAGAAGCGGGCCAAGATCATCCACGCCTCGGGCGAGCTCGAGGCGTCCAAGCATCTCTCGGAGGCGGCGAGCGCGTTGAGCGCGCAGCCGGCGTCGCTCCACCTGCGCTACCTGCAGACCCTGGTCGAGATCTCGGCCGAGAAGAACTCGACGGTCGTCTTCCCGGTGCCCATGGACTGGATGAAGGCGCTGATGGGGGAGAAGTAGAGAGCCCGCATGGCGACGCCCGGGGCAGACCAGGAGGACGAGGGCCTCGTCCTCCGGGGCCGCATCGAGGAGACGAGTGTCCCCGAGCTCCTTCGATCCGTCCTCGGGAGCGGCGAGACCGGAGTCCTGACCTTTCGCCGAGGGGACGTCACCAAGAGCGTCTACCTGCACATGGGGCGCGTCACCTACGCCCGCAGCAGCAATCCCGACGAGCGCCTCGGCGAGGACCTCCTCCGCCGCGGCAAGATCACGATTCGCGAGTACATCGAGGCCTCCAAGCTCGTCGCCCCCGGACGGCGGCTCGGGACCATACTGGTCGAGCTCGGGGCCCTGGAGTCGGAGGACCTGCTCGGCGTGGTCGAGCACCACGTCAAGGAGATCCTGCTCGACGTCTTCTCGTGGCACACCGGCGAGTACGAGCTGGTGATGACCGAGCCAGGGTCCGACGACGTCGTGGCCCTCAACCTCTCCACCGAAGCCCTGATCCTCGCCGGCATCCGGCGCATTGAGGCGTGGAGCCGGGTCTACGGCGGCATCGGTGGAGACATCGAGTCGGTGCCGGTCCCCACCGGGAACACCGACGCCCTGCTGCGGATCGAGCTCACCGAGGAGGAGCAGGAGGTCCTGACCCACGTCAACGGTCGCGCGAGCATCGAGCAGATCTGCCAGGTTTCGTATCTCACGAACCTCGAGACCTGCCGTGTCCTGTGGGCGCTGATGGTGCTCGGGGTGGTGCGGAAGGGGCAGCCGGGGGAGGCCGCCGACCGCGCCGAGCAGGCCGCCGCGCGCGAGGAGGAGCTCGACCTCGAGGACGTGGTCGAGCACTTCAACCAGATGCTGAGCCGGGTCTACGTGTTCCTGCAGGGGCGCGTGGGTGACGAGGTGGACGCGTTCATGGAGGAGGCACTCGGGCGCGTCACGGGGCAGTACGGATCGCTGTTCTACGGGGTGGATCTCAAGCAGTACGGGCGGGCAGACTACGATCAGCTGCTCGCCAACGTGGCCGACCTGCCCGCGGCCGAGCGCCGGCAGCTGATTCTGGCCGGGCTGAACGAGCTGGTGGCTGCCATCCAGCTCGGGGTGAAGGAGCACCACGGGGCGCAGGAGGAGGCGGTGGTCTCGGGCATAATCAAGGAAGCCTATCGCAGGCTCGGGGTGCCCTGAACGGCCCCCGGGAAAGGGTGGAGACTTGGCCCAGGACGACTACTACTACGAGATCCAGCTGACCAACAAGCAGCTGGTCTTCTACTTCATGGCCGGCGCCGCCGGCCTCATCCTGAGCTTCCTCGCCGGGGTGATGGTCGGGCGCGGGGTCGACACCGCCGCCAACGCCAGCGGCCGGACCCAGCCTCTGACCGAAGGGCGGATCGTCCAGGAGCAGCCCGCGGCGGCCCCGACGCCGTCCGAATACTCCTATCCCCAGAGCTTGGAGGCGGAGCGCCCGGCGGCCACCCTCGAGCGGCCGCGGCCAGGGTCGGGCGCGGCGACTCCGCCCGCGGGCGCGGCGCCGGCGACACCAACCCCGAAGCCCAGGCCGGCCCGTCCCACGCCGACCGCCACTCCGAAGCCCGCCACCCCGAAGCCCACCCCGATTCGCGCGACGCCCACCCTGCCGAAAGCACTCACCCCGCAGAGCGCGGGGCACGCGGTGCAGGTCGGGGCCTTCAAGGACAAGGCGAGCGCCGACTCGGTGATGAGCGGGCTGAAGAACCGGGGCTTCCCGGCCTACGTGAAGGCCCCCGCGCCGCAGAGCGGGGGGCTCTTCACGGTGCGGGTGGGGCCGTACCGCGACCGCGCCGACGCGGACGTCGTGGCCGCGCGTCTTCGCGCGGACAAGTTCAAGCCCTATATCATCAAGCAGTAGACGGTGATCGCGCCTCCGGCTGTTCGCTTGTCTGACCGGACCCCCCTGTCTTGGGAGGGGAGGCGGCCCTGAGACCCGGCCTCCGCTGCGAGGGACTGGCGGGACTGTCGGGCTTGCTGCTGATCCTGTCCTTCCCGAAGTTCGGACATGGTGCGGTGGCCTGGGTGGCCCTCGTTCCCCTGCTCCTCGCTCTGCCGGGCACCGCGGGATGGCGGGCCTTCCGCCTGGGCTACATCACCGGTGTGGTCTCCGCGCTGGGGCTGCTGTACTGGATCTCGCTCGTCGTCGTGCAGTATGGCGGAATCCCGCTGCCCGTCGGCATCGCGATCATGATCGCCCTGTGCCTGGCGTTTGCGCTCTTCCCGGCGGTCTTTGCCTGGGTGGTGGCCCGTCTCGTCGCGAGCCTGGGGACGGTGGGCCTGCTCGGCGCCCCGGTGGTCTGGGTGGCGACGGAGCTGCTGAGGGCGCACACCCTGTTCGAGTTCCCGTGGTGCCAGCTCGGCTACAGCCAGTATCGGAGCCTGCCGGTGATCCAGATCGCCTCGGTCACGGCAGTCTACGGCGTCTCCTTCGTCCTGATGGCGTCCTCCGCGCTTCTCGCCTTCCTGGCGATCGAGAGGGAGAGCCGGCGGCGTCGGGCCGCGGTTGGGGCGCTCGTCCTCCTCGTCGGCGGCGTCTGGGCTGGGGGGGCCTGGGCCCTCCGCCAGCCCCTCGTCGAGACCGGGCAGGTGCGGGTCGGCCTCGTGCAGGGGGGCATCCGTCAGGAGGACAAGTGGGTCCCCGGGAGCGCGTGGGACAACATCGGCCGCCACGTCGAGCTCACCGGCGAGGCGGCGGCGCGCGGGGCGCGCCTCGTCGTGTGGCCGGAGTCGGCGGTGCCCTTCCTGTTCGACCAGCACCAGACCCTGGCCGAGGCCCTCCGGCGGATGGTCAGGGAATGGGACATCTACCTCTTCTTCGGCAACGACGACCGGGAGACCGAGGGCGAAGGCCGCATCTTCGTCGGCGCCAAGCTCCTGACCCCGGAGGGCGACCTCACCCTGCGCTACCACAAGATCCACCTCGTGCCCTTTGGCGAGTACGTCCCGATGCAGCGCCTCTTCACTCTCGGAGGACGGTTCGCGGCCAAGGTCGTCCAGGAGGTCTCGGACTTCAGCCCCGGGTCCGAGCCGGCCGTGGCCGAGGTCGACGGGCATCTCGTCGGAGGGTACATCTGCTACGAGGCCGTCTTCCCCGGGCTGGTGCGCCGCTTCGCGGCAGACGGGGCGGAGCTGCTCATCAACATCACCAACGACGCCTGGTACGGGACAACCTCCGCGCCCTACCAGCATCTGGCCATGGCCGCCTTCCGGGCCGTCGAGAACCGTCGCTACATGGTCCGGGCCGCGAACACCGGGATCACCGCGGTGGTGGACCCCTGGGGCCGGATCCTCGAGCCGACGCGGCTGTTCGATCGGACGGTGCTGGTGCGCGACGTTCCCTTCATCGCCGAGAAGAGCCTCTATACTCGGTATGGGGATCTTTTTGCCCGGGGCTGTCTGGCCGCCGCGCTCGCCCTTCTGGCCGCCACCCTGCGGCGCCCGGGCCCGCTAGGACCGACAAGAGGAGACCGACGTGACCGAACTTGACCACCGGCAGCGCTTCGATGCGCTGGAAGCGAGGGCCGCGGACGTTCGCGGCTATCTTTGAGGAGCCCATACTGCGCCGGGAGCTCGACGAGCTCGAAGAGGGGATGGCCGGCGCCGATTTCTGGAAGGACCAGGCCGCGGCCCAGAAGGTGCTCCAGCGTCGCAAGCGGGTCGAGGCCGACCTGGACCTGCTGAAGAGGCTGCGCTCCCAGGAGGACGACACGCGTGTCCTGGTCGAGTGGCTGGAGAGCGGTGAGGACGTCGGTCAGGACCTCGACGCCGCGCTGGGTGCCCTCGAGGAGACGATCGAGGAGGCCGAGTTCCAGAAGATGCTCGGCGGCGAGCACGACCAGGCGAACGCGATCCTGACCATCAACTCGGGAGCCGGGGGGACGGACAGCCAGGACTGGGCGGAGATGCTCCTCCGGATGTATCAGAAGTGGTGCGACCGGCGCGGCTACAAGACCACGATCACCGACATCCAGCCCGGGGAGGAGGCGGGGATCAAGAGCGCCACCGTCATCGTCCAGGGCGAGTACGCCTACGGCCACCTCGCGGCCGAGGTCGGGGTGCATCGGCTCGTGCGCATCAGCCCGTTCGACTCCAACGCCCGGCGCCAGACCTCGTTTGCCTCCGTCTTCGCCTGGCCCGAGCTCGACGAGACGATCGAGGTCGACGTCCAGGAGAAGGACCTCCGCATCGACACCTACCGCTCGAGCGGGGCCGGCGGCCAGCACGTGAACGTCACCGACTCCGCGGTGCGGATCACCCACCTCCCGACGGGGATCGTGGCCTCGTGCCAGAACGAGCGGAGCCAGATCCGCAACCGTGACGTGGCGATGAAGATCCTCAAGGCGCGTCTGTACGAGCTCGAGATGCAGAAGCGGCGCGACAAGCTGGATGCGGTCGAGGCCGGGAAGAAGGACATCGCCTTCGGCAGCCAGATCCGCTCGTACGTCATCCATCCCTATCGGATGGTCAAGGACCACCGGACGAAGCACGAGACCGGGAACGTGGATCGCGTGCTCGACGGCGATCTGGAGGACTTCATCAAGGCGACCCTGATCGCCCAGGCCCGGGGCACGCTCGGGACGGCGGCGGCCGCGGAGTGACGGACGTGGAGGCGATGGGGACCCGGCCGCCCCGGTCCGGCCTGCTGCTCCTGGCCCTGGTGTTGGGGCTCGGGGGCTGCGGGCGGGGGGGCGACCAGAGTCGGCGAGAGACGCCGGTGGTTGCGGCCGCCGTCCCCGGCGACACCGGCTCCGCCTGGGAGCTCGTCTACGACCTGGAGATCGAAGGAGATGCCGACCTCTACGTGATCTCGAGCGCGGAGGCCACGCCGCGGCGGCTGAGCGAGAGCCCGGGGTACGACGGGATGGGTCGCTTCACCCCCGATGGAACCCGGATCATCTTCAGCTCCGAGCGCACCGGCAACTGGCAGCTCTTCGAGATCGCACCGGAGGGCGGAGAGGCCCGACGCATCCGCGTGAATCAGGCCACGGAGTACCAGGCCGACCCGTCACCGGACGGAACGACGCTCGCCTTCCTGACCAACCTCGACGGCCCGGAGCGGCTGGTGACGATGGACCTCGGCAGCGGCGCACTCCGCGAGCTGGTGCGCCACGGCAATCGGACCATCTTCGGCAACCCCAGCTGGAGTCCCGACGGCGGGCAGATCGCGTTCTCGTCAAACTGGAGGATCGGCCACCAGGTCTACGTCATCGACCTCGGCACCGAGGAGGTCCGTCGCATCTCGGATCTGATGTCGGGGGGCTGCGAGCCGCGCTTCATGCCGGACGGGCGGCTGTGC
This sequence comes from Acidobacteriota bacterium, assembly GCA_022340545.1. Classification (GTDB taxonomy): domain Bacteria; phylum Acidobacteriota; class Vicinamibacteria; order Fen-336; family Fen-336; genus JAJDNS01. The sequence continues at coordinate 38,923 of JAJDNV010000272.1, read as the reverse complement.
TGGGTGGACCGGGGGCATCTCGGCGGCTCCCGGAGCCACCTCGTGGCTCGGGACCTCGGGACGGGCGAGGAGGAGGTGCTGGTCGACTGGCCCGCCCTCAACTACGACCCTGCGTTCTCGCCGGACGGCACCGAGATCGCCTTCGCCTCCAACATCACCGGGGAGTACGCGATCTACCGGCAGCGCCTGGCCGACGGCCAGGCCTGGCGCGTGACCTTCGGTCCGGGATCGGCCCGCTATCCCGACTACCGGCCCACCCCTTGAAGGGCCAGGGGGCCTCCCTCAGGCCTCGGAGTCTTCGGGCCCCGCCGGCCTCGGGCGGCTCCGCCAGGCAAACGCCCCCGTCACACCGCTGACAAAGGCGACGGCGGCCAGCGAGAGCCCGGCGTACTGCGCGTCGGCGGCTGGCCAGAGCCCCACGATTACGTTCGACAGCCAGGCGAACGAGACGAGCGCCAGCCCGACACCGGCGCTCACCGGCCAGAACGCCGCGAAGACGAGGAAGCCGGAGTAGTAGTAACAGGAGAGCTTCAGCAGCACGGGCATGAGCCCCAATCCGAGGACGGCCGCCGCCCAGTCGGGGGCGCCTCGGACCGCCAGGGTCAGGAGCAGCCCGAACGCCAGGACCGCGACCCAGTAGGACGGACGCGTGCGGCTCATTGCCTCAGCGCGCCGCTCCTTCCACGCCGCGTGGCGATCCAGCGCCACCGGGTCGGTCATCAGCTCGAGCCGGCCGGAGTGATCGTAGGACAGGAGCACCTGCAACCCGACGAGGTTCACGGACTCGGTGGCCAGGTGCTTCCGGCTGTTCTCGGCAAACTCGCCCCAGATCTGCGCGCGGCCGGCCATGAGCGACGAGCTCGTCAGGAAGAGGAGGCCCGCCGCGCCGACACCGGCGGCGAGGCGGACGTGGCGGTGGAGGGGCGCGAGGCTTCGCTCGGCGGCCACCTCCGATGCGGCCTTGAGGGCCAGCCCGACGAGGGCGACGGCCGGGAACACCCGGAGGAGAGCGGCGTAGCCGAGGGCGAACCCGGCGGTTGCCGGCCGACCGAGACGCAGCGCGGCGATGCCGACCACGAGCCACAGGACCCAGTCGTAGCGGAGAAAGCCCCCGCCGGTCCACCCCCAGACGGACAGGGCGTTGACCCCCCAGAAGCCCGCGGCGATGCAGGCGGCCTCGAGGCCGAAGACCAGCCCGATCACGAGGAAGGCAGCCAGCACCAGGCCGACGTCGAGGAGCGCCAGAAGCCCGATCTGCGTCCACGACGCCGGACCCAGGCGCGCCAGGCCGCCGGCCACGACGGCCCAGGCTGGAGTGCCGTTGAAGCCGTGGTCGAGGCGGACGCTCCGCCAGCCCGTCTCTCCCAGGGCCTCGCGGAAGAACCGCGTGTCGTGCTGAAAGGCCGTCCATCGCTCCGGGGAGAAGCGTTCGTGGCACTCGTCCGACCGCTCGAGCAGGCTGACCGCAGGGACCAGGCGATTGTCCCGGAGGTCGCGCATGGGCCGTCCGCCGAGGTCGAGCCCGTCCTCGGCGTCGACCACCGCGGTGCACGAGTAGAGGCTCGAGTAGCCCAGCTCCGCGAGGTACTTGCCACCCATGTAGTAGTGGAAGGTGTCCCACTTGTGCACGAAGCCGCTGTAGTGGAAGTTGAGCGCGTTGGGCCAGGCCAGGATCGAGGCGAGGGCGAGGACGGCGAGGACGCGCCGCCGCACGCGGTCTCCGAGCTCGCCCGGCCGAGAGCGCGTGAGCACACCCCAGCCCACGACCAGCATGAGCAGGGACGCCAGGGCCTGGAACAGAGTGGCGAGCCGCTGTCGCGTCAGGGATGGCCAGAGGGGAAGGGGCGAATCAGGGTCGCTGGTGTCCAGGGTGGGCCAGACCCCGGGCTCGGCCTCGAAGGCCTGGATCTCGGACACCGCCGCCGGGCCGGAGGTCGTCGGGCGAATCCTCAGCCAGCGCGCCTGGACGGGACGTGGCAGCACCGTCGTACGCGTTCGCGCCACCGGCGGCCCGGGCAGGGGCTCCACTCGCCACACCGTCTGCCAGGTCGCCCGGTCCGTCGAGGTCTCGACGAAGTAGACCTCGGCACCGCTGGCCTGGAGCAGGAGGGCGCCGACGGTCTGCGGGGTGCCGAGGTCCACTGTCACCGACGATCGAGGGTCGGCGAGCTGGATCGCCGCATCGCCAGGCAGAGTTCCCTCGACGACGAGCCGCCCGTCCGTGGCGACGGACGACTCGCCACCGCCACCGACGACGGACACGGTGCTCCCCAGGGCGAGATTCGTCGGGAGGCTGGAGGTCGTGTCGTGTCGCGTCCCGCAGGAGGTGAAGGCGACGGTTGCGGCCAGTGCCAGGAGGGAAGCCCGACCGTTGTGGAGCACGGATCGTAGCTTGCCCCCCGGGGCGGAACGCGTCAAGGTGGGCTAGGGATGGGCGCGCAGCGCGGCCGGGTGGATCCGCGGCTCGGTTCCCGTGACGAAGGCCTCCATGCGCACGCCCGGCGTTCCGGGGGCTCCGGGACGTCCCCGCTCGTCAACGGGGATGAAGACGATGTTCCCGGGAATGGGGAACTCCTCGATGGGACGCTCGGCGGTGGCCTTCTTCCAGAAGTCCATCCAGATCGGCAGTGCCGCCCGCGACCCGTCCCCTCCCCGTCCCAGCGAGTTCACCTTCTCGTCGAAGCCCACCCAGACGCCGGCGGCCAGGGACGGCTCGTAGCCGATGAACCAGGCGTCGGTGTAATCGTTGGTCGTTCCCGTCTTCCCGGCGATGGGCCTCCCGAGCCGGCGGGCGCGGGAGGCGGTGCCGCGCTCGACCACCCCCCGGAGGAGGCTCGTCACGATGTAGGCGGTGTCCGCTCGGATGGCGTCGGTGGCCCGGGGCCGGGTCTCCTCGACCAGGTTTCCGTCGCGGTCTTCGATCCGCTCGATCAGGAAGGGCCTCATTCGAAGACCCTGGTTGGCGAAGGTGGCGAACGCCCCCACCATCTCGATGAGCGTCGCCTCGCCCGCCCCGAGCGCGATCGGGAGGTAGGGAGGAAGCTCACCGGACAGACCGAGCCTCTTGGCGTACTCGATGCCGGCATCCACGCCGACCGCCTGCAGCGTCTTCACCGCCGGAATGTTCCGGCTCTGCTCGATGGCCCGTCGCAGGGTGATGGGCCCCATGTAACCGTGGTCGTAGTTCTGTGGTGCCCACACCGAGTTGTCCCAGGGGTCGGTGATGCTGAGCGGGGCGTCCACGAGGGTCGTGGTGGGTGTCCAGCCGAGCGTCTCGAGCGCGGCGGCGTACACGATCGGCTTGAAGGCGGAGCCCACCTGGCGGCGGGCCTGGGTCGCCCGGTTGAACTGGCTCCGCTCGAAATCGTAGCCGCCCACCATGGCCCTCACTGCCCCGGTCCGAACATCCAGGGCGAGGAGGGCACCTTCCACCTTCGGGTCCGGCTCGAGACGGACCCGGGCCTGCTTGCGGCCGTCCTTCTCGGACAACGCGACGATCCGGAAGGGCGCGACCGTCCCTCGCGGCAGGACGTCATCCACGCGCCCCGGCCGCGACCAGCCGATGTCGCGGGGGCCGACGCGGGCGCGGTAGTCGCCGATCTGGACCACCGCCGAGGCGCGATCGGACGCCACGACCACACCCCGAACCACGTCGCCCTCGGCGAATGGCCAGCTCCACTCGTCGAGGTGGAGCGGGTCGGGAAGGAGCCCGTCCTCGAGGATGCTCTCGGTCGGTTTCACGAAGCCCCGGGCCTGTCGGTCGCGCAGCCGGAGGCCGTCACGTAGCGCCCTCACCGCCGCTCGCTGCATTCGCGGATCGAGCGTCGTGTGCACGCGCAGCCCGCCCTGGTAGATCCGCTGGCTTCCGTACTCGTGCTCGAGGTGCTTGCGCACCTCCTCGAGGAAGTAGGGGGCGATGGACGGCTGCTTTCGGGGCAGGCGTAGCCGCACCGGCTCTGCCTTCGCCTCATCGGCCTCCTGCTGGGTGATGTACTTCTCCGCGGCCATGCGGTCCAGGACGTGATTGCGCCGGGCCAGCGAGCCCTCCGGGTCGAGGATCGGGGTCCGACGGCTGGGCCGCTGGGCGATGCCCGCGATCATGGCCGCCTCGGCCAGGGTCAGCTCACGGACCTCCTTCCCGAAGTAGAAGCGGCTCGCTGCCTCGACCCCGTAGTTGCCGTGGCCGAGGTTCACCTGGTTGCAGTAGAGGGTGAAGATCTCTTCCTTCGTGAAGTTCTTCTCGATCTGAAACGCGAGGATGATCTCCTTGATCTTCCTCTCCAGCGTCTTCTCGGGCGTCAGGAAGAGAAGGCGGGTCAGCTGCATCGTCAGGGTGGAGAACCCCTGCCCGAGCCGCCCCGAGCGAAGGTTGGCGAGAGCCGCCCCGGGGACGCGCCAGGGGTTGATACCGATGTGCTTCCAGAAACCCGCGTCTTCCACCGCCACGATCGCGTTCCGGAGCACGGGGGGGATGTCGCGGAAGGCGATGACCACGCGGTTTTCGATGGCGAACTCTCCAAGCACGCTGCCGTCGGCGGCGAACACCTGGGTGACGATGTTGGGTCGGAAATCCTCCAGGGAGGTGACCTGGGGGAGGTCGCTCTCGACGGCGAGGAAGACCCCGATGAGACAGCCGCCCAGGATCGTGGCGACGAAGAGCGCCGTCACGACGACGCGGCGCACGGTGAGGATGCGAGGGACGGTCCGGGCCGAAGAAGCCACCATCGACGGCATTATGACGGCAGGCCGGGGGTGGCGGCTACTTCCTCCGGGCTCCTCCCCGCGAGCGCGCCGCGGATCGGCCGCTGGAGCCGGACCGGGCGCTCGAACCCGACGAGCGTGAGCTCGCGCCACGCGGGGGGCTGCTGCCCCGGGACTGGCTCGAGACACCGCTGGAGCGTGGTGCGCTTCGCGTGCGGCTGGAGACGCCGCTCGGCCGCGAGGTGCTCCGGGCCGGGGTGGAGACGCTGGAGCGTGGTGCGCTTCGTGGGCGGCTGGAGACGCCGCTCGGCCGCGAGGTGCTCCGGGCCGGGCTGGAGACGCTGGGGCGTGGTGCGCTTCGTGGGCGGCTGGAGACGCCGCTCGGCCGTGAGGTGCTCCGGGCCGGGGTGGAGGCAGCGCTCGACCGCGGTCGGGCCCGCGTCTCGCTGCTCGACCGCTCCCGGGACTCGAGCAGCATGCCGAGGGAGTTGCGTGAGCGTGTCGATCCGCTGGACCTCGAGGTGGAGGCGGCGGGGCGGGATCCGGTCGTCCCCGCGCGCGGACGCGCCCGGACGGCGCTGCGGCTGGCCGACGTGGCCGCCGCCACGCTCCCCGGGGCGCTCCGGGAGCGGGCCCGAGCCGCGGAACCGGTGAGCCCACTCGTGGCCGCCCGGCCCTGCGGTCGAGGAGACGCTGCGGCTCGGGCGGCGGCCGAGGCCCCGCCCAGTCCGCTCGACGCCCTCGGTGTGACGCCGGCACCGCTGGACGCCCGGACACCTCCGCCGGGCCGCGGCCGCGCTCGGGCCGCCGCCGGGATCGCCGCAGAGGCCCGCGTCAGGGCACCCCCGTTGCGGTTCGGGCGCTCGTTCGGCGACTCGGCCACGCGCAGCCCGGCCACGCCGCCAGGATCGACCCGTCGTCGGGCGATGTCACGCCGAGCCAGGTCGCCGCGCCGAACCACCGTCCACGCCCGGTCGGGTCCAATGGACCCTCGAGGCACCGCGCGTCCACGATAGCGACGCTGATGCCAGGGGACGACGGGGCGGTTGTACCGCCCGAGGGGACACCAGCCGACGTAGCCGCCACCGATGCCCCAGCTCACCCAGGCCGAGCCCCAGGAGATGCCCGGCGACCAGTACCAGCCGAGCGAGACCGAGAAGCCCCAGCGTCCGTAGTGGTGGGGGACCCAGCCCCAGGGCTCGTAGGGGACCCACGTCCATCCGTAGTACGTCCAGGTCCAGCGTCCGTTGGAGTAGGGGGCCCAGCCCACGGCGACCCGGGGCTGCCAGACGTAGCCGACGGGCGCCTCGTACGTCCAGGAGCCGTGGGCGTCGAACTCTGGGGCATACGGAGCGAGCGGCTCCGGAAGGTAGCGCCGGCTGTTGGCGGCCCAGGCCTCACGCGATTCGAGGTCGACGTCCCACTGCGAGAACTCGTCCGTCGCGTAGAGGTCGAAGGGCTCGGGCTCGGCCGGCGCGTCGCCCCAGCTCGCCCACGTCCGCTCCCCGCCGGCGACGCTCACCCGGTCCCGGCCGGTGTCGAGCGAGGCCTCGCCTTCGTAGACCGAGAGCTGCGTCTCCCCGCTCTCGACGTCGATGCGGACCACGCCGGGCTCCGCGACCTCGACCAGTCCCCCGGGGGTTTCGATCTCGAAGATCGCCGCCTCGCGGACGCGGGTACGGACGATGAGGCTGCCGGACCACAGGCGGAGAACGATGCGCTCACCCTGGCTCTCGTCGTGGGCGGAGTAGTCCAGCTTGCTCCGGCTGTCGAGACGGACCACCGTACCCTCGGGGAACTGGAACTCGGCGCGACCCGCCGCATCGGTCCAGACGCGATCGCCGGGGAGGAAGGGCAGGTTGATCGCCGCCTCCTCCGCCGTGACCTCGGTGGCGCGCTGCAGGCTCACGCCGGGTTCGACGTTGCGGATGAACCCGTGTGGGTAGTTGTCCTGGGCGGTCGCCGGCGTCGTCACAAGACCGGCTGTGGCGACGGCCAGGCTCGCCAGAGCGAGTGTGCACTGCCGCATGGCTGCTCGCCTCCGGGAGCCCCCGCGGCTCCCGCCCGGGTACTACGCAAGGGACGTGCCGACCGTGACGTGATTGTAAACCCTGCAAAGTCAGGAGTCTCGGGCAAACGGCGACGTCAGGCAGTGTCCTGCGACGAGAGCGGGGGCGTCCTCTGTCGACCACGCTTGAAGCGCCTGTCGTTCCTTGCTAATCTCGTTGGTCGCGGCTTTGCCGGAGTGGCGGAATTGGCAGACGCGCACGGTTCAGGGCCGTGTTAGCTTCGGCTAGTGTGGGTTCAAGTCCCACCTCCGGCACCAGCCCCCGATCGGACTTCTCATCACCACCTCATCACCCAGCCTCGCGCACCGCGTGCTCGACCTCCTGTCGAGCCACGGCCGCCCGCTCTCCGTGCGGGAGGTCGTGCGGCGCCTGGAGCTCGATGGACCCGGGCGCCGCGAGCTGAAGAAGGTCGTCCGCGGGCTGATCGCGGACGGTGAGGTCGTCAAGATCCGCGGCGCCCGGGTGGGCCTGCCCTCGCGGATGAACCTGGTGGCGGGCCGACTGCAGTGCAGCCCCGCCGGGTACGGCTTCGTCGTGCCCGACGAGCGCCGGGAGGGTCGGGGGGACGTCTTCGTCCCCGCCGGGGGCCTGCGCGAGGCGCTCCACGGCGACCGCGTGGTGGTCCGGGTCGAGCGTGAGACGACGAAGGGGCCGGAGGGGCGGATCATCCGCATCCTCGAGCGGGCGCAGCAGCGCGTGGTGGGGCGCTACGAGAGCGACGGCCGCTTCGGGGGGCACGTGGTGCCCTTCGATCGCCGGATCCTCCAGGAGTTCTTCATCCCCGCGGGGGAGGAAGGAGGGGCGAAGACCGGCCAGATGGTGCAGGTGGAGGTCACTCAGCCCCCGTCCGCGAAGCGCAACCCCATCGGCACCGTCGTGGGGGTCCTCGGACGCCTCACCGACCCCGGGGTGGATCTCAAGGTCGTGATGGCGAAGTACGATCTCCCCGACACCTTTCCCCCCGAGGTCGAGGACGAGGCCGGGCGCGTGGCCCGGCGCCCGGGGCGGAAGGAGACGGCGGGGCGCACCGACTTCCGGGACTGGACGACCGTCACCATCGACCCCGCCACCGCGAAGGACCACGACGACGCGGTGGGTGTTGAGCGGCTTGAGGGCGGACGCTGGCGCCTGGCCGTCCACATCGCCGACGTGGCGCACTACGTACGGGAGGGGGGTCCGCTCGACCAGGAGGCCTACCTGCGGGGGACGTCGGTGTACTTCCCCGAAAAGGTGGTGCCGATGCTCCCGCACGCCCTCTCGAACGACGTGTGCAGCCTCGTCGAGGGCACGGACCGCCTGACACAGTCGGTGGTGCTCGAGCTCGACGAGAAGGGACGCGTCGAGGAGGCGACCTTTCACGACGGCGTGATCCGGAGCGCGGCCAGCCTGAGCTACCAGAACGCCCAGGGGATCGTGGACGGCGAGCGGGCGCTTCGAGAGCGATTCTCGTCCCTGGTGGCGGACCTCGAGGCGATGGACGAGCTGGCCCGCCTCATGCGGCGCCGCCGCTTCGACCGGGGCTCGCTGGACTTCGACCTGCCCGAGCCGAAGCTCATCCTCGACGAGGACGGGGAGATGACGGGCATCGTGGCCCACGAGCGTCTCGACAGCATGAGGGTCATCGAGGAGTTCATGCTCGCGGCGAACGAGGCGGTCGCGGCGAGGCTCCATCGGTCCGGGGCGGGTTCCCTCTACCGGATCCACGAGCGCCCCGATCCCGAGAAGGTCCAGGAGTTCGGGGAGCTCGTGGCGTCGTTCGGCTACCGGGTGCCGGAGAACCTCGAGACGATCCGTCCCGAGGACTTTCAGCGGATCACCCGCCAGATCCAGGGCAAACCCGAGCAGAAGCTGGTCTCCTATCTCCTGCTGCGGACGATGAAGCTGGCCCGGTACCACGAGGACAACCTCGGCCACTTCGGCCTGGCCGCAGACATGTACGCCCACTTCACGAGTCCGATCCGGAGGTACCCGGACCTCGTGGTCCACCGGGCCCTCCGGGCCTTGCGGGAGGGGGGGGACGCGGAGCGGGAGGCCAGGCTGGAGAAGCGGCTGCCGGAGATGGGGCGCCACCTCTCCGAGGCCGAGCAGCGGGCCACCGAGGCGGAGCGTGAGCTCATCGAGTGGAAGAAGGTCAGGTTCATGGCCGAGAAGCTCGGCGAGACGTTCTCGGGATACGTGACCGGCGTGCAGGCCTTCGGGCTCTTCGTGGAGCTGGAGGAGGTGTACGTCCAGGGCCTCGTCCACGTCTCCTCGATGACGGACGACTACTACCGCTTCGACGAGAAGGCCCACCGGCTCAAGGGCGAGAACACGGGTCGCTTCTACCGGCTCGGGGACCGGGTCGAGGTTCAAGTCGTGCGGGTCGACCTCGACCGGCGGCAGATCGACTTCGCCCTCGTCGACGTGCTCGAGCGTGTGGCGGGCCGGGGCAATTCCGGCCGGGGCCGCCCCGTCCGTCCCCGCGGGCCCCGCCGACGGTGAGGGGGCCTGGACGCCGGTTTCGGCTGCAGGTGACGCCGGGCCCCGGGTTCAACTAGAATACCCGCGCCGAGCGAGCCGTTCGGCCATTGACGGAGCACGACCGTGACCCCAGCACCGAAGTCGACGTCGCGTTCGTCCGAAGCGCGGACGGTGGCGCTGAACCTGACTGCGAAGGAGCTCGTCTTCCTGCAGAAGGTCACGCGGCAGGAGTACCACTTCATCACCGACGAAGAGCAGCAGGCCCGTCTGCAGCTGCGCGACAAGCTCGTGGAGGCGGCCTTCGACCAGGAGAGGGGCCGCGTCGTCCTGACACTCTCCCGCGACGAGCTGCTGTTCCTGATCAAGGTGGCACGCGAGAACTACTCCTTCATTGCCCGTTCGGAGAAGGAGGCCCGGCTGGCGCTCGCGGCCAAGCTGCACAAGACCGCGGAGTCGGTCTTCGGCGTGTCCACCCGAGAGGGCTGATTCTCCGCTGCGCTCCTTCATCGTCGGGACCGCGGGCCACATCGACCACGGCAAGAGCGCGCTTGTCCAGGCCCTGACCGGCACCGACCCCGACCGCCTCAAGGAGGAGAAGGAGCGGGGCATCACCGTCGATCTCGGGTTCGCCCACTGCGAGCTGGGGGGAGGGATCGTCGCCTCCTTCGTCGACGTCCCGGGCCACGAGCGCTTCGTCCGCAACATGCTGGCCGGTGCCCACGGGATCGATGCGCTGCTTCTGGTGGTGGCGGCGGACGAGTCGGTCATGCCCCAGACCCGCGAGCACTTCCACATCTGCCGCCTCCTCGACGTGCCCCGGGGGCTGGTGGCCATGTCGAAGTGCGACCTGGCCGACGAGGAGACGCAGGCCCTGGTCGAGCTCGAGACCCGCGAGCTCGTGAAGGGATCGTTCCTCGAGGGTCGCCCCATCGTTCCCGTCTCCGCCCGTACCGGAGCGGGCCTGCCCGAGCTCAGGGAGGCCCTCCTCGCCCTCGCCCGCGAGGCCCCACCCCGTCCGTCCGACGGGGTGCTTCGGCTGCCCGTCGACCGCGTCTTCTCCATGCGGGGTTTCGGGACGGTCGTGACCGGGACCCTGCTGGGAGGCGAGCTCGCGGTGGGTGCCGAGGTCGAGGTGCTTCCGGCCCGACAGCGGGCACGGGTGCGCGGCCTGCAGGTGCACGGCGATGCGGTCGAGCGGGCGCCGGCGGGGACGCGCACCGCGGTGAACCTGGGTGGCCTCGAGCGCGATGACCTCGAGCGCGGCCACGTCCTGGCCGCGCCGGGAACGCTGCACGCCACCTCCATGGTGGACGTCGAGATCACCCTGCTCACCTCGGCCCGGCCGCTCGAAGACGGGGCCCGGGTGCGGGTCCACCTGGCCAGCGCGGAGGCCCTGGCCAGGGTTCGCCTTCTCGGAGCCAAGCGTGTCGAGCCCGGGGCGGCGGAGCTCGCTCAGCTCCGGCTCGAGAGCCCGGCGGTGGCTGGCCGTGGCGACCGCCTCATTCTCCGCTCGTACTCCCCGGCCCACACGATCGGTGGCGCCCTCGTGCTGGATCCCCGGCCCCGCCGACGTCGGAGAGCAGATCGGCCAGTCCTGGAGCGCCTCCGTGCCGCCGCCGGACTCGAGGCCGCCGCCGGGGAGCTCGTGGACGACGCCGGGCGCGAAGGCCTCGAGGCGCCGCTTCTGGCCTCACGGCTCACCGTCCCGCTGACCCGGCTCCTCTCGGTCCTCGAGGACATCCCGGGGGTCGTTACGCTGGGCAAGGACCCGCTGGTCCTCGTTTCTCGCGAGGCCCTCGGCCGTCTGGGACGCGAGGCCCTCGAGGCCCTGGAGCGGCACCACCACGAGCGGCCGCTGGACCCGGGGATACCCCGAGAGGAGCTCCGGAGCCGTGTCTTTGTCTCGGCTCCGGCGGCGGCCTTCGAGCGGACGCTGCGGGATCTCGCTGACGCCGGGAAGGTGCGCATCGGGCCCGACTTCGTGGCCCTGTCTGAGCACAAGGTGCAGCTCTCGGCCGGCGAGGAGGAGGCGCGCCGCGTTCTCGTCGAGGAGGCGGAGAAGGCCGGCCTGGCCGGGGTGGAGGTGCGCGGGGTGGCCGAGCGGAGTGGCCAGGAAGCCGCTCGGCTCGAGCGCGTGGCCCGTGTGCTGGCCCGGGAGGGGCTTCTCGAGCGGGTGGGGGCGGGACTGCTCGTGCACCGCAGCCATCTCGACTCGTTGAAGGAGGAGGTGCGGCGGCGCTGGCCCTCGGGCTCGCGGCTCGACGTCGCCGCCATGAAGGAGATGACGGGTCTGTCGCGCAAGTACGTGATCCCGCTGCTCGAATACCTGGACCGCGAGCGGGTCACGCGTCGCTCCGGCAACGACCGGCTGGTGATGGGCTAGCCACGCCCCGCCCGGCCACGGGCGGGCTAGAATGGGGGCGCATGACGGTTCCAAAGGACGCCGAGAAGCGGCGAGCGGGTGGTGCGATCCGCGTCCCCTTCGTTCGGCGCTGCCAGATCGACTTCCAGGGAGGCCGCTCGGCCAGCGCCTTCATCGTGAACATCAACGTTCTCGGCGCGTACGTGGCCCACGACGTCATGCCACCCCTCGGGCAGGAGGTCGTCTGCCAGTTCCAGGTCCCGGGACGCGAGGGTGTGGTGCGCATCGACGGCGTCGTGGCCTGGACGAACCCGGTTCAGGAGCACCCCGTCCACAGCCTGCCTCCCGGCTTCGGGATCGCCTTCCGCGCGCTGAACGACGAGCCGCGCGAGCGCATCGAGGTGGTGGTGTTCGACTACCTCGCCCGCCAGAAGAACTGACGTCGCTCCCCTCCGCCGGACGTCGGCTCGGCTGATCTGTGCCGCACGTGTCCGTGGGAGCTATGCGCTCCGTGCGCACCGCGAGGGCCGACGTGTCCAACCCGCTGAGAAGCAGCGAGATGGGGCCCGGTGGGAGTCGCCAAGATTCCGACCGAAACGCCTAAATCGAATGGTCGACACGAGCCCACCGAATCCCACACAATCCCGAAATGCTCCCCTCTTCACGGACCGGTGGCCGCTCGTGACGCGCCGCGACGCCCTGCTGATCGCGAGCCTCCTGGCCCTGGGCATGAACAGCCTCTATCTCGGAGCGCGGGCGGACGCGAGCCCTCTCTACTTCGCGAACGTCGGCCTCCACATCCTGCTCGGTCTGGCCCTGGCGGGCGCGCTCACGGTGCGGGTTCGGCCGCACTGGAAGGGGCTGCCCGCGCTCGGGCGGGCCGCCGTGCTGGCCTTCGGGGCCGGGTCGGTGCTCGGGGCGTCGCTCCTCCTTACCGGGACCACGCGGCCGTTCCGCCCGCTCCTCTACGCCCACGTCGGGCTGATCGGTCTGGGCGCCGCCCTGATGTTGGGCGCGCTTCGCCGTCGCTCGTGGCTCGCGACGCGAAGCTCGGCTCGGCCGTGGGGTTTCGGCATCGCGGCCCTCCTTCTCGCCGCGCCGGCAATCCGCTTGGTGGCCGACCTGGCTCCGCCTGAGCACCGGATCGTCAACCCCCCCCTCCCGCCCCTCACCATGGAGGGAGAGGGGCAGGGTCCGGAGGGGCCGTTCTTCCCGTCCTCGGCGGAGACCAACGTGGGAGGCACCATCCCGTCCACCTTCTTCATGACCGCCGCCGAGTGCGGACGCTGCCACCATGACATCTACGAGCAGTGGCGCTCGTCCGCCCACCACTTCTCGTCCTTCAACAACCAGTGGTACCGCAAGTCGGTCGAGTACATGCAGGATGTCGTCGGAACAAGGCCCTCCAAGTGGTGCGCGGGTTGCCACGACCACGCCGTGCTCTTCAACGGGCAGTTCGAGACGCCCATCCGGGGACGGGACAAGAGCCCGGAGGCCCAGGCCGGCCTCACCTGCACATCGTGCCACTCGGTCGTCCACGTCAAGAGCACGATGGGGCAGGGTGACTTCATGATCGAGTACCCACCCCTGCACGACCTCGCGGTGAGCGACGAGCCGGTCCTGCGGGCGACCCACGACTACCTCCTGCGGCTCGACCCCGGACCCCACTCCCGGACGTTCCTCAAGAGCTTCCACACCGAGCAGACGGCCGAGTTCTGTGCCGCCTGCCACAAGGTTCACCTCGATGTGCCGGTGAACGACTACCGCTGGTTCCGGGGCTTCAACGAGTACGACAACTGGCAGGCCTCGGGGGTGTCCGGCCAGGGGGCGCGCTCCTTCTACTACCCGCCCGAGCCCCAGAACTGCGCGGACTGCCACATGCCTCTCGTGCCGGCAGAGGACCCGGCGGCACGGAGGGGTAAGGTCCACTCGCACCGCTTCCCGGCTGCGAACACCGCCCTTCCCTTCGTCAACCGGGACGAGGAGCAGCTCGAGGTGGTGCAGGCCTTCCTCAAGGACGCGGTGACCCTCGACATCTTCGGGATCGTCCGCGGTGAGGGTGGCGAGCTCCGGGGGCGGGCGATCGCGGGGGTTGGGCCCACTCTGAGCTCGACCTTCGCCGCCGGGGAGGAGACGATGCACTTCGGCGCCGCCCGGGCGGTCTTGAAGGCCCCGTCAGAGGTCGCGGGACCCCTGGGCACGGCCGCCGTCGCCCTGCGCCGGGGCGAGTCGGCACGGGTCGAGGTCGTTGTGCGGACGCGGAAGGTGGGGCACTTCTTTCCCGGGGGCACCGTCGACGCGGCCGAGGTGTGGGTGGAGCTGAAGGCCGTCGACAGCAACGGCCGGACGCTCCTCCACTCCGGCTACGTGGAAGACGAGGGCCGCGGGCCGGTCGACCCGCGCGCACACTTCTACCGCAGCCTCATGCTCGACGAGCGGGGCAACCCCATCACCAAGAGGAACGCCTGGGCGACGCGTTCGGTGGCCTACGTCAAGCTGATCCCTCCCGGAGCGGCCGACGCCGTGCACTTCCGCGTGCAGGTACCCGAGGACTGCGGGGATCGGATCTTCCTTGAGGCGACGCTCAACTACCGCAAGTTCGCGTGGTGGAACACTCAGTGGGCGTTCGCCGGTGTGCGGGATCCCGAGGACACCGAATACTCGGTCGGAGCGGGGCACGATGACGGCCGCTGGGTCTTCACCGGGGACACTTCGGACGTCGTCGGCGAGGTCAAGGCCATTCCCGACATCCCAATCACCGCCATCTCCACGGACCGGGCCGAGATCCCGGTACTGCCCGCCGATGCCCCGGAGCCCGCGGACGAGCCCTACCTCGACGCCTCGGTGCGCGAGCGGTGGAACGACTACGGCATCGGCCTCCTGCTGCAGGGCGACCTTCGCGGGGCCGAAGCCGCCTTCCTGAAGGTCACGCAGATGGATCCGGACTACGCGGACGGGTGGGTGAACGTGGGGCGCGCCCGCGCGCGGGAGGGCCGCATGGCCGAGGCCGCGGAGGTCCTGCGCCGCGCCCTCGAGGTCGACCCCGATCTCGCGAGCGCCCACTTCTTCCTGGCCCTGGCCCTCAAGACCTTCGGGGAGTACGACGAGGCCCTCGAGCACCTCCGCCGCGCCGCCGCCCGCTACCCCCGTGACCGCGTGGTCCGGAACCAGATCGGCCGCGTGCTCTTCCTCAAACGCGAGTTCCGGGATGCGATCGCGGAGCTCCAGCAGGTGCTGGCCGTCGATCCCGAGGACCTCCAGGCCCACTACACCCTCATGCTCGCCTCCCAGGGGGCCGGAGACCCCGAGAAGGCCCGGACGCACGAGGCCCTCTACCGGCGCTTCAAGGCAGACGAGTCGTCTCAGGCGATCACGGGTCCCTACCGCAAGCTGCATCCCTACGACAACAACGAGCGCCAGGCGATCCACGAGCACGGCGCGCCGCTGGAGTCCGCGGCCTCGCCTCGGTACTCCGCGGTCCAACCGGACGACGAGCCGCGCCCGGGGCGAGGGACGAGGTGAGGCGGCGTGCTCTCCGCCCGGTCGTCGTGGCCGTTGCCGGGCTCACGCTCGGCGCCCCCGGACCCGCTGCTCCCGACGGCGCGGCGCGTGTGCAGTTCAACAGCGGCGCGCGCCACGCCCGCCTCGACTTCCAGCACACGAGCGGGGCCTTTGGGCGGAAGTACCTCCCGGAGACCACGGGATCGGGCTGTGCCTTCTTTGACTACGACAACGACGGCTGGCTGGACATCTTCCTGGTCAACTCCAGGCGCTTTCCCGGGCAGTCCGGGGAGCCCGTCTACTCCGCCCTCTTTCGCAACACCCGCGACGGCAAGTTCAGGAACGTCACCCGCGAGGCCGGGCTGGCGGTCGAGATGTACGGCATCGGCGTCGCCGCGGCGGACTACGACAACGACGGCTGGACCGACCTCTACGTGACCGCCGTGGGCGGGAGCCGTCTCTTCCGCAACCTGGGGAACGGCCGCTTCGCCGACGCGACCGAGAAGGCGGGGGCGCGCGGACCGGCGAGCTTCCCCACGAGCGCGATGTTCTTCGACTACGACAGGGACGGGCACCTCGACCTCGTCGTGGCCAACTACGTGGTCTGGACGATCGACACCGATCTCTTCTGCACGCTCGACGGCACCTCGAAGTCGTACTGCACCCCGGAGTCCTACCGGGGCGAGAGCCCCACGCTCCTGCGCAACCGGGGCGACGGGACGTTCGAGGACGTCACCCGGAAGGCCGGGATCTGGAGCCCCACCTCCAAGGCCCTGGGGGTGGCGCTCCTCGACCACGACGACGACGGGTGGCCCGACTTCGCTTTGGCCAACGACACCGAGCCCAACCAGCTCTTCCGCAACAACGGCGACGGCACCTTCACCGAGGTCGGAACGGTGGCGGGGATGGCCTTCGACGAAAGGGGCGTCGCCCGGGCGGGCATGGGCATTGATGCCGCGGACTACTCGGGGAGCGGCCGGACGAGCCTCGTGATCGGCAACTTCTCGAATGAGATGATCGGCCTCTACCACAACGAGGGGAACGGCCTCTACGTGGACGACGCGCCGACCTCGGAGGTGGGACGGGCGAGCCTCCTCACCCTCGCCTTTGGGGTCTTCTTCTTCGACTACGATCTCGACGGCCTCTTCGACATCTTCGCCGCCAACGGCCACGTGGCCGACGACATCAACACGGTCCAACCGGCGGTCACCTACGCCCAGCCCCCCCACGTCTTCCGCAACGTCGACGGGCGGCGCTTCGAGAACGTCACCGCAGAGCTGGGGGCGGCCCTGCAGCAGCCGGTCGTCGGGCGAGGGGCGGCGAACGGGGACTTCGACAACGACGGCGACCTCGACGTGCTCGTCAACACCAACAACGGCCGTGCCGTGCTCTACCGGAACGACGGCGGGAACCGGAACCGCTTCATCCGCGTGAAGACGATCGGGACGCAATCGAACCGCGACGGGATTGGAGCCCGGGTCGCGGTGACGCTGCCCGGGGGCCGAACGTCCTGGCGGCTGGTGCACACCGGATCGAGCTACGGCTCGCAGAGCGACATCGCCCTGACCTTTGGTCTCGGCCCCCACCACAAGGCGGAGTCCATCGAGGTCGTCTGGCCCAGTGGACAGATCGACCGCATCGGAGAGGTCGTGGCGAACCAGGTGGTGTTCGTCAAGGAGGGCGAGGGCCTCCTGGCCGCGAAGACGCTTCCCCGGCAGGGGGAGAAGCTCGAGCCCTGAGCCCGAGCCTGGGGTCTCGGCGCCGAAGAATCCCCACCTTGCCGGCAGGAATCCCGCACCAGGGCCTTGGCTACGAGGCGGCCGCGTCGGCGTGGGCCTGGGAGGCGCGAGCCAGCTCGTCTCGCGCGTAGCCCATGGTGGTGTTGAGCGCGGTGAGGTTGGCCCTGAGGGAGTCGAGACTCGACTCGTTGGCCACGGCCCGCCAGGCGATCACCTCGAGAGCCCGCAGGGCCCGCTGGAGGTCTTCCAGATCAATTCCCTCCGCGAGGCGACGCTCGGTGATCGTGCCGACGAACTCGCCCAACTGCTCCGATCCCATGTGCGTCGATCTGATCAGTGCCTCCATGAGCATCCGACAACGCACCGACAGGACGGCTGGGTCGACCTTCCGATGGAGTGAGGTCGATCGGCTTGCGAGCTGCGCAGCGAGCTCCGTGGCGAGCGACCGCGAGTGTCTCCGCAGAATCCGTGTGAGCTCGTTTTCCATCAGACTTCTCCCGGGGCGTCGAGTGCCCCTCCGTCATTTCGTGCTGTGCCCGCCTGGTGTTTGGCGTAGCGGTACGCCGCGGCGCTCCAGAAGCGCTGGCCCTGGCGCTGCACCACCTGGGCGCGGCCGTCGGCCATCAGGTCTCGCAGCGCACGGGCCACGTCGTCGGGCGCCCAACGTTGACAGAGCGCTGCCACGAGTTCCGCCTCGCTCATCGGGTGGCGCGTGATGACCTCGACGACGGCGTCGCCGATGGGGGCATGGGGGTCGAGCTCGAAATGGCCAGCCACCGGAAGGACCACGCGCGCCTCGACACCCAGAATGGAGCGGGCCCGCTCCAGGACGCCGGCCTCGGGGGCCCTCACCCACGTCTCCGCCGCTGGCCGGCTCGGCACGTTGATGTGGACTTCATCCGGCTCGATCCGGCGCAGGATGGCGGCGAGATCACGAAGAGCCGGCTCGCTGTCGTTCAGGCCGGCCACCAGCATCACTTCGACCCAGAGCCTTCCGGAGAAGCTCTTCCGAAAAGCGACGAGCCCCTCGACGTGGCGCGGGAGCGTGAGTCCCGGGTACGGACGGTTGATGGCGCGATAGAGTCCCTCCGAGCCGGCGTCCAGAGAGGGCAGTACCGCGTCGGCCGCCGCCAGCCCGCGTCGAACGTCTTCCTCATGCAGCAAGGAGCCGTTCGTGATCACCGCGATGGGGACGCTCACGATCGCCCGGATCTTCCGGATCATCCGACCCAGGTCCGCGTGCAGCGTGGGCTCGCCGGAGCCCACGAAGGCGACCCAGTCGATGCCGTCTCGATGGGCGGTCAGCGCGGCCCGCACCTCATCGAGAACGACCTCCACCGGCGCGAGCTGCCGGCGCTCGTTCGAGAGGGGCGTGGTGCGGCCGAGCTGGCAGTAGACACAGTTCCAGTTGCAGGTCTTCGGCGGCACCGGGTCGATTCCAAGGGAACGCCCAAGGCGTCGCGATGGTACGGGACCATAGACATACCGCATGCCTCGGCCTCAGTCAGGTCCGGCGATCAGGGCGGGCTCCTGAAAGCCAAAGACAATCTCGGCTCCGAGCATTGCGGTGAGTACGACCCTCAGGTCGATTCGCACTTTCTCGTCCTTCTGTCCCTCGCTTCCAGCAAGATCCGGACCGACCGCTGGGGTTGGCGGGGTAGCGGCCTACGGGGGCTGCGAGCCTCCGCTCCTCCCGTGGCTTCACGCGATCGCTTCTCCGCCCGCGGCGCTGAGAATCCCCACCGGCCGGGGATTTTTCCCATGTTCGACCTGCCAGGTCGAGGGTTGATCACGGCACGGAGTCGCCCGGTGGCCGAGGAGGGGAGGCTTCGGTCCGACGCGCTATCCGAGGCGCAACTGGACCGTCTAGCAGAGCCGGCGGTCAGTCGTTTGTGCTGCCCGCCGCTGGGCTCTTGGCGAGGTTGAACTTCTCGATCCGGTAGCGGATCTGATCGCGATTGAGGCCGAGCAGATCCCCGGCGCGGGTCTGGTTCCCCCCGGTTCGTTCGAGAGCCTGCTCGACGAGCGACCGCTCCACCTCGTGTATGTCCAGCCCCGACGGGGGGAGGAGGAAGCCGGCCTGGGTCCCGAGGCGAGCCGTCCCCGCGCCGAGGGCCAGGAAGTCCTCGGGGCCGAGCCGGTCCCCTTCCGCGAGGAGCACAGCCCGCTCGACCGCGTTCTTCAGCTCACGAACGTTCCCCGGCCAGGGGTACGAGTCCAGCAGGCGTATGGCGTCGGGAGAGAGGCCGGTGACGGTCTTGCGGAACTCGCGGTTGAAGGTGTCCAGGAAGTGCCTGGCCAGCAGGGCGACGTCCCCGGTGCGCTCGCGCAGCGGCGGCATGACGACCGGCAGCACATTCAACCGATAGTAGAGATCCTCACGGAAATCGCCCTTCCGCACGGCCTTCTCGAGATCCTGGTTGGTGGCGGCGATGACCCTGACGTCCACCCGGATGTCCTCGGCCCCGCCCACGTGCTTGAAGGCCTTCTCCTCGAGGAACCGGAGCAGCTTTGCCTGAAGGGCCGGGGTCATGTCGCCGATCTCGTCAAGGTAGACCGTGCCCCGGTGGGCGCGCTCGAAGAGGCCGCGCTTCTGCTGTCGAGCATCGGTGAAGGCGCCCTTCTCATGGCCGAAGAGCTCGCTCTCGAGCAGCGACTCCGGAAGAGCGGTGCAGGTGATGTGCATGAAGGGGCTCGCCGCCCGGTCGCTGCTGTAGTGAAGGCTGCGGGACGCCAGGTCCTTGCCCGTGCCGCTCTCCCCGCCGAGGAGCACGGTGGACGCGGGCGTTGTAGCGATCTTCTTCAGCAGGGCCTTCACCGCTCGCATCGGCGGTGATTCCCCGATGATGTGGTCGAGCGAGAACGGCTCCGACTGGACGGCCCGAAGCTCCCGCACCTCGCGTCGCAGCCGGGTCGTCTCCAGCGCCCTCTCGACCACGGCCATCATCTCGTCCATCTCGAAGGGCTTGATGACGTAGTGGAAGGCGCCCCCCTTGATGGCCTCCACCGCGTTGGGTACGGTGGAGTGGGCCGTCATGAGGACGACGACGGTCTCGGGCTGGGACCCCTTGATGCGGCGCAGCAGCTCCAGGCCGTCGATGTCGGGCAGTCGGAAGTCGAGCAGGACGAGGTCCACGCCCCCCGCCACCCGCTCGAGCGCCGAGCGGCCGTCCGGGGCTTCGTCCACGTCGTAGCCGTCCTCCTCGAGCCGGGCGCGCAGCGACCACCGGATGAGGTCTTCGTCGTCGACAACGAGCACAGTGGCCGGGTTCACGAGCCCGATTCTAGTCCTCTCGAGAGGGTTCCGTCTCCCGAGGCTCCGTCATCGTCTTCGCGCTGGCGCCTGGCGGCAGGGGTCGGCGAGTGCTCCAGGGCCTGGCAGATGGCGCCCGCGAGCGTCTCGAGAGAGAACGGCTTGCGCAGGACGGCGACGATGCCTCGCTCCCGAGCCCGTCGGCGCAGCTCGGGTGTGAGATCCGCGGTCATGAGAAGGACGGCGCATCGGGGGTGACGGAGACGCAGGGTATCGGCGAGAGCCAGCCCATCCACGTCGGGGAGGTCCTGGTCCAGGAGGATCGCCGCCGCGTCGGGGCAGCGCAGGAGGGCCTCGCGGGCGTTGGCGACCGCCTCCACTGAGTAGCCGGACTCTCTCAGCCCCTCAGCGGCCGACCACCGCATCAGCTCGTCGTCGTCCGCGATGAGGACTGTCCGCCGATCGGACGCCCCAGGATTCATGACGTGGCCGCCTCCGCGGTAGACTCCTTGCACGAAGCGGGCCACCCGCCGTGGCCCCGGCCCGGGCAGTGTGGCCCGAGGTTACGAATGAGAAAGCTCTCCCTGTACGCCGCCAGGCCGGCCCTGCTCGCCGCGGGGCTCGCGCTGGCCATCCTCGCCCTCGACCTCCTCTTGCCGGAGGGGTTTGGCGTTTCCTTTCTGTACATCGTCGTGGTCACCGCCGCCCTCTGGTCTCCCCGAGAGCGGTTCGCGCTGGCCGCCGCCCTGGGTATCACCGTCCTCATCGTCGCGGATCTTCTGCTCTCGCCGAGTGCCCACACCGGAGGAGTATCGGCCGTCCACCATGTGTTGGCCGCGGCGGCGGTGTGGGCGACGGCCCTTCTCGTCTACCGGCACAAGCTCGTCGAGCAGACGCTGCTGCGCGAAGAGGCCGAAGCCCAGGCCTACCTCGACGTGGCCGCGGTCGCGATCCTCGTCCTGGACCGCGAGGGCCGGGTGGGTCTGATCAATCGGAGGGGCTGCGAGATCCTGGGACTCGAGCCCCGGAGGGTGCTGGGCCGACCCTGGGTCGACAGCTTCGTGTCCGAGAGCCACCGGGAGCGAACGCGACATCGGCTGGGACAGCTGATCCGGGGCGAGCTGGCCCCCGACCCCAGGCGCACGTTCGAGAACCGGATCGTCACGAGCGCCGGCGACGAGCGTCTCGTGGCGTGGCACAACACGGTTCTTCGCGATTCCGGTGGCAGCATTCGAGCGACTGTCAGCTCAGGCGAGGACATCACGGAGCAGAGGAAGATAGAGCGGAGGCTGCGGGCTCAGGAGTCCCTCGCCAAGACGGGTCAGCTCGCGGCGGTGGTGGCACACGAGGTGCGCAATCCGCTCGCGGGAATCCGCGGGGCCATCCAGGTTCTCTCCAAGCGCATGGCCGAGGGGGCGGATCGCGCGGTCATGGACAGGATCGTCGACCGCGTCGACACCCTGAATGCGCTGACGGAAGACCTTCTCCTCTACGCGCGCCCACACACTCCGGAGATCGCCTCGATACGCCTTGAGGCCATCCTGCGCGTCGCCGAGCGGCTCCTCTCCGGGCACGCCGACCTGGCCGCGGTCTCGGTCGAGATCAGGAGCGCGGATGTGACGCTCGAGGCCGACGAGAAGATGCTCCAGGACGTCTTCCTCAACCTGTTCCTGAACGCTGCGCAGGCCATGAAGGGCGAAGGGACCATCCGCGTCGCGGTGCGCGTCGGCGCCGACGTCGCCCAGGTCGATATCGAGGACAACGGCCCCGGCATCCCTCCTGACGTCCGGGACCGCCTGTTCGAACCGTTCTTCACGACCCGCCATCGGGGCACCGGGCTCGGCCTGCCCATCGTGAAACGCGACGTCGAGGCCCATGGAGGAGAAATCGCCATCTCCCACCCCGAAGAAGGTGGCACTCGCGTCACCGTTTCTCTGCCCCTCGAGCAGCGTGGGCCGGACTGAGTTCGTGAACACCCCCAACTCGGGGCAGCTGCAGACTCCACAGACGTCGAAGGTCGTCACGATCGCTGCCGCTCACGCGGCGCACGATACCTACAGCGCGTTTCTGCCGCCCCTGCTGCCGGTGTTCATCGAGAAGCTCTCGCTCGCCCGGGCCGAGGCCGGCCTGCTCACCGTCTGTCTCCAGGGGCCGTCGCTGCTTCAGCCGCTCATCGGCCACCTGGGCGATCGCGCCGACCTTCGTCTGGCGGTCATCCTCAGCCCGGCCGTGACCGCCGCCTGCATGAGCCTGGTGAGCGTGGCCCCTGGCTACGCCGTCCTCGCCCTGCTCCTCGTCGGGGCGGGTGTGGCCGCCGCCGTCCTGCACGCAGTGGCACCGGTGGTCGCGGGCCGGCTCTCGGGGCGTCGCCTCGGGTACGGCATGGGTTTCTGGATGGTGGGGGGCGAGTTGGGTCGCACGCTGGGGCCGGTGCTCGTGGTAAGCACCGTGGCCCTCGTGGGCCTCGAAGGGATCCCATGGCTCATGATCGGAGGCATGGCCGCATCGGCCCTGTTGGCCCTGAGCCTGCGGGACGTGCGGAGGGAGCCGCCTCGTCGGGACGAACGACGGCATGTCTCCAGTGCGGTTCGCGCCATGAGGCCGCTCCTTGTCCCCCTGGTCGGGGTCGTGACCATGCGGTCGTTCATGATGGCGGCCTCCACCACGTTCCTGCCTGTCTTCCTGCGAGAAGACGGCGCTGGGCTCTGGCTTGCAGGTGCGTCGCTCTCGATTCTCGAAGGGGCGGGCATGTTCGGCGCGCTCGTCGGGGGATCCGTGAGCGACGTGCTGGGTCGAAGGCGGACGCTGGCGTTCTCGTTTCTCGTCGCACCCGCGATGATGCTCGGCCTGGTCCACCTCAGTGGATGGTGGAGGGGGCCCATCCTGGTTGGCCTGGGCTTCTCCGGTCTGATGGCGACCCCCATCATCATGGCGTCGGTACAGGAATCGGTTCCCGAGCATCGCGCGCTGGCCAATGGCGTGTACATGGCGCTGAGCTTCGTGATCCGGTCGATCGTCGTGGTCCTGGTGGGTGGAACCGCCGATTGGATGGGGATGCGATGGACCTTCGTGGCCTGCGCACTCCTCACGCTTCTGGGGATGCCGTTCGTCGTGTGGATGCCGGGGGGAGGTGCCAGGACATCGCGTGAGCCGGCCGTCACCCCTGGCGATCAGTCCTGACGGACATGCACCTCATTCGAGCCTCCTGGGCACGACGCCTGGGTGCACGCCAAGGGCGTCCTACCCGAGCCACTCCTCGGGCGGGCGCGCTTCCGGGTCGCCCTGCTCCGCGTAGACCTCCTCCACGTACCACCGGGGCACGGGAGAGAGGCGACCCTCGGCGAGGGCGGAGCGGGCGACGGGCGCGACGGCCAGGGCCTTTCGCTCGACGTGATCTCGGACGGCGAGGACGAAGGCGGCCACCGCCCTGGCGTCCGGCCTGCCGTTGACGAGCCTGACCGCCTCCTGGGAGAGCTGGTCGCGCTCGTCTCCGAGCGCGTCGAGCTCCCTGTCATCCAGCAGGTGCAGGTGCCTGAGCGGACCAACGACGAAGCGTCCCGCCGTCACCTCGTGCGCGAGCAGCTTGTGGCGCACCGTCTCGATTGCGGCTACGAGCTCGTCGCCGGTCGTTGGCGCCCCGACGAGCGCCTCGACCTTGTCGAGAGCCCGGAGCAGACCCCCACGGTGACTGTCGATCGTCTCGATCAGGGCCATCGGCATTGTGCTGGTCCTCCCATCTGGATGCCCTCCCCTGACATCAGGGTGGCGGGGGACCGACGCGGTGCCGTCCGGGCTCGCGGCCGACGCGAGGGGGTCGGATCTGGGCGCCTCGTCCCGTGTCCCCCGGATCATGGATGCCTGCAAGCGGCGGGCCGTCGAGCCCGGGCCCTCCGGGCCGGCCGCGAGGCCGGCACCCCGAATCCCATCCCCCGCTGCGAGCGGTGGGTAGGCCGAACCCCACCCGCGGCTTATTCCGCATCACGTGGGGACTATCCCGCCTTGTCAGGCGACGCAGGCGCTCTTCGGGTGCCGCTCGAGGACGCGGCTCAGGCGCTCGGGGGTGCCGATGTCGGTCCAGCCACAGGGCCGGGTCGGGACAACCGCCAGCTGCCCGGCGGCCTTTTCGAGAATGTCGCGGGAGAAGTCGCAGGTGGGCAGCGCCTCGTAGAGGTCGTCGAGCTCCTGGGTCCGCCCCTCGCTCGCGATCAGGCGCTTGCCGACGAGCTCGACGGTCTGGGGCTCCGTGGCCTGGAAGAGACGCAGCAGGGCGTTTCCGCCGGCCGCGAGGATCATGCTGTTGATGAGGGCGCCATCCGACACCAGCCGGCGCGCGACGGACGGGACAGGCTTCTCCACGAAGCCGACCACGCTTCGGATGTGTGGGCTCACGGACCTGGCGTTGAGGATCCAGCCCAGCTCTTTGTCCGTCTGCTCGGGAGTCACCCCCAGGAGCGTCGGGCGCCCCCCGGCCTGCCCGGAGTGCTCGACCGCCCGCAGCAGGGACTCTCTCAGCGCGTCCTCGTCGGCGACGTGGTGATCGGACGGGAGAACCAGGAGCTCACACCGCGGGTCGCGGAGCCGAATGTGCAGCAAGCCCAGCAGCAGGCCGAGCCCTGTCCCACGGTTCCGGGGCTGGACTATGACGTTCCAGGGCGGCAGGTTCGTCAACTCCTTCTCCCACAACTCCTGGTGGTGAGTAGCGACGACCACCGCCACTCGTTCGCGAGGCACCATGCGCTCGGCCCGATCCAACGTCTTGCGCAACACGGACGGATCCCCGTTGAGCGAGGCGTACTGCTTGGGCACCCTTCGCCCCTTTGCATCGGTCGTCAGGTGTTGGATCCGGCTTCCCTCACCGGCGGCGAGCACGAGTGCCCACAGGTGATCGGACATGGTCCATCCCTCGCTGCAGAGTGGCCACGCACACCCAGAGCAATCGCCGTGCCCGGCCCGGCGCCACGCTCACGACCCCAGCGCCATCATGGCCGCTCCGATGGCGAGCCCCACGGCGAGATTGACCGCCTTGACCTTCAGGAAGTCGGACCGCGAATAGGCCAGCAGGGGGAGCGTGCCGTGTCCGTCCTGGACGATGGAGCTGGCCACCAGCGTGCTGAGAGGGACGAGTCCCTGCTCGAAGAGCGTGACGAACAAGAGATGGGGCCCGGACTCCGGGATCAGGCCGAGGAGCGAGGCTCCGGCCAGGGCGATCCAGTGGGTCGTTGCCGAAGGCGTCGACTCCGGCCAGACCTTCATCGCCAGCTCGGTCAGGAGGAGCGCACCTGCCGTCCACGCGAAGATCCGAGGGACGTGCTGGAGCACGACGTGGCGCCACAGGTGCGCCTCGAGGAAGTGGTCGGGGACCGTGAGGACCACGAACAGCGTGAAGAGCCCGAGGCCCAGCAGGATGGCGCGAAGCCAGACGGAGGGAGGCGCCACGAAGGACCCGGTCGCAAGGACGGTGATGAACACGAGGATGGCCAGCGCGAGGGACCCACGGGCCACGCTCGGCTCCCGAAGCTGATCGAGAACCTGCGCTCCCGGGAAGCACTGGCAATCGTCCTCCTCGTGCAGTTCGAAGCCGTGATCGGCTCTCGACGGGGACAGGCGCAGGAGATCGGTGGCGACACCCGCCACCCAGCCGAGGAGCGCGAGGCCCACCGTCAACACAAGCGCGGTCCCGGGGAACAGAGCGAGCATGACGAAGGCCTCGTCGCCGCTCGTGGCGATCATCGCGGCGACGAGTGCCCCGAAGGACACCATGCGGTGCGAGTAGAGCGCCACGACGGCAAACGCGCCGAGGCAGCCGGGCGTCGCCCCCAGCAGCACGGCGAGCAGGTACTGGCGGGACCTGGAGGCAGCCAGGGTCTGCGCCCAGGCACCCCGGGTGAGGACGTTGAGGTACTCGACGCCGATCATCATGACGGCCACGAATACCGTGACCTCGAGGGACTGGGCCAGGACGTGGCTGAGCATCGTCCATCGAGCCCTGCAAGACCAGCGCCAGCGAGATGACGGGAGTTGGTGCGGTGAGTCTGCGCTGACCGTCCAGGGGGAGCGGCTGGAGCGAAGGCGGGCGCGACGGCCTCCTCTGGCACAGACCTTGCTACCTCATGTCTTGACTCTGACAGTCTTCTGGGGTCGATGCGAGTTCGGAAAGGACATCAGTTGTCGGCACAGCGACAGACCGGCCGGCGGTGGCGCAGTGCGCTGGCTCTGTTGTCCGGCATCGTGTTCGTTCTGGGTGTCACCGCTGCCCAAGTACCGGGCCCGTGGCACCGGGACGATGCTCCGCACGCGTGTCCGATGTGCAAGCTCGGGTATCACCTTGTGCCGCTGGTGGCGGCGGCAGGCCTCGTGGAGCCTCCGGCGCCGCCGCGGCTCCTGGCCCCGCCCCGCGAGCGGCCGGCGCGTCTCCTCCGCGCCGACGACCACAGTCCGTCGCGCGCCCCCCCGGCATAGCCTCGACCGCCACGTCTCAGGCCGGTGTAGAGCAACCGGCCTGAGCTTCGAGGAATCCTAGGGTCCCTCTGGGGCCGGGAGGCTATCGTGAAGACATTCCGCAGGCGACGGACGCGTGCCCGGCGGCTGGCCCTGGCGGCCACCGCAACGGCCTCCCTCTTCCTGCTTGGCGTTCCCGGCCGCGGTCTGGCCGAGGTCGATGCCGCTTCGCCGGAGCCGATGGTCCGGCTCGAGCAGCAGCTCGTCGATCTTCAGCGCCAGATCACAGAGATGGAGAGGCGCCATGCAGAGGAAATGAAGGCGCTGAAGGAGGAGATCCGGACACTCCGTGCCGAGAGGGCTACGCCGATCGCGGCCGAGGAGGATGAGCTGGCCGACCTCCGCCGGCTCGCCGAGGCCGAGGCGGCCAGGGCCGAAGAGGGGAAGGAGGAGGAGAAGGAGGTCACCTTCACCGCCAGGGGGCTCAGCCTTCAGGCCCTCAACCCGGAGATCAGCGTCACCGGAGACATGCTCGCCACGTACCGGCACCAGGAAGGATCCGAGCAGCACTCGAATATCGGGTTCCGCACCCTCGGGCTCCACCTGGAGAGCTACCTGGATCCCTACACGCGGTTCAAGGCAGCGATCCCCGTGTCGGGAGGCGGGGCCGAGCTGGGGGAGGCCTACATGATGCGCTACGGGCTCCTCGAGGGCTTCAACCTCACCTTCGGCAAGTTCCGCCAGCAGTTTGGGGTGGTCAACCGCTGGCACAAGCACGGCCTCGATCAGACCGACTTTCCGCTGGCCCTGAGGCAGATCTTCGGTGAGGGGGGCCTGAACCAGACCGGCTTCGCCTTTGACTGGGTGCTGCCGCGCCTCTGGAACGCCTCCCAGGAGCTCACCACCCAGGTCACCAACGGCGAGAACGGACGTCTCTTCTCCGGCAGCACCCTGAGCACCCCCTCCGTCCTCCTCCACTACAAGAACTACCGTGACCTCTCCCGGAGCACCTACCTCGAGCTGGGGCTCTCTGGCATCGTCGGCTGGAAGGACGAGTGGACGATCGAGCAGAACGGGAGCTCAGCAACCGTACACGACCGCCGGCCGGCACGGGTGCTCGGGGCAGACCTCAACCTCGTCTGGGAGCCCACCGACCGGATGCGCTACCGCAACGTGGTCTGGCGCAGCGAGCTCTACCTGCTCGACCGGGACATCCTGGCTCCGGACGGCTCGGGAAGCGACTCCCTCTCCGCCTGGGGGGCGTTCACCTACCTCGAGTCGAAGCTGAATCGGAAGCTGGATCTGGGGGTCCGGCTGGACTACTTCAAACCCGATCAGAAGGGCTACGCCACCAGCTCTCTCGCTCCCCATGCCTACCGAGACGATGTCTCCTTCTGGCAGGTGAGCCCCTACCTCACCTATCAGCAGAGCCCGTTCGTCAAGTACCGAGTCGAGTACAACCACCTGGACCGGAAGGGGGTCGAGCCCTCCGAGGACTCCCTGACCTTCCAGCTCATCTTCGCTGCCGGTCCCCACAAGCATGAACGCTACTGACGAGGAGACGAAGCCATGAGATGTGCAGCTGCAACTTCGCTGTTCCTTCTGACCCTCAGCGCCACCCCCCTGGCCTCGGCGGCCGACTGCTCCCCGCCCTCTTCCGGCCCCGTTCTCTCTGTCGTGGCCACCCTGCCGGACTACGCCGTCATCACCCGCGCTATCGGGGGGGAACGTGTCTCGGTCCAGGCCATCGTTCAAGGCGACCAGGACGCGCACTTCATCCGGCCCAAGCCCTCCTTCGTCGAGATGGTCAACCAGGCGGACATGCTGGTCGCGACGGGGTTGGACCTCGAGCTTTGGCTCCCCACGGTGGTGGACAAATCGGGGAACGTCCGGGTGAGAAGCGGCCGGCCCGGCTACGTGGCCACCTCCCGCGGCGTGGACCTGCTGGAGGTGCCCGCCAACATCTCCCGCTCGGAAGGGGGTGTCCACGTCTACGGCAACCCCCACGTCACCTGCAGCCCACTCAATGTGAAGACCGCGGCCCGGAACATCACCATCGGTCTGGTCAAGAACGACCCGGACGGAAAGGAATGTTACGAGGCGAACCTCGAGGCATTCCTGAAGGAGATCGACCGGCGGCTGTTCGGGCCCGAGCTCGTCGAGCTCCTCGGGTCGGAGACCCTCTTCTCGATGGCCGAGAAGGGAACCCTGCTCCCCTTCCTCGAGAAGCAGCAGTTCCGCGGCAAGCCCCTCATCGACTCCCTCGGTGGCTGGATGAAGCGGATGCTCCCGCTGCGTGGGATGGAGATCGTGACCTACCACAAGAACTGGGTGTACTTCCTGACCCTGTTCTCCCTCAAGGAGGCGGGCACGGTGGAGCCGAAGCCGGGCATCCCCCCCTCGCCAAGGCACGTCACCGAGCTCGTGGACCTGATGCGGGTGAGGAAGATCCGGATCATCCTTGCCGCCAACTACTTCGACGAGCAGAAGGTCCGCACCGTCGCGCGGAGGGTCGACGCGGTTCCGGTGATCGTTCCCCTCTATGTCGGCGGCGAGGAGGGAGTAGACGACTACTTCCAGCTCGTGGACCTGTGGACGGAGCGAATGACGGAGGCGGCCGTCGCGGTCGGGAAGACACCCGCCCTCCTCTCCGCATCGCTGCCGGAGACCGGATCTTGAGCCCCCTCCGCCCGTGCCGGCCCCATCAGGGGCGTGATTGAGCCATGTCGGAATCCATCCACTTCTTCGCGGTCCAGATCACGTTGCTGGCCATCGTCCTGGTGCTCCACACGTACCTGGGCCTTCACGTGATCCGCCGCACCCTGATCTTCTCCGACCTGGTGCTGGACCAGCTCGCCGCCTTCGGGGCCCTGGTCGGGATCGGCCTGGCGATCCGGTATGGGTCGCCAGGGTCCTATCTGATGTCGCTCGCCGCCGTCCTCCTGGGGGCCCTGCTGCTCGCCGTGCTCAATCCCCGGAACCCGATGATCCCGAGGGAGGCCATCATCGGGGTCCTCTATGCCATGGCCCTGGTCGCCTCCCTTCTCATGGGCGACAAGCTCTCCGGGGGAGGGGCCTACGTCACCAAGACACTGGCCGGGTCGATGCTCTGGGTTTCCTGGCCCATCGTCGGGGTGACGGCGGCGGTGTACGTGGTGCTGCTGATCTTCCACTTCGTCTACCGGCGCCAGTTCATCGCCCTCGCCGAGGGGACGGGCCGCCCGCGCCAGGAGAAGCTCTGGGACTTCCTCTTCTTCACGACCCAGGGGGTCATCACCGTGCTCATCGTTCCGGTTGCCGGCGTCCTCCTCGCCTACGCCTTCCTGATGATCCCAGCGGCCATCGCGGCGATGTTCACGAAGAGGTGGGGGCTGGGTGTTCTCGTCGGCTGGGGGCTCGGCCTGGCCGCCTGCCTGATCGGGCTCTCCCTCTCCTACTTCCACGATCTGCCCTACGGACCCACCCTGATTCTCTCCCTCGGGGCCTTCTTCGCCGCGGCGCTGGTCGTCCGCGTCGCCGTTCCCCAATCGTAGAGAGGCGGCAAGATCCATGCTCCACTTCGTCGAGCTGCTCGGCCTTCCCTTCCTCGTCTGCGTCGCCATGACCGCCGTACTCGGCTATCTGGGCATCCACGTGCTGAGCCGGGAGATCGTCTTCGTCGACATCGCCCTGGCCCAGATCGTCGCCGTGGGCGCCATTGGCGCCCACCTCGCCTTCGGTGTCGAAGGGCACTCCCTGCTGACCTACGTGGCGTCCCTCGCGCTGGCCCTGGGGGCGGCGGCCTTCTACGCCCTGGCTCGGCGCAAGGTGCTCCAGATCTCCCAGGAGGCGGTGATCGGCGTCTCCTACGCCATCGCCGCCGCGACCGCTCTCTTCCTCATTGGCATCGCGCCCGGTGGCCACGTGCACACCCAGCACATGCTGGCGGGCAGCATCCTGTGGGCCTCGTGGACGGACCTTCTCCTCTGTGTCGTGGTCTTCGGAGCGGTGGGGATCTGCTTCTCCGTGCTGCGCCATCCCTTCCAGAGGATCTCCCGCGACTACGACGGTGCGGTCCGGGACGGCATGAAGGTGGTGGCCTGGGACTTCCTCTTCTACGCGTTGCTCGGCGTCGTCATCACCTTCGCCGTCCGGATCGGCGGCGTGGTCGTGGTCTTTGCCTTCCTGATCATCCCGGCCACCGTCTCGGCGCTCTTCACCGGCCACGTCGGGAAGCGCCTGCTCATCACCTGGGGCGCGGGGACGCTCGGGGCGCTTCTCGGTCTCCTCTTCGCCCACCGCCTCGACTTCTCTGTCGGGCCGGCGGTGGCGCTGTTTCTGGGGGTCGAGCTGGCCCTGGCCGGACTGTGGCGCAGGAGCTCTCCGTCCCTGGCGGGCGCGGTCGCTGTCGTGGTCTCCGTTGGTTATGTGGCGCTCCTCGTCGCCGCTCCCTCCCCGCACGGTGTCTCCCGAAGCGCCCCGGGAGTCTCTGCCCCTCCCCCGACCGACGTGGCCACCGCCGAGACCGCGCCGGCGGCGTCGGACCCCTCGGCCGAGCTCCTACCCGGAAGCAACGAGCGGGTGACGACCGCCAGCGAGCTGGCCGCCCTCTTCGAGCGGACACCCGACCCGGAGACGCGGCGCGACATCGTCCTCCGCGCCCTCGACGTGGAGCCGCGCTGCGGCGCTCAGCTCGCCCTTCGCTATCTCCAGGGGGATCCGCCGCTCTTCTTCCGTCAGGGTGTCATCGACGGTCTCGGCGAGCCGCTCGATTGGGATGTGATGCAGCCCTTTGCGGCCTCCGTGAACGCCGAGGCCGCAGAGCGACTGAGGGAAAAGCATCGTCTCGACGCGCTCCCTCCACCCTGCCAGTAGGGCGGAAGGTGCTCTTGCCCGCGGGCCGTCATGCCACAATCGTGAGCAGGAGGGCTCTTGTCTGCGCTCGATTCGAAAACACCGTTCGACAGGAGACCGGAGGGTCGCGCTCCCGCGGGCCCTGGCCTGGCCGGGACGCCCGGGGCCGGCCAACCCGTTCACATTCTCGGGGTGGACTACGTTCACACCGGCACCCCCCAGGGCGGCGATCTGTATCTCACCGAGGCCGGGCTCTCTCGGGCCCGGCACCTCCAGCCGGAGAACTGGTACGAGCGGCACTGGTTTCGGACCCACCGGGAGGTCCTTCGGGGGACGGGGGCCGCGTACGTCGTGCCCACCAGGCCGGTGGGCGGCGAGAGCCTGGGCCTGGTCGTCAAGTTCAATCGGGTGGGCGAGCAGGTGCCGATCGAGACGAGGCTGATCAAGGACCTCCTCGCCTGCGAGTTCAACGGGCCGTTCGAGGAGTTCGCGCTCGTCGAGGAGCTGCGCAGACGCGGCTGTGGGGACGCGAGTCGCCGAATCCGGACGCAGGTACCCCTGGCCATCTACGTCCCGCCCGAGAAGACCCAGCCTTCACAGAGCGGCCGGTTCCAGTGGCGTATCGACCGGGCGATCGCCCGGCACCCCGGAGTCGCGCTCGATATCCTCCGCGACTACATCATGGTGTACAGCTGGCTTCCGGGCGTGGACGCCTCCGAAGCCTGCGAGATGGGGCTGCTCACGGACGCCGAGCTCCAGGCACTGACGGCGCGGGCCACGGAGGAGTTGTCCGAGGCGGGCTTCACGGTGCTCGACATGAAGGACGCACACGTGATCGTCCGGCTCGCGAGCGCGACGGAGCTGGAGCTGCGGGACGGCCAGATCGAGCACTCCGTGATCGACTACGAGCTGATGGCTCGGACCACAGAATATGAGACGGAGGTCCAGGAGGATCGACGCCGGGCGTACGTGCGACGGCGACGCGAGGTGTGGTGCGAGAACGAGAGCTCCCCTCGCACCCTCCCCCCGATCCCGGCGCACCTCGACGCGACGCGAATCCTCGGTGTCGACTACATCCACGGACGGACGGAGAGCACCGGGGGTGCCCTCTGGGTGGTCGGCCGCGACCCGAGCCTGTTCGATCTCTTCCTCCCGGAGCGCTGGCGCACCACGCCGCAGCTGCCTCTTCCGCCATCGCGGGAGACCTGCTCCACTGAGAGCAAGGACCACATTCGCCTCGTCTGGCGTGTCTCCAGCGTCGGCGAGCGCCCCGAGGTCGCCACCTGTGGCGCGGCCGGGTTTCGCCTGCTGGCCCACGGGGTCAACAGCCCCTTCGAGGAGTTTGCCCTGGCCCACTGGCTCCATCAGCAGGGTGTCCCGACCGTGCTTCCGCTGGCGATCTACAGGACGGGGCATCACTCGCTGCTCCCCGACTGGCCCTACGACACGAGTCGCTACAAGAGCCACGAAGACCTCCGTATGCCGGATGGCGCGCCCGTGCTCGAGATGCGCCGCAACTACATCACGCTCTGGGAGCAGTGGCACGGCCCCGACCCCCGGGCGGACGAAGGAGATCTTCCGCCCTACCTGCCCCTGGACGCCGCCCGGGCCGTCGAGGAGAGGTGGCTCACCACCGACGAGGCGGCCCGGCTGGTGACGGGCTTCCGGACGCGACTCCTGAGTGCTGGCGTGGAGGCGTTGAACCTCCTGGCGGCCCACCTTCTGGTGACGCGGGGTGACGACGGGTCGCTCCGGCGCGACGAGACCGGGGCCATCGCCGCGCGCCTGTGTGACTTCCAGTTCCTCCGCGGGACCCCTCCGCCGGATCTCGGGGCCGGGTGATCCCGGGTCACTCCCCGGGCGTGTCGTCCCCACCGCCCCCCGCGTCCTTGCCCGGACGGGCGGTCGCGCTGGCCGCCAGCGAAACGTAGGTTCGGGCCAGGGCATCCTTGGCGGCGCTGAACAGGCTGCTGACGAGCCCAAGGGCTCGGGGAACCTCCGCCGGGTCGACGAGAGACGGGATCCGCCTCCAGAGGGTCTCTTCCATGACGTTGGCGGACGTCTGTACCTCGAGGAGGTCGTATCCGGCGGAGAAGCGTTCGCGACCGACCCGGGTCATGTAGGTGACGATCTCGTCGGCCTCGCCGGACTCCAGGCACGACAGGACGACCTCGAGGAGCGTGGCGAGACGCTGACGGACAGTCGGGAGCCCGGCCGCATCGTAGTGTTCGAGACGAGCCTCGGTCATCATCGTCAGGGCTTCCGCAACCAGGGCATCGCCCCTCTCGCGCAGCAACACAACCAGCTCGGTGACGACGCCCCGGCGGGCCGGAGACAGCGGCCCGGCGAGGATGGGGCGTCCCCCTGAACGGGGCATAGGTGGCGAGCCGCTCTCGTCGTCTGGGGCCATTCTCTGCCGACTAGAGCTTATGCACGCTCGGTGCGGCGATGTCCACCCCCAGGGAGAGGCCCCTTTCCGACCTCTCTGGGGCGCGACACTAGCGGCATATTCTCTCCTTGCAAAATGTCAATAGAACGACTATCTTGAAGGTCGAAGACATGAGAGTCATGCCCGGTCCAGGGAGAGGACGGGGAAGAGGGGGAGACGGTCGCGGGTTGGGCCGCAGCCTCCGCCGCTTCCTCGAGCCTGTCCTGCTGATGAGGCTGCACTATGGGACCGCCCACGGCTACAGCCTGCTCGACGGTCTCGACGAGTATGGGCTTCAGGAGCTCGATCCCAGCGTCGTCTACCGCGCCTTGCGCGAGATGGAGGAAGACGGGTGGGTGACGTCCACCTGGGACGAGCAGAAGACGCAGGGTCCGCCCCGGCGGAACTACCGCATGACCGACCGCGGACACGAGATCCTGGATCTGTGGGTCAAGGAGCTCGAGAGATCGAGGTCCCGGATCGAGCGCTTCCTTGAGGCGTACCACGGCCACATGAAGGAGTGTACGGGCGACCATGCCTGAGACGCCTCTCGGAGGCGTTGGCCGGGGCGCGGGTGGTGAGCCCGACTGGCACGGCGCGTGCCGTCTGGGAATCCAGGCGCTTCGTGAAGGATGAAGCAAGCAGCCGACCGTGGCTCGAAGCCGAGCCAGGCACGGAAGCAGTCGTGAAAGGACGAGGATAATGCCAGCGCGAGATAGAGCAGGACCGGGACGGCAACGGCCCATGGCCAGTCTCGGCACAGGAGATGGCAGAATCGAGGAGAACGACGTCATTGGCCCCGGCGGCCGAGGCTTCGGAATGGGCTGGGGTCGCGGCCGGGGCCGCGGCCGGGTTCGCAGCTGGGGTCGCGGCGGGGGTCTGGGCCGCGCCTGGAGTGGCGAAGACGACGACGCGGGACCGACGGACGACGACGTCGAGGGGCTGCGCGCCGAGTCGTCGAGGCTCAAAGAGGAGCGGGACAGCCTCGCGCACCGCCTCTTGAAGCTCGACACGCAGGACTGACGTCCTGACTCCCCGCCGAGTGCGAAGGCGAAGAGTCCGCCGGCGGAGGGGAGGATGAGACTCCAATGCCTCGTCGACAACTCGGTCCAGCCGTCATCCGCGTTCTGGGGCGAGCATGGTCTCTGCTTCCTCGTTGAAGCCGACGATGGGCAACGCCTTCTGTTCGACACCGGAGCCAGCGGCCCGGTGCTTCTGCACGATCTCGAGTGTGCGGGCATAGACGTCGGGACGATCGACGCCGTCGTGCTGAGCCACTCCCATCCGGACCACACCGGTGGTCTTCCGGCTCTTCTGGAACGACGTACGGCCCTCGCGGTCCACGCTCATCCCGAGCTCCTCCGTCCTCGCTACTCCGAGAAGAAGGGTGTGAAGACGCCCAGGGGGCTTCCGTTGAGTCCGGAGGCGCTGAAGCGACGGGCCGACCTGAGACTGAGTGAATCTCCGGAGCGGGTGTTTCCCGGGATCTGGACGTCAGGGGAGGTCGAGGAGCGGAGCGAGCCCGAAGGACGGAGCCCACACCACCTCGTACGCCGCGGACAGGACTGGGCGCCGGACCCGTATCGGGACGACCTCTCCCTGGTTCTGGAAACCGGCGCCGGGCTCTTCGTCGTGTGCGGGTGCTGCCACGCTGGCCTGCTGAATACGCTCACCCACGTGAGACGCCACTTCGGGGAGGACCCGGTGGGGATCGCCGGCGGGACTCACCTCATCGGCGCCGGACGAGAGCAGCTCGCACGCACGATCACGAGACTCCGTGAGCTGCACTCGCCCGTCCTTCACGTCAACCACTGCACCGGCCCGGTCGCCTTCGTGGCCCTGGGCCAGGCCTTCGAAGGGCGGGTCTTCCACTGCCCGGCCGGGACGTCGCTCGAGCTCTAGCCCTGCACCGAGAAGTGCCATGGTCCACGGTGAGCCCGTGACCGTCTGCCCCGACGGGGCGATGGGAAAGATCCTGCGCGAGGTGTGGAAAAAGACCCGGATACGGCGCCTCGAGGCCGAGGTGATCCCCGCCCGACGTCTCCAACCCCTGCGCCAAGGGGCCGGTTGCCGTGGCATCGACGACCCGATCCCGCCACTGGTGCGGGACTTGCTCTGTGTCCCGGCGGGAGGCGGCGATGAAGGTTGGCATCATCATCTGCGATCGCTATCGGAGCTGTGCCGGGGGCAAGTGCTTTCGGGCCGCTCGGCAGCGCGAGGGTGCCTTCTCGTGCTACCCCAAGGACGAGCCGCTCGAGATCGTCGGGTACTCCACGTGCGGAGGATGCCCGGGCGGGAACGTCGAGTACGTCCCGGAGGAGATGATCAAGAACGGCGCCCAGGTGATCCACCTCGCGACGGGGCTCGTCGTCGGATATCCTCCATGCCCCCACATGAGCTACTTCGTCGACTTCATCCCCAAGCGATACGGGGTCGCCGTGGAGGTGGGAACGCACCCCATCCCGGAGAAGTACCGGCGGATACACCGTCTCCTGCCGTCCTGGTCCCTGGTCCAGGACCAGCCGGGCCTCATGGCGAACGAGGAGGTTCGAAGGGCCTACGACTGAACCGCGTTGCCACGCTTCGCTGGCACGGTCCGGGCTTCCAAGAACACGGAGGATCGTCGAAGGAAGGTGCCCCGGCTCCCGGCGGGGACGCGACTGGACCACCGCTCCGGGGAAGCGCCCGGTCGGAATCCGTCAGCGAGGGGGGTGTCCAAGCTTGGCGATCATCTCTTCGACTTCTTTGCTGCCTTCCTGGTAGTGGGCGTCTTCCTCGGGAGCGAGCTCTCGCAGCAGGCGGAGGAACTCCCCGGCGTGCTCCTTTTCCTCGTTGGCAATGTCAGAGAGAACCTCGCGGGCCAGCTCGTTGTCGGTAGACTCGGCCAGCTGCTGATAGAGCTGAATCGCCTCATACTCTGCGGCGATCATGAAACGAATCGCACGAACCAGCTCCTCGTGAGTGAGCTTCCGGTCGTGTTTCAGGACGGAGAACGGGCTACCGAACTCGGGCATGATCCCCTCCCGGGATGAGTGACTCTCGTCGGTCGGGCTCAGAAGATCCGGCGCAGGACGAGCGACTCGAATGGCACCAGTATAGCCAAGTCCCGGCCGAGGGCGCCGCCGCCGACCGGATCGCGGGCCAGCCGCTTCTACGGGAGGCGAGAGGCCAGCAGTGACGGGGCCGCCGTCCTCGTCGCCGGGGCTTCACGGCGACGCAGCGTCTCGTGGCAGGTCGAGCAGTCGCCGAGTGCAGGACGCTGCTGCTTCGCCGCCTCCTCCTTGTGGCACTTGACGCAGTTCTCGTGCAAGGCCGCGCGGTAGCCGTTGGCCCGGGCCAGGTCCAGGGGGGCCTCGACCCCACGAGAGGGCGCCATGTTCTTCTCGTGGCACTCGAGGCACGCGCGTGCGGTGCCGGCCCCCTTCGGTCCCGTCGCGGAGTGGCACACGCGGCAGGCCTGGTTGCCCGGGATCCAGCCCCGGAGCTGGTCCCTTCGAGCGACCGCCTCGAAGTGGGCGCTGTGGTCGAAGATCTCGGTGTCTCGCTCCATGTCCCGATGGCACCGGCTGCACGGCGTGGAGTGGTCCGTCGGCAGTGACAGGTGGTGGCAGCGGCCGCAGGACTCCTTTCCCCCGAGCCGCCGCTGATGGTCGGCGTGGGGGAAGACCACCGCCACGCCACGTTGGTCTCCGTCGATCCGCAGGACCTTTCGCTCGGCATCCTGGGCCACCGGCGGGCGCACCGGCCTCCGGACCCCGCCGTTCTTTCCGAACGGGGGGAAGAGCAGAACCCAGGCCAGCGGCAGCACGATGACGGCGAGCGCCGAGGCGCGGTTCAGGCCGCTGGCCAGGGTCATCCTCCACACCCCGGAGAAACGGTCGAAGACTGGTGAGAACCGCTGGCGGGCCCGCTGCCACTCCTCCCCGTTCTCGCTGAAGACCGGCAGGTTCTCGATGGCGAAGAGGAAGACCAGCCCGGCGGCGGCGACCACCCCCAGGCTCAGCGCCCACTCGGCCAGGCTCGGGACGTAGACGACTCCCGCATCGCGGAAGTAGCCGAAGACGCCCACGTTGAGCCGGTTCAAGACGAGCCCCACCGCGGCGCTGGCGGCGGCGACGCCGACCATGCCCGGTGACCGCCGGGCTGCTCCCGAGGCCATGATCAGCGCGGGTATCGCGGCGCCGAGCACCACCTCGAAACCGTAGAACCAGCTCTCCCAGGTGCCAGCGAGCAGGGCCCGCCACGCCCCGGTGGCCCACAGATCGGCGAGCTTGACCACGAGAGACACGGCCAGAACGCCGGCAGCCAGGGTGGCGAGCTGCCGGACCATGGGGAAGTCCGGTCCCACGCACGGCGGCTCGTCGCGCTTCTCGGGGGGCACTGCCCCGGTGCAGCCGGTGCCCGCTCCGAAGACCGCCTCGCGGTCGTACCAGTGCGAGTGGAGCAGCTTCGCCAGGACCACGACCATGAGGCCCGCCCCCATGGCCGACAGGATGAAGTGGACGGGCAGCCTCGGCGTGTACCAGAGCGGGTGCAGGCGCTGGGGGGTGACGAGGAAGAGCGATCCCAGCGAGGTGTGGTGGAGCGACGACAGGGTGATCCCCACCGTGACGACCCAGAAGGCCGCCCGGTGGAGGAGGTGGGCCGGCCGCTGCAGGCCCACGCGGTCGAGGACGGTGGGGGCCAGCTCGACCATCGTGACCGTGAAGTAGAGCATCACGCACCAAGCCACCTCGAAGAGGAACGAGTGTGGGTTCCACATCACGATGGGGTGCCAGATCCGGTGGGGGAGGCCGATGTCCAGGAAGAGGGCGAAGCACGAGGAGCCGTAACCGAGGAACGCGACGAGGATGGCCGGCTTCACCAGCGGCCGGAAGCGCTCGAGCTTGAGCACGTAGACGAGGAAGCCGACGGTGAAGCCGCTCGTGGCCAGCGCGACCCCCGCCACCATGTTCAGGATCTTCCACAGACCCCAGGGCACGGTGTCCGAGAGGTTCGTGGTGGCACCCAGGCCGAACCAGAGCCGGAAGCCGATGGCCACGGCTCCGGCGAGGGCGACCGCCCACAGGATGTCCTTCAGCCAGCCGTTGCGCTCAGTCACCGCGCTCGTCCTCCTCCGGGCTTCCGGTCGAGTCGTCG
>JAJDNV010000255.1 GCA_022340545.1 Acidobacteriota bacterium | reverse complement strand
GGGCCAACGATCGTAGGGGCCCGAGACGCTGGTCTCCCAGGCCGCGGTCTCGTGCCACTTGCCGAAGGCGCCGGTGCTGTAGCCGTTGAGACGCAGCATCTCGGCCAGGGGTGCCACGCTGTTGGGGACCTGGCCGGTGTTTCCCGGAAACGCCGTCGCGGTCTCCATGATCGAGCCCGTATTGGTGGTGTGATGATTGCGTCCCGTCTTGAGGGCGTTCCGGGTGGGCGAGCACAGCGCGGTGGTGTGGAAGTTGTTGAACCGGAGGCCGTCCGCCGCCAGCCTGTCCAGGGTCGGCGTCTGGATCGGCCCGCCGAAGGTGCTGGGGCCGCCGAAGCCGATGTCGTCGATCAGCACGATCACGACGTTCGGCGCTCCCTTGGGCGCGCGGACCTCGAAGCGTGGCGGCGTCTTCACATTGCGCACGTCGAGCTCGCTGTAGGTCGGCGGGTCCGGCTCCTGGATGGGCAGCACGGTCCGGTCCAGCTGCTGCTGGGCAGAGGCCACTCCGACCCAGGCGCACACTAGCGCTCCCGCCATCCAGATCGTTCTCGCTCTCGAACGAGTCATTTCACTCCTCGTTTCCGGGTCGAATCGACGTTGAGGCTCATGAGCGGAGCCGCGCCCCGCAGCTGCTCGACACTCTCGAATCCCTGGCGGCGCTCCACCTCGTCCACTTCGAGCAGGGGCGGCTCGGCGGCCAGGTCCATCACGGCCAGGAGGCGCCGGAAGGTGTCGGAGCGGACGTGTCGCTCGTGGTCCTCCCGGGTCTGCCAGTGCTCGACCCAGGTGAGGACTCGCTCGTCCTGATCGTCCCGCATCAGCCGCGTGGCCAGGCAACCGGGGTGGGAGCGCACCGGTCCCCACAGCGTGCGCAGCACCTGGA
This sequence comes from Acidobacteriota bacterium, assembly GCA_022340545.1. Taxonomy (GTDB): domain Bacteria; phylum Acidobacteriota; class Vicinamibacteria; order Fen-336; family Fen-336; genus JAJDNS01. The sequence continues at coordinate 51,595 of JAJDNV010000255.1, read as the reverse complement.
GCGCCTCATCGCGCGCCGGCCCGGTGAACACCATCCGCAGTGTGCTCGTGATCAATTCAAGGACTCCTGACCGTGGGTTCGTCCTCGAGATGAGAGGCACGGCGCGTGCCAAGGTCGAACGACCGAGGCTGCTGCGAGACAAGCCCCTCCAGGTCAGGTCTTTAGCGCCCGATCGCCCGTCGCGGCGCCCGCTGAGGGAGATGCTTCAGCTTGACGATATGACGTTAGCGATACGATATGTCGTCACTCGTGGGCGCGGGGATTGAGCCCGAGGCGCTCCATGCGGGACCGAAGCGTGGTGGGCTTGAGGCCGAGCAGCTCGGCCGCCCCTCCTGGGCCGCTGATGCGACCGCTCGTCATCTCCAGGACTCGACGGATGTGGCGGCGCTGCACCTCGTCCAGGGTGAGCTCCTGGTCGGAGACGGATTCGCCGGCGGCGGGGAGGGCGATCTGAAGCGTGCCGCCGTGGCTCAGGATCATGGAGCGCTCGACGACGTTTCTCAGCTCCCGCACGTTGCCCGGCCAGGCGTACCCCTGGAGCCGCTCCATGGCCCCCTGGGAGATCCTGTCGATCGTGCGTCCCGTGCTGCGACCCAGCTCCTCGACGAACGCCCACACCAGCAGGGGGATGTCCTCGCGTCGCTCTCTCAGTGGCGGCACCTGGATCGGGAAGACGTTCAGGCGGTAGAAGAGGTCCTTGCGGAAGTCTCCCTCCCGCACCGCCTCGGCCAGGTCGCGGTTGGTGGCGGCGACGATGCGCACGTCCACCTTCCGGGTCCGGGGGCTGCCGACGCGCTCGTACTCGCCCTCCTGGAGCACCCGCAGCAGCTTGGTCTGCAGGTCGAGCGACAGCTCGCCCACCTCGTCCAGGAAGAGCGTGGAGCCGTCCGCCAGCTCGAAGCGGCCGGCCTCGCGGGAGACGGCGCCCGTGTAGGCGCCCTTCTCGCGGCCGAACAGCTCGCTCTCCATCAGCGTCGGCGGCAACGCCGCACAGTTGACCTTGATCAGCGGCCGCCCGCTTCTTGGGCTGAGGTCATGGATCCGCTGGGCGAGGAGCTCCTTGCCGGTGCCCGTCTCCCCCAGCAGGAGCACGCTCGCCTCGGTAGTCGCCACCTTCTCCACCTGGGCCAGCACGGCGCGGATCGCCGGGCTGTCGCCGTTGATGTCGCCGTGGCGATGGACGAGCTTGACCTCTTCCCGCAGGTAGAGGTTCTCGAGCTCCAGCCGCCGGCGGAGCTCGTTCACCTCGGCGATCCGCTCCTCGAGCTGCCGCTCGGTCTCGCGGAGCGCGCTGACGTCGACGGCGAGGCCCACCAGGTGGTCCTCGCCGTCGAGACGACACCGCGCGCCGTTGCCGATGTGGGGAACCGTGCGGCCGTCCTTGAGGAGCAGCCGGTACTCGGCGCGACCCGTCCCCTCGGTGAACACGCGCCCGGTCTCCCGAGCCACCTGGTCACGATCGTCAGGGTGGATGAAGTCGAGGATGTGCTTCCCCGCGAGTTCCTCGGCGGAATAACCGATCAACGTCTCCACGGTCCGGTTCCAGTAGCGAAGCCGGCCCTCGGCGTCGAAGATGTAGAAGATCCCGGGCAAGGCGTCGACGATGTGCTGCATCCGCGCCAGCCGATCTCGCATCTCGGAGACGTCTCGCAGCAGGCACATGACGAGCCGCTCGCCGTCCCGTTCGAGCGGGCTGAGGCTGATGTCGACCGCCACCTCGGTGCCGTCGCGGCGCACCGCCGAAAGCTCGCGCCCGGGGCCCATGGGGCGGGACTCCGCCTCGGAGGCGTACGCGTCCCGGTGCCCGGCGTGGGCCTCGCGCAACCCCTCCGGGACGAGCACCTCCACCGGCTGCCCCACGAGGTCGTCCCGGCTCCACCCGAGCAGCGCCTCGGCGGAGGCGTTGACCTGCGTGACCGAGCCCGACGAGTCGACCACGATCGTGGAGTCGGCCAGGATCTCGACGAGGGCTTCGAGACTTCCGTTCTGATAGGCCACCGTTCCGTGGCGCACCATACCGCCGGGGCCCGGCTGCTTCAACCCATTCGAAGCGCAGGGCGCCCGTCCCGGTGGGCAGGTCGGCGGCCTCTGCCAGTTGGGCTACACCAGCGCCGCCTCGGCCGTGCTCGCCTCCTCGCGGAGCACCGTCATGAGCTCGTCGTGGATGAGGCCGTTCGTGGCGACGATCTCGTCCGGTCCGAGGCTCACCGGGGTTCCGTCGAAGCGGGTAACCCGTCCCCCGGCTTCCTGGACCATGAGGCGCCCCGCCCCCATGTCCCAGGGCTTCAGGACCGCCTCCCAGAACCCGTCGGCGCGCCCCGCCGCCACGTAGGAGAGGTCGATGGCGGCCGAGCCTGCCCGGCGCACCGCACGCGCCCGGGCCATGACACGGACGAAGGGCCGCAGCCTCTCGACGAGCCTCTGGTGCAGGTCGTAGGGAAACCCGGTGATGATCAGGCTTCGGATGAGGGCGTCCGCCCTCGTGACACCCAGGCGTCGACCGTTGAGATGGGCCCCCGCTCCCTTCTCCGCGGTGAACAGCTCGTCGCGGATGGGATCGAACACCGCGCCGGCCACCACCTCTCCGTCCACCGCCAGGGCCGCCGACGCAGAGAACATGGGGTAGGCGTGGGCGAAGTTGATCGTCCCGTCGAGGGGGTCGATCAGCCAGACGTAGCGTGAGCCGGTGCGGGCGAGGTCCTGCTCCTCGGTCACGATGTCGTGGTCGGGGAAGCGCGAGCGGATGACGTCCAGGATCGCCGCCTCGCAGGCGTGATCGACCTCGGTCACGAGGTCGATCTCGCCCTTGTAGTCGACCTTGACGCCCTGTCCGTAGCGCTCGAGCTGGATCGCCCCCGCCTGCACCACCGCTTCCGTCGCCACCGCCACGTGTCGCCAGCTCAAGGACTTTGCCCTCCGCGTGTTGGATTGTAGGATGGCGCCGCCGATGACCCAAGCGCTTCCCCCCCGCAGCGCGGCGGTGCTCCTGGCTCTCGTGGCCGCCCTGCTCGTGCTCCGTCTCGGGGTGGTGCCCCTGCTGGGGCCCGACGAGCCGCGCTACACCCGAGTCGCGGTGGAGATGCACCGTGCCGGCGAGTGGGTGACACCGACGCTGCAGGGCGAGCCCTGGCTCGAGAAGCCCCCGCTCTTCTACTGGCTGGCCGGGGGCGCCTTCTCGCTCCTCGGCGAGACGGAGACCGCGGCCCGACTGCCCTCGGTCCTGGCCACCCTCCTGCTGGTGGGCGTGACGATGTTCGTGGGCGCACGCCTCTACGGCACCGCGGCGGGCCTGCATGCCGGCTTCGTTGCCGGAACCTCGGTCCTCATGTTCGCCTACGGCCGGGCCGCTTCGATGGACATGCTGCTCGCGGCCACGGTGACGGCGGCCATCGGCCTCGGCGGGCTGCGCGTGCTGGGAATGGCCGGGCCCCACGCCCTCCCCGCCGCCGCCGCGTTCGCGGGGCTGGCCACGCTGGCCAAGGGCCCCCTGGGCCTGCTGTTGCCTCTTCTCGTGCTGGGGGGCCTGGTCCTGGCCACACGGCAATGGCGCGTGGCGCGCGAGGCGGTGTCGCCGCTGGCGGTGGGAGCGTTCGTGGTCGTGGCGGCCCCGTGGTACGTCGCGATCCTCGTCGACCAGGGCCGCCAGTTCATCGACGTGTTCGTACTCAACCACAACCTGCAGCGCTTCACGTCGACCATCCATCACCACCCGGGGCCCCTCTGGTACTACCTCCCGATCCTGCTCGCCGGCCTCTTCCCCTGGTCCGGGCTGGCGGTGCCGGGACTCGCCGGGCTCCGCCCCCGGGGGTCGCGGAGCGACCTCTTCGCTCTCCTCTGGCTCGGGCTGCCCCTTCTGCTCTTCTCGCTCGCCGGCTCGAAGCTTCCCGGCTACATCCTCCCGTGCGTGCCCCCGCTCGCCATCCTCATGGGCCGGGCCGCCGACCGCCTCGTCTCGGCCGCGGCGCCCGAGCGATATCTCTCGGGGCGCGTCACCGCGCTCGTGGGCCTGGTCCTCGGGGCGCTGGTGGCCACCACGCCCGCCTTCCTCTTGTTCCGCATGCACGAGCCACTGTGGCGCTCCGCCGTCCCCTTCGCCCTGTGGGCGCTGGCCGTGACCTTCCTCTTCTCGCGCCGCGTCGGGACCGACCCGGCGGGCGCCCTGCGCCTGCTGCGGATCGGCTCCGCCGGCCTGCTTCTGCTCGTCACCCTGGCCGCACCGCCGATCCTGGCGCGGCACGAGTCCGGTCGCCGGCTCTTCATCCCGACGATGGGCCGCGAGGTGCTGGCCTGGGGGGCGCGGCGCACCGCGTGGATGGCCGGCTACTTCTACAACGACGGGAAGGTCCGCGAGGTGAGCGGCGGCGAAGAGGTCCTCCAGGCGGCCAAGGAGGGGCCGACGCTCGTCATCGTCGGGCCCGGGGAACGCCGCCGGCTGGAGGCGATGGGCTCCGTCGAGACCCGGGTGCTGGCCGATGGTCCCCGGGAGAACGTGCTGCTGCGAGTCGAGAGACGGTGAGGGCCTGGAGGCAGGCAGACAGATTCCGGGAGATCAGTCCCCTGACCGTCCATTCTCCGGAGGACGGCAAGGAGTCCGAGAACATCTTCCGCGCTCCGTAGCTTTCGCAGTCCAAACGGAATACTCCGGGAACGTCGCTCGACTCGGCGTTCCCGGAGTTGTCTAGGCGGGGAGGCTCTTCACCATGCGAACGACGGTGCCGCCCCGGGTCGGGAAGGAGTAGCTCACCTCGTCCATGAACTGCCGCATGAAGAAGATCCCCCGCCCATAGGCCTTGAGCAGGTTCTCGGGGGCGAGGGGATCGGGGATCTCCTCGGGCTGGAAGCCTTCTCCCTGGTCCTTGACCTGCACCTCGAGCGACCTCTCGTGCAGGGTGAACAGGATCTCCACACGCTTCGACTCGTCCTCCTTGTTGCCGTGCCTGATGGCGTTGACCACCGACTCACGCACCGCCACCGCCAGGTAGTGGCTGGTCTCCTCCTCGAACCCGACGATCGTGCACACCTGGGCGAGGACCGCCTGGGCGACATCCAACATCTCGAAGCGGCTGGCGACGTCGAGCTTGACCGTCCGGTTGTCGGAGGCCTTGGTCATCTTGGGGGAAGGGGTCTCAATTCGTTGAAAGGTCGGCGGATCGGCGAACGCTAGCATGGGGGGGTGGGGGCGTCAAGGCGACGCCGGGCGTGCTACCATCCGCTCGCAGCCTTGAGGATCGAGCCCGCCCCGAGCTTCCACGGACATCTCCGCCTCCCCGGCGACAAGTCGATCTCCCACCGTGCGGCACTCTTCGGCGCCCTCGCCGAGGGCACCACCCGCGCGCGAAACTACTCCTCCGCCGCCGATTGCGAGTCCACTCTGCATTGCCTCCGGGCGCTTGGGGTGACGGCTCACCGGGAAGGGTCTCTCGTCACGATCGAGGGCCGGGGGCCCGAGGCCTGGACGCCGCCGCACGACCCCCTGGACGCCGGGAACTCGGGGACGACGCTGCGCCTTCTCTCCGGCGCCCTGGCCGGTCGACCGTTCCGTACGGTGCTCACGGGTGACGAGTCCCTCAGGCGCCGGCCGGTCGAGCGCGTGGCCGCCCCGCTGCGGGCGATGGGGGCCACCGCGATCACCACCGACGGACATCCCCCCCTCACGATCGAGGGCGGAGGCCTGCGCGGCCTCACCTGGGAGATGCCGATCGCCAGCGCCCAGGTGAAGACGGCGGTCCTGCTCGCCGGCCTGCAGGCGGAGGGAACCACTACGGTGCGCGAGCCCGCTCCGAGCCGGGAGCACACCGAGCGGATGCTGCCGCTCTTCGGCGTCGAAGTCGAGCGCGACGGGCTGGCGGCCACCGTAAGGGGCGGGGCGAGGCTGCGGGGAGCGGAGATCGCTGTGCCCGGGGACGCCTCGAGCGCGGCCTTCCTCGTGGTCGCGGCCCTCGTTCTGCCCGACTCGGAGGTGCGCCTCGACGGCGTCCTCCTCTCCCCCACCCGGACCGCGTTCCTCGAGGTGCTGCGGGCCATGGGCGGGCGCGTGGAGACCCGGCTCGAGACGACGGATCCCGAGCCCGTGGGCTCGATCGTCGCCGCCTCCTCCACCCTGCACGGGACGACGGTGGATCCGGCGCTCGTCGCCTCGCTCATCGACGAGGTCCCGGCCCTGGCGGTGGCCGCCTGCCGCGCCCAGGGGACCTTCACCCTCACCGGCGCCCGGGAGCTCCGCGTCAAGGAAAGCGACCGCATCGCCGCCATCACCGAGGGCCTCGGCCGCCTCGGGGCCCGTGTCCGTGAGCTTCCGGACGGGATCGCCGTCGAGGGCGGCGCCCGGCTCCAGGGAGCCGCCGTGCGATCGCGGGGAGATCATCGGATCGCGATGGCCCTCGCGGTGGCCGCGCTGGCCGCCGAGGGCCCCACCGAGATCGAGGGAGCGGAGTGTGTGGACGTCTCATTCCCGGAGTTCTTTGGCCTCCTCGAAGAGGGAGCGGGCCGTGGGTGAGGCTCCCCGCCGGATCGTCCTCGTGGGCTTCATGGGCTCGGGCAAGAACGCGGTGGGGACCCGCCTGGCCGTTCGTCTCGGCTTCAGCTTCGAGGACATGGACCGGCGCATCGAGAAGCGGATGGGGTGCTCGATCGCCGCTCTCTTCGCCGAGCGGGGCGAGGAAGCCTTCCGGGCGGAGGAGCTCCGGGAGGCGGAGGCCCTGACCGAACTCGACCGGTGCGTTGTCGCCACCGGGGGGGGGGCCTTCACCCGGCCCGACACCCGGGCGCGGCTCCAGAAGGGGGCCCTGACGGTGTGGCTGCGCTGCGACACCGAGGAGCTCATGGCCCGCATCCCCGACGATGGCACCCGGCCGCTGGCCGGGAACCATGCCATAATGCGGGCCTTGTTGGCCGAGCGGGAACCCTCCTATCGCATGGCTGATCTGGAGGTGGACACCACCGGGGCCACCCCCGGCGAGGTGGCCCACCGGATTGCGGACCTGATCGAGCAGCGAACCCAGCGGAAGAGAGCCGTCGAGCAATGAGGTATCTGATCCTCTCGGACATCCACGCGAACCGAGAGGCCCTGTCCGCAGTCCTCGCCCGGGTGAGACGGAAGCGCTGGGACAAGGCCGTCTTCCTGGGCGACCTCGTCGGCTACGGCGCCCACCCCAACCAGACGGTCGAGATGGTCCGCGCCCTCAAGCCGCTCGTGGCGATCCGGGGGAACCACGACAAGGTCTGCTCCGGTGTCGAGGATGGGGAGATGTTCAACCGGGTGGCGCTCCAGGCCGCCCAGTGGACGCGAACGCGCCTGACACAGCAGAACCTGCGCTGGCTGTATCAGCTGCCCGAGGGGCCGGCAATCGTGGACGACGCCTTCGCCATCGCCCACGGCACCCCGATCGACGAGGACGCCTACATCTTCGGCGAGATCGAGGCCCTGAACGTCTTTCGCCAGACCACGTTCCCGCTGTGCTTCTTCGGGCACTCGCACTTTCCGGTGGTGTTCGGCCTCTCGCCGGAGGCCATCCACACCGTGCTCACGACGAGCCCCACCTTCCGCTTTCGCCTCGAGCCCGGCATGCGCTACCTCATCAACCCGGGCTCGATTGGCCAGCCCCGCGACGGTAGCCCGCTCGCGTCCTTCGCGATCTTCGACAGCCAGAGCAGGACGGTGAGCATCAACCGCGTCGCCTACGCGGTCGACCGGGCGCAGAAGAGGATCCTCGACGCCGGCCTGCCCCGCCCCCTGGCCGATCGGCTCGCCCTCGGCCGCTGAGGGCCGTTCGCTTCAGGCGACGAGCAGGAAGAGGAGGGCCGCCAGGAAGAGGACGCGGCGAGTCCCGGCCAGGCGCGCCTCGGGCTCGAGCACCGCGAGGCCGAGGAGGGCCGCCGCCGCGGCCGCCGTCGTGAGCGGGGTGGCGTAGGTCGCCTCTCGCCACCAGGACTCCACTCCCGCGGCCACCGCGACGCCGAGGGCGAGGGCCGCCGCCAGGCCGGTGACGCGCGCCGTGCGACGGAGTGGGGCGACGGGACCGGGGGTCGCGGGGCCGGTTGCGTCCAGGAGGCTGGCGGCCAGGGTCCCCACCGCCGCGACGAGGACGACCAGCGACCGGGCCCCCGATTCCCCAACCCCCGCGGGCAGCTCGGTGAGCCGCGCGACGGTGAGGCCAGCGCCGAGCACCGCCGCGAGCACGGCCGCCGAGAGCGCGCCGACCGCCACCGGCCGGGCCCCCGACGCCTCGGGGGCCAGCCGGGCGGTCGTCAACAGGAGGACCCCGCCGAGGGCGGCCACGAGCGTGACGCCGAGCGCCACACCCACCCCGCGCAGGACGACCCGTCCGGTCTCGCCCGCGACGCCAAACGTCCAGGAGAGAACGGCCCCGTGATCCACGCGCACGAGGACGAGCACGAGAAGGGCGCCGGCGACGAGCGCGGGCCCGAGCGCGTCCGCACCCTGGGCCCTCCGTGCGCGGAGCCAGGAGACGAGACCGTCCGCGGCGGCGGCCACGGCCAGGCCGGCCACGGCGGCGGCGATCGGGGCCGAGGTCTCGGGCTGCAGCGCGACCATCACCGCACCGGCGGCCGCGAGCACCAGAGGCAACGGCGTCGCCAGCGCCGCGGCCCCGGCCGCGAGGAGCACGAAGGGCCACGCCCCGGAAGACCCGACTGAGGGCAGCAGTGCCAGTGCACCCAGAACCGCAAGCACGCGGCCGGTCGTGCGCAGCTTCGGTTTGCGGAGCGGCACGAGCGCCGCGAGCAGGAAGGCGAGGGCGCCGATCGCGGCGAGGGCAACGATCGCCGCGCTCACGGTGCCCTCGTTTGCACGATCACCGCGGCCAGGACGAGCAGCGCCCCGAGGAGGGCGAGCGCCGCCAGCGGCTCCCGGTGCACGTCGATCTCGACCGACATCTCCGGCTCGACGTCGATGAGGGCAAAGGAGCGACCGATCTCCTCCACCCGATGCACTCCCGGCATCGAACGGAGCACGAAGGCCCGGAAGGAGCCACGCGGGCTCTCGATCAGCAGGACCGCGCCCGGGTTGCGGGCCTCGAGGGAGCGCGTGAAGGGCTGCCGCTGTTCGTCGAGGGCGAAGTCGGGGTAGTACTCCTCGAGCGTGACCCGCAGATCGCCGGCCTGCGCGGGCCTCCCCGGGGCAAGATCGACGATCACATCGTCGCCGCCCCCGGAGATCCCGACCCGCAGACGCGCCGCGCCCCCGGTCGGAACGGTGCGGGGCCTCCCGAAGCGGTAGCCCCCGTGGCCGGCCGCCCGCTCCGTCGTCAGCACCGCCCGCTCGCTCGAGTCCGACCAGACGAGCGCCGCGCCTCCTGCCGGCTCGAGGCCCTCCAGCCCGACCGAGAAGCCAAACGGACGCAGCCCCAGCGCGCGTCCCTCGACACCGATCTCGTCGAAGTGCGTCCGGGCCTGGCCGGGCACGAGATCGAAACGACCCCGATGCCCCAGCACGCCGTCCCCGCCGACCCCGGCGAGGACGAGGACCGCCCCACCCGCCAGCAACCTCGCCGCGAGGCGCCGAGGGCCGGGGGCGACCAGCGCCCGAGCCACCAGCGCGAGGGCGGTCAGGAGCAGGAGCGCCGCCACCGCAGCCGGTCGCACGGGGAGCCACTCTTGCGTCCGCACCGCGGGGTGAAGGACGAGCGCGGCCGTCGCCAGGAGCCCGACGACGATGGGGGGCCGCCCGAGGGCCGTCACGATCGCGGCCAGCCCAGGTCGAGCCCCGCCTCGTGGGCCAGCTGCCGCACCAGCCGTACCGGGAGCCCGGCCACGTTGGACGGCGAGCCCTCGATGGTCTCGATGAAGAGCGCCCCACGGCCGTTGATGTTGTAGCCCCCGGCCTTGTCGAGGGGCTCTCCGGTCCCGACGTACCAGGCCACCTCGTCGTCGCTCAGCTCGGCAAGCGTGACGCGACTGCGCTCGACGCCCGAGTGGGCTCCCCGGCCGTCGACGAGGCACACGCCGGTCACCACCTCGTGGCTCCGCCCGCTCAGCCGCCGTAGCATGGCCCGGGCCGCCGCCTCGCCTGCGGGCTTGCCGAGGATCTCGTCGTCGCAGAGCACCTCGGTGTCGGCGGCCAGCACCGGCAGTGCCGCCTTCCCGGCGACCGCGAGGGCCTTCGCGCGGGCGAGCCGCTCGACGGCCGCGGCGCCGTCCTCCCCGGGCTTCAGCGACTCGTCCTCGTTGGACACCTCGACACGGAACCGCACGCCCAGCTCCTTCAGGATGTGGGCGCGACGCGGAGATCCGGACGCGAGGATCAGGAGGGGCGTCTCCACGGGGCCCTCAGCTGCTTCGGAAGACGGTGATGACGCGGTTCACGAGCGCCGCCGCCCCGCTGGCCTTGGTGACCACCTCGTCCGCCCCGTGGACCTGGCGGGCCTCCTTCTGGGTGGACACGTCCTGCCGCGTCCACAGGACGATCGGGATGTCAACCCACTCCATGGTCGCCTTGATCAAGTTGATGAGGTCCTTGCCCCCCATCTCGCCGGCGAGGCTGAGCTCGAGCACGATGACGTCCGGCTTCTCCTCGGCGATCGCGGCCAGCGCGGCGTTGCCGTCCTCGACGGCCCGCACGGGCACGTCCGCCTGCTTCAGCTCCACCAGCGCCCCCTCGCGGGTAGCCGAATCGTCGTCGATCAGGAGCACTGTCTTGCGGCGGCGCGAGCGCACCGGCGCCAGCACCTGCGTCTCGTTCGGCCCGGGGTCCGTCTCCGGCGGCGGGCCCCCGCGGCTCAACAGCTCGAGGATCTGCATCTGGGTCGCGCGGAGCATCTGCAGCTCCTGGAGGACCGCGTCGAGCGTCGCCGGGGCCGGAGCGGACCCCGGGCCCGGGGCGGCCGCCTTCGCGGCCGGGGCGGAATCCTCTCCGCCCAGGTCCACCTCCATCGCGGGCTTGGGAGGTACGGTGACCGGCGGGGTCAGGTCGGGGTCCGGCGCCGGGGCGGCCGGATTGGCCTTCCCTCCGTGCGACCGGAGGGCCGCCGCCTTCGTCATCAGGCGTGCCCCGCAGCCGGGACAGGTGACGATGCTGTCCGGGTCGACGGGCTGGGCGATCGACGCGTGGCACTTGGGACACTTCATGGCGTGCGGACCAGAGGCCGAGTATAACGTAGAGGCTCGGCTGCTCGATGAAACGCACGACCACCGCCGACCTCGCCGCGGACCTCTTCGGGGCGGCGCCCGCCCGGCGCCTCGTCTTTCTCAAAGCGGCGTGGCCGGCCGCGGTGGGGGCCGAACTCGCCCGGCGCTCGGAGGTCGTCGCCCTCGACGGCGATCTCCTCCGGATCCGGGTCCCCGACGCCATCTGGCGAAAGAGCCTCTGGCGGATGCGGTCCGATCTCCTGGCCCGCCTCCGCCGGATCGCGGGCTCGGCCGCTCCCCACACGCTGGGCTTCGCCGAGGGTCCGGTGATCGGGACGACCCGGGAGGCAGTCCCGTCCCCGCCGGCGGTCGTCGCCCGGCCACTGCCCGACGACCTCGCCAAGGCGGCCGAGGCCATCCCGGGCGCCGAGATCCGCGAGCTCTTTCGGGAGGCCGTCGGACGGTATCTCGGGCGCTTCTCTCCCCCGCCCTCTCACAATAAGGAAGGCGGGGGCGAGGACTCGTCGGCCTGAGCCGGAACCGGGACGACGACCGGCTCCAGCCGGGCCATCGGCCGCAGGCGGTCCACGAGCGCGATCTCGCTCGCCAGAAGGGCGACGCGGAGGCCCGTCCGGGCCAGGACGAGCGCCTGCTGCGCCAGGGCCATGGCGAGGATCTGGGGCCCGGTTTCCGTCGGCACCGCTCGGCGGACGAGCACGAAGGCGACCACGACGACGCCCACGAGCGTCGCGTTTCCCAGCCACGTCCCGAGCCAGACCGCCGGGTGGCGCAGAACGAGGCCCAACCCCGCTCGCGTGCCGGCGAGGGGCCCGACGTCCGCGCGCACGACGTGGATGCGGGCGGCGTCGAGGACGAGCAGGGCCAGGAGGGCCACGAGGCCGGCGACCGCCATGCCGGCCAGGGGGGCCAGGCGCGCCGCGTCCCAGCCCGAGTGGAAGTAGCGGCGAGCGAGGAGGACGAAGGGGAAGACGGCGAAGGTCCCCACGATCCCGGCAAGGAGGCCGACGAGGACGGCGACACCGACGAAGCGGCCGAAGAAGCGGCCCGCGCCTCGGCCGAAGCGGTGCCCGATGGGGCGGCCGTCCTGGGCGCGCAGGACCTCGAGCACGCCCGCGGTGACGGCCGCGCCGCCGAGCAGCCCGACGGCGACCACGGCCACGAACGACAACCCGAACGCACCGAGCAGTCCGGGCCGTAGCGCGGTGAGGTCGGCCAGGGCCTCGACGTTGATCCCGGACCGGAGGACATCCGCCCCGGGCCGGGGGCCGAGGACGGGGCGGAGCGCGCGCCAGAACGGGTAGGCCGCGGCCGCGGCCAGGACGAGGTGAACGCCCCAGACGAGCACGATGACGCGCCACGCCGCGCCGGCCCGGGTCAGCCCCTCGCGCGTCACAGCTGCGAGCGTCCTCATCACAGCCCCACGAAGGAGAGGGCCACCTGGAGCCAGAAGGTCCAGCGGGCCCCCCAGTAGGCGGCGGTGCGTCCGTCGGGTCGGACGCGGCGGCTGTTGTTGAGGCGGTTGACGTCGAGGACGAGCCGCTCGTCGGGGTCGACGATGGCGGCGGTGAGGGGATGAGGGCCGGTGACCTCGTACTCCACCCACCGATCCCGGCCGTCCCAGTGGCGGCGTTCGGAGGGCGCCCCCTCGAATCGCAGCTCCACCTCCACCGGGAGCACGATCTCGCCCCGCCGGCGCACGCGCACCGCCGACCGCCAGGATCCTTCGTCGCCCGGCGCGTCCTCATCGTCGTCCGCGGGCGCGGATGCGGTGGCCACCGCGCCGTCTTCGAGGATCCCCCGCGGCGGAGCGCGCCGCTCGGTCCGGACCGAGGCCACCTCGTAGTCGAGGAAGCCGGGGCTCTCGATCGCCTCCTCGAAGAACCCGTCGAGATCGCGGCCCGACACCTCCGAGGCCACCTCGTAGAAGTCCTCGCTCCTCGGGTGACGGAACCGCCACCTCTCGTGGTAGGTGCGCATCACGCGGGCCATCGTGTCCTCACCCACGAGCCGCTCGAGGGTCTGCAGGGCGAGGGCGGCACGTGTGTAGACCGCGAGGTTGTGGTCACTCGTGACGTTCAGCGCCGATCGGCGGATGGGCCCCAGGATTCGGTCGGCCCGATTCTCGACGCGCCAGCCTTCGAGACGCCCCAACCGCAGGCCGAGGGCCTGGAACACCCAGGGCCCGTACACCCGCGTCATCACCCTTCCCGTCGAGTAGGTGGTGAAGCCCTCGTCCAGCCACGGCTCCTCGAACTCGTTGCTGGCCACCATCCCCTGCCAGTAGTTGTGGCCGGCCTCGTGGACGATCACCTCCTCCGGCCAGGGAAGCCGGTCGAGCGGCCAGCGGTTGAACACGAACAGGGTCCCGCCGGTGATGAAGGTCGGGTACTCCATACCCCCCGATCCCCCGGCGCCGGGGGCGGGGTCAACGACGGTGAGGGTGGCGTAGGGGTACTTGCCGTACCACAGGCCGTACCACTTGAGGGCGGCCATCGCCGCCGCGATGAGCCGCTCGGCCTGCGGAGCGTGCGCGGGCTGGAGAAGCAGCACGATCTCGACGTCGTCGAGGCGCACCTCCTCGTGAGGCCGCCCGAGCATCCGGGCGGTGTCCTCGTACTCCACGGGGGAGACCTCCTCCCGCGCCACGAAGGTCCGGCGGATCTCGAGGAAACGGGGGTCGGCAGCCCACGCGAAGTCGTGGACGTCGGTCTGCTCGAAGACGTGCGTCGTCGTCCCGTCGAGGTTGTCGCGCCGGGCGACCCGACGCCCGGTGGCCCCGACGACGAAGCGCGCGGGGAGGGTGATCTCCACGCGGTAGTGGCCGAAGTCCGCGTAGAACTCCGACAGGGCGTGAAACTGGTGGCAGTTCCAGCCTCCGGACGCGCGACCGCGCATCCCCGCCGGCTCGTAGACCCCGAGCTTTGGGAACCACTGGCCGGCGAGGACGTAGTCGCGGGCGTGGCCGGTCCGGATCAGGAAACCCGGCAGCCGGGCCTCGAAGGTGACGTCGAGGGCGACCCGGTCTCCCGGGGGCACCGGCTCCGGCAGGCGGACACGCAGCACCGTTCGGTCCGCGCCGTTGTCATCGTCGGGGTGCTCGAACGACGTCGCCGCCGCCAGGTCCACCCCATCCGCCCGGCGGATCGCGGTGACGTCGATGCCGCCCCAGCCGTCTTCCCCCACCCGGCCGCCCCGGAAGCGACCCCTCGACTCGCGGAAGAATGTGCTCTCCGAGTTCCGGAAGGCGTTCAGGTAGAGGTGGAACCACAGCTCCCCCACCGCGTCCGACGAGGGGTTGTGCCAGACAATCCTCCCCTCCCCGAAGAGCCGCATCGCCTCGGCGTCGAGGCGGACACGGATGTCGTAGCTGGCCACGGGAACGGCCCGGGTGGGAAGGGGCTCGGCGCCGGCCGTGGCGGCCACCGCGGCGGCGAGCAGGACGAGGGTGGGACCGGGAAAGGGGATCCGGGGCGTCACGACGAGGACGCTCGCGTCAGCCGAGCGAAGCGAGCTCCTCGTCGAGGGCGGCCAGCGCCCGTCGGAGCATCTCGCGGTGGGGCTTGGCCTGAGCCGTCTCGAGGCGGCGCTCGACGTCCTTCCGCGACAGCTCGAGCTTCCGGCGACGGAAGATGAGGGCCGCCTCCTCCTCGCTCGCGTTCTTCGGCGAGGGTGAGGCCCGCTCCTGCTTCTCGGCTACGGGCTTGCTTTCGGCCCCTCTCGCCATACGTCCCTCCCCAGGTGCCGCATCCGATAGCGCCCGGCAGCCAGCAACGCGGGAACCAGAATCACACATTCCCAGGCCACCGAGACGCTGTTGTGCCGGACCGCCGTCCAGTCAAGTGTACGCCCGATGTCCAGAAAGAGGAGGACCGGCGACTTGTAGTAGCCGTCCGAGAAGGGCCAGAGCGCCATCAGGCCGATCGGGGGATGGGTGTCGAGGTTGAGGAGGTCGAGCAGGACGTGGCTGGCCCAGGCGAGGCCGACCACCAGGCCGAGGACCAGGGGCCGTTTCCACCGGGCGAGGCGGAAGGCGGCGGCCGCGGTCACCGCGGCGAGCAGCGCGAACCCGAAGGAGTGGGTCTCGTTGTTGTGGTGGTTCACGCCGTCGACGAGGCGGAAGAGGAGGTCAATGTCGGGGATGAGGGCGGCCCCGACGGTCACCCCGATGCGCCAGGGGTCCCGGATCTCGGCGCGGTCCTGCGACGCGAGGACATGAACCGAGAGACCGACGAGACCGTGCGCGATGGGGGACGGCATCGGGAGCGCCTACGGGCAGCCGCGGGGGGAATCTCGTGCCGCGGCCGTCCCTACAGCCGCCGCTCGAAGATCTTGAAGTCGCTCTTCTCCGCTTCGACGATGTCGTCGAGCAGCGCGTAGATGGCGGCGATCTTCCTGTCCTTGTGAAACTTGTCGTCGAAGGCGGTGAACTCCGTCTCGTCCTTGAAGCGGAAGACCTCCATGAGGTAGTTCGGACGGCTGCGGTCCTCGTAGACGCAGATGTCCATCCCGCCGATCGCGTTGAGGAGAGGCTTCAGCTCGCGCATGAGGTCGAAAAACTCGCCCCGGCGACCGTCGCGGATGGAGTACGTGATGGCCAGGAAGACTCCAGCCTCCGAGAACTCCGGCAGCGCGACCGGTGGCCGGGCGGGGGCGGACACGGTAAGACCGTGGCGTTCCCGCTTCGGTGGCATCGAGCGGGCGCGCAGGGCCACGGGCCCGCGCTCCGGGGCCACGTGCCTCGTCGGCAGCGGGGACGGGATCCTCGCGCGGGCCTTTGGCGCCGCCTGGGGATGGGTCGCGCGGGCCGGAGTGGACGTTCGAGCCCGACGCACGGGAGTCCGCGCGCGCCGGGTCGTCTTGGCGGCCACACGACCCTTCTTCTTGCTGGTCGCGGCCTTCTTCCGGCTGGTGGCGGGCCTCTTCCGGCTGGTTGGGGCCTTCTTCCGGCTGGTGGCGGGCTTCTTCCGACTGGTCGCGGCCCGCGTCTTGCGTGTTGAACTCCGCTTCCTGCTCGTAGCGGTGCGCTTCTTGCTTGTCGAGCGCTTCACCGCCCCACCCTTCGGCTTCGCAGCGGTCCTGCGAGCGGAGGAACGTACTGAACCCTTGGTTTTCTTTCGCAACGATGCAGCCTTCAACTGCTTCCCCTTGTTTGGATTGTGGCCCGGCCCTCGAGCTGGACGCCCAGGAACTTCCCGGGTCCGCCTGACATCTAGAGATTGTAGCAGAGGGGGTTACGGGGCATCCATCCTTTTTTCGATACCGATCCAAAATCATGGAATGCCCCTTCAGACACGGGACAACACGCGCCTCAACAGAGGGTTAGGCAGTCCCGCAAGCTTGACGAGAAAGCGCACATATTGCGCAGAGCCGCACGCTCGAAGGCACCTTCACCGATGCATCCTCAACACGGAGCCCTTCGGGGCGGTTGTCCGCTCGACCGGACACGCCGCACCGAACTTGGCGGTCATGTTTCGATCCGACATCATTTACGGACCCCAGATGACCGGACCTCAGGCTACGATCGCGCTCAGCCTGGGGGTGGCGGCACGCCCCCGCCCATCACGAGCACGAGGAGGAGACGACAGATGGCAGATGAGAAGAACGAGCGGGCGAAGGCGATCGATGCCGCCCTCGCGCAGATCGACAAGCAGTTCGGCCGGGGGTCGATCATGCGCCTGGGGAGCCAGGACAAGATCGACGTCCCCGCCATCCCTACCGGCTCGCTCTCCCTCGATGCCGCCCTCGGTGTGGGCGGCGTGCCCCGCGGTCGGGTGGTCGAGATCTTCGGCCCGGAGTCCTCGGGCAAGACGACCCTGGCCCTTCACGTGATCGCCGAGGCTCAGAAGCGGGGCGGTATGGCCGCCTTCGTCGACGCCGAGCACGCCCTCGACGCCGGATATGCCAGGAAGCTGGGCGTGGACATCGACAACCTCCTGGTCTCGCAGCCCGACAGCGGGGAGCAGGCTCTGGAGATCACCGAGGTGCTCATCCGCTCCGGCGCGGTGGACGTCCTGGTCATCGACTCGGTGGCGGCCCTCGTGCCACGCTCCGAGCTCGAGGGGGAGATGGGCGACGCCCAGATGGGCCTCCAGGCCCGTCTCATGAGCCAGGCCCTGCGCAAGCTCACCTCGGTCGTGTCCAAGAGCAGGACCTGCCTGATCTTCATCAACCAGCTGCGCGAGAAGATCGGGGTCATGTTCGGCAACCCCGAGACCACCACCGGCGGCCGGGCGCTGAAGTTCTACTCCTCGATGCGCCTCGACATCCGCCGCATCGCCGCGATCAAGGACTCCGACTCTGTCGTGGGCAGCCGGGCCAAGGTCAAGGTGGTCAAGAACAAGGTGGCGGCGCCCTTCCGCGAGGCCGAGTTCGACATCCTCTATGGCGAGGGCATCAGCAAGGAAGGGGACCTTCTCGACCTCGGCGTCGTCCATCGGATCGTCGAGAAGTCGGGGGCCTGGTACTCCTTCGACGGCGAGCGCATGGGCCAGGGCCGCGAGAACGTCCGGCAGTTCCTCAAGGAAAACCTCGACATCCGCCAGGAGATCGAGAACCGGCTGCGGCAGGGGCTCGGACTGCCCGTCCTCGACACCTCACCCGCCTCGGCCCCCGCCGACTCGGGCGAGAAGGGCTCCGTGGTCAAGATGCCCGAGAAGAAGAAGGCCTGAAGACATCCCTCGCGCGCTGGCGGGTCGGCCCGCGAGGGATCTCCCGGCCAACTCTGTGCGCACAGAGTTCCGATGGATGGGAACGGCTGTGGGACTGGCGTCCGCGTCGCCCCGCTCTTTGACGACTGCGGGGCTTCGTGATTCAATGCCTGTTCGCCTGCTGGCCAGGTAGCTCAGTTGGTAGAGCAGCGGACTGAAAATCCGCGTGTCGGCGGTTCAATTCCGTCCCTGGCCACCAACTCGCGGGCGGTCACCCTCCTCCGACATTCCGGCTGACACACGACCGCACCGGACGGGCGAGAGGCCGGGAGCCCCCGGATAGCAGGGCCCTCCTCAACGTCCAGGCATCCGCGACCGTACGCAGCTCCCGTCCCCAAGGCGCCCGAGGCCACGACCCAAAGGCCCTCCGACGGGGCTGAGAGACACGCACGCTGGCGGACTACGGCCCGGCCTGCACCCCGGCGATATAGCGATCGACGACGGTGGGGAGGAGTGCGAGCGGCACCGCTCCGTTCGACAGAACAGCACGGTGGAAGCCCTTCAGATCGAACTGCGAGCCGAGCGCATCCATCGCGCGCTGGCGTTCAGCGAGGATCTGCAGCATGCCAATCATGTAGGCCGTCGACTGGCCTGGCCATACGCTGTACCGAGCGGCCGCAGCTTGCGAAGAACCCGTCGAGGTGCCGACGTTTTCTGCATTGAACTGGGTCGCTTGATCGAACGACCATCCGAGGTCGTGGATGCCGGTGTCCATGACCAGCCTCGCAGCTCGCAGCGCCTCATATTGCAGTCGCCCGAGATCGGAAAAAGGATCATCTTCGTACCAGCCGAGCTCCCAGGCGAGACGTTCGGCATAGAGAGCCCAGCCTTCGACGAATCCAGTGAATCCTGCGATCTTGCGAAACGCGGGCACATCCTGTTCCATCGCGATTGCGATCTGCGTGTGGTGGCCCGGAATGGCCTCGTGATAGGTCAGCGAACGCATCTGGAACCATGGCTGGTCGCTCTGGGTCCCTGCGTAGAACGCACCCGGGCGCGTGCCGTCGAATGACGGGCCGATGTAGAAACCACCGAACGGATCCGGAAGGACGATGACGTCGGCGGACGGAAAGATGTCGAACGCCTGGTCCAGCCGCTGCTCGGTGACGTCTATGATCCCTGCGTAGGTCGGAAGTACGTTGGCCGCCGGAATCACCCCGCCGTCGTGCGTGACGCGTAGAAACAGCTGCTGCAGTGTCTCGTCCTGCGGATAGCCGAGCTGGTCAAAGATCAGCCGCATCTCCGCATGGATTCGCGACAGCTGCTGGAGGCCGAGCTGATGAATCTCGGTCGCCGTCAGGTTGGTCGTGGTGTGGTGCCGAAGGGAATAGCCGTAGTAGGCGCGGCCACGGGCATACTGCCCCACGCCAATCGAGGGCGGCGCGCCTCCGATCAGATTGCTCAGCTCATTGAGCAGGGCCTGATACCCGGGAATGACGCTGCTGTTGACGGCTGACAAGGCCCGGGCATTGAGATCGTCACGTTCGGCGTCTCCCAGGCCGGCAATTGTGGTGGTGCCGTTGAAGAATCGCGTGTAGTAGGGATGGGCCGGCCCAGAGCTCCGCGCCAGCGGCGTCGCCTGGTCGATTGCGATCTGCATGGACAACGCCGGCTCGACGATGCCGTTTTGCCGCTGTAGCTCGAGATGATCGACCAGTTGACCGAACTTGCGCTCCACCTGGTTCAGTCGCGTGATGTAGTCCTCGGCATCCTGCACTGTCGCAAGCGGATGAATGTCGGTGAAGAACTGCTCGGTTTGCCGCTGCTGCGCAAACAGCATGTAGGTCGCTGGAAAATCATGGTAGATGAACTCGAGGCCATCGACGACATCCTGCAGGTACCACTCGTAGATGTCGTAGTTGAGCTGACCTTCCGCGTCGAGAGCAGCCCGGTCGTAGCCCCGTAGCGCGTCCAACACAACCTGGTACATCGCATACGTGTCCCGGCTGTAGGCATCCGACAGATCATCAAGGCCGACCGAGTCGAGAGGAAACGTGCCCGTCAGCGCTTCCCAGACGACAGTCTCCGGCGACCGCCGGATCAACGCCCCGAACGAGGTGTGATAGAAATCGTCGAGCGCCAGGCCCTGGAGATCGGCGGCAAGAGCATCCACGGGTGAGGCCGACGGCGGGGTGTCGTCGGGCCCGCTCACACTGCCGCCGCCGCACGCGGCAAGAGACAGAACCGTCAAGACGAGCAGCGACTTCTTCATTCGTCCACCCCCCCATGAATGGCGGGTCCGCTTCCCCAGTCGGAGTGCTCAGTCGCTCCTGCGCTCGATGACGTAGACGGGATGCTGCGCCGAGAGAAGCGTGTGCCCGGTCATACGGCACCACGCGGGCAGGTCCGTTGGTGCCCCGGGGTCCCGCGCGATGACCTCGAGCCGATCCCCGGGCTTCAGTCCGTTCACCCGAAGACGGAGCTCGAAGACGAGCTGTCCGCACCCCGTCTCTCCGGCATCCCACCGCTCTTCCAACCGGCACTCCTTTCGGATCGACCGAGCCGCTCTGGCGGAGAGAGATGTTAACCCACCGGCGGCGGATGCGGGATGGAAACCAACAACGTGAGCGAGTACGATTGCCCTCCAAGAATTTGAAGTAGGTCTCGTGGCAGGGGTCGTCCTGGCATATGGCGAGGGCGGCGGCGGAGCCGTCCCGTCGGGAGGCCACAACGGCGAATGCGAGGTGTAATTCATGGCAGAGAGACAGAAGCTCGTGATCGTGATCAGTCGTGGGATGGACGACGAACGCTCGTCGGTCGCCTGGAGCATTGCCAATGCCGGCATTGCCTCGGACATGGAGGTGACCGTGTTCCTGGTCGCCTCCGGCGTCGACTGGGTGCGCAAGGGTGCCGCCGAGATAGCGCACCTGAACCCGGTGGATCCGCCCATGAAGCAGCTCATCGGGAATCTGATGTCCAATGGTGGCAGCGTTCTCGTCTGCCCCCCGTGCGCCAAGGTTCGAGGCTACGCCCAGGACGACATGGTGGACGGCGTGACGGTCGCCGGCGCCCCCGCGATGCTCGAGGTGGTCAAACAGGGTGCGGCGACCCTGAGCTTCTGACCGGCCCGCCGGATACCCGTACGGACAGGACACAGTGTCTCCAGGAGAGACCAGCCAGATTCTTGGATTCCCGTGACTGCATTGCGTGCCTGCCCTTCTGCCATGGCGTAACCGGGCAACGGCACAACGTGACGCCGCTCCAGGGCGCTGGTACACCCCTTGCAATACAAGGGCACGATGGTGCATACGGCAAAGTGGATTTGCGTCTCACCCTCAGGAGGAGGAGCCATGCGACGAGCGCTCTTCGTGTGCATGTGCGTCGTCGCTGCGGGTTGCGTGACCGCCCAGACGCAGCGACTGAATTCAGACGTTCGGCCAGCGCGAGCACCCGAGTCCGTCGTGGTGTTTGAGGAGGCGCCGGAACGGCCCTACACGACCATCGCCCGTGTCGAGTCGCGGGCGGACAATGTGTTCAAGGACTACGGTGATCTGCGCGCGAAGATCGTCGACGAGGCGGCGCAGCTGGGCGGAGAGGCCGTGATTCTCGGACCCGAGTCCAAGGAGACGGAGTTCATCATCCTGACGACCGGGATGATCGCCTCCGAGAAGAAGAAGCTGGCTGGCGAGGTCATCGTCTTCCGCTGATTGGTGTCGGCCGCAACGGGGCTGGCGCCGTCCTGCAGCTGCCGGGTCGAGTTCGAGGACGGCCAGCTCCTCAGCGCGTACAGCAGGGATTGACGTCCTGGGGCCGGCGACCGAGAATCCCGGAACCCCGGCTTCGTCCCGGAGTCACGGGAGAAGAGAGGAGTCATCCATGCGCACGTACGCCTGGTCAGTGGTCTTGATTCTCGCCCTCGGCGCCCTGCCCACGAGGTCGCCCGCGGCTGATGCTGCGAAGTCGATCCCGCTCTTCAACGGGAAGGATCTCAGTGGCTGGAGTTACTTTCTCGTGGATCCCGACGTTGCGATGGAGGACGTCTGGAGCGTTCAGGACGGCCTCCTCGTCTGCAAGGGGGAGCCGCTCGGGTACCTCTACACCACCGCGGAGTACACGAGCTACGAGCTCGTGGTCGAGTGGCGCTGGGCTCCCGGAACGGAACCGGGCAACAGCGGCGTCTTGATGCGGATCAACGGCGAGCCCCGGGCCATTCCGCGAAGCTACGAGGCCCAGCTCCAGAGCGGCAACGCGGGTGCTCTCCACGGGTTCTGGGGAATGAAGCTGAGCGGCGACCCCGCGCGCAAGAGAGAGATCACCGACCACGAGAGACTCGGCGACATGGTGGCGTTCGCGAAGATCGAGGCCAACGAGAACCCGCCCGGGGAATGGAATCGATACGACATTCGCCTCGCCGGACCCGACATCGTCCTCCGCGTCAACGGAAAGACGCTCAACGAGGCCACGGATACGGAGGTTCTCGCGGGCCCGATCGGTCTCCAGTCAGAGGGAGGCGAGATCCAGTTCCGCAAGGTGGAGCTGACCCCGCTCGACTGACCCGGACGTCCACACGAACCTCAAGGCCAGATCGGGCCGCCGACATAGATGCCTCCACCCCAGGGTCCGTACCACGGCCCGTGCACAGGCACCGCCACGCCGATGCCCACCGTCGCGTTGCAGCCGATCATCGTGAGGGCAAGGACGGCCACGACGGCGAACGCGAGGAGCCGGATCGAGAGTCGCTGTCTCATCGCTGTCTCCTTCCCGCTCAGAGCGGCCACTTCTGCAGCGCCAGCGCCCCACCCGTAGGGTCGGCGACGATGGCCAGGGTTCCGCCCCGGATGCTCGGATTCGGGGCCAGGATGACCTGCCCTCCCAGCGACCCGACCCGGCTGGCCAGGGCCGCGGGATCCTCGACGCGCACGTAGGGGAGCCAGTTGGGGTCGACGTTCTCGTCGGAGATCTTCGGGACCTGGAAGAGCCCGGCCCGCGAGCGGCCGTCGCGGCGCAGGACGTGGTATTCGATTCCCCCCCGGGACTCCTGGACCATGCTCTCGTACCCGGACAGGCCCTGGTAGAACCTGACCGCCGCGGCGGCATCGTCCGCGATGTACTCCATCCAGAAGACGTGTCCGACCTCGGGACCGGGCCCATCGGGGGGGTCACCGTCGTTCAGCCGCACCAGGCCGAGAGCGGCGCCCTGGGGGTCGGTGACCACGGCCAACCGGGCCACCCCGGGCAGTTCGGTGGGCGGGTAGAGGGTCTCTCCCCCGGCCGCCGTGACCATCTCCACCGCCTGGTCGACGTTCCCGACGGAGAGATAGCTCAACCACAGGGCGGGCTCGTCGCCCGGGTCCGGGCGAACGACGATGCCGGCGACAGGGTCACTCCCCATGCGAGCGATGGCGTAGGGCTGCTCGTTGCGCGTCGTGTCCTGGAACTCCCAGCCGAGGAGCGCACCGTAGAAGCGGCGGGCGGAGGCCGGGTCCCGGGTCACGAGGTCGTGCCAGACGAACTTCCCGGGGTGGTATCCCGGGGCGCGGGACGCGCCGGCCGGCGGTGTCGTGGCCATCCGGCTCGAGCACGCGACGAGAAGAGCGCCCCCCCCGAGCAGGACGAGCGCGACCTTCCAGAGCTGCTTCATGACGGCGTCCTCCGATCCGTGGGTGAACGCTCATCGTAGCATCGTCCCCCGGGCGCGTCCCCGACACGCGTTTTCGGGTCCCCGCGTGTCTTGACCTCGGAACCGCCCCGAACGTAACCTCCGTCTCGAGCCGCCTTCGGGCGGCCTCCCACGCGAGGTGAGCCATGAAGCCAGGGATCAACCGCCGTCAATTCATGCAGCGCAGCCTGGTCGGGGCGGCGGCGGCGCCGCTCGTCGCGCGTTCCGTGGGCGCCGAGCCCGGAGCCGCCGCCCGGCCCGTCCCGGCCAACGACCGCATTCAGATGGGCATCATCGGGGTCGGGGCCCGCGTGCAATCGGGCGTGATGCAGTCGGCCCTGGCCCACCCCGGTGTCGAGATCGTGGGTGTCTGCGACGCCTACAAGGGCCGCGTCGCCCGGGCCATCGAGAGAACGAACGGGCGAGCGAGGGACTACGGGGACTGGCGTGCCCTCCTGGCCGATCCGTCGATCGACGCGGTCATCATCGCGACGCCCGACCACTGGCACAAGGACCAGACGGTCGAGGCCCTCGCCGCGGGCAAGGACGTGTACCTCGAGAAGCCGATGACGCTGACGATCGACGAAGGCCCTGAGTTCATCGCGGCCGCCGACACGTCGAACCGGATCCTCCAGATTGGCAGCCAGGGCATGAGCTCGAAGCTCCAGCAAACGGCCCGCGAGATCGTGAAGTCGGGCAAGCTCGGGAAGATCACGCTCATACGCGCCACCTACGACCGCAACACCGACTCGGGAGCCTGGCTCTACCCGATCCCCCCCGACGCCGACGAGAAGACGGTGAACTGGGAGGCGTTCGTCGGTCCCGCGCCGAAGAGGCCCTTCAGCCTCGAGCGGTTCTTCCGGTGGCGCTGCTACTGGGACTACTCGGGCGGCATCTCCACGGATCTCTTTGTCCACCTGATGACCACTATCCACTACGTCATGGACGCGGAGATGGCGGACATGGTGATGGCCACCGGCCAGAACTACCTCCACAAGAAAACGCACGAGGTCCCGGACACCCTGGTCGCGGCCGCCACCTATCCCAAGGAGGGCTTCACCGTTTCGTTGGGCGGCACCTTCAACAACTCCTCGGCCAGCCAGAGCGGCTTCACGATCATGGGCACCGAGGGCGCGCTCGTGTTCCGGGGGAACGAACTGGTCTTTACCCCCGAGAATCCGGTCGAGGGCAACGGCTGGATCGTCGCCTCCTGGCCCTCGGCCCTCGAGGAGGCCTACTGGGCGGACCCCGAGGTCCAGAAGCGCGAGATGCCGAACACGTGGCCGTCGGCGATGAACAGCGAGGGGGAGTCCTGGTCCGAGGTCGGCCCCGACGCGACGATCGTCCACATGAGCCGATTCATCGACTCCGTCCGGACGCGGAAGCCGTCCAGCGAGGACGCACGCGCCGGACACCACGCCGCCGCGGTGGCCCACATGGTGAACGAGTCGATCAAGCGCAGGATGCCCGTCTACTGGGACCGCGACACAGACGTCCTGAGGAAGGCCTGAGGTCACTTCGGCCGGGGCCGCCCCGGGCACGCTCCGGCCGACGCACGGCCACGGATCCATGGAGCGACGGACCTTTCTCGCCAGCCTCGCCGCGGGCCTGCCCCTGGCCTGCCGCGCACCGGGCGCGCCGACCGAGAGCGACCTCGGACTCATCCTGACCGTCCGTGGTCCGGTCGAACCGAGCGCGCTGGGAACGACCCTCGTGCACGAGCACCTCCTGGTGGACTTCGCGGGCGCAGATCAGGTCAGTCGGGACCGGTACGACGCCGACGAGGTCTTCGAGACCGTCCTCCCCCACCTGGTCGCGCTGCGTGAGTGCGGGTGTCAGACGCTGATCGAGGCGACGCCGGCCTATCTGGGCCGCGATCCGCTCCTGCTGCGCCGCTTGTCCGAAGCGAGCGCCCTGCAGATCGTCACGAATACCGGCTACTACGGCGCCAACGACGACAAGCACGTACCTGAGCATGCCTATCGGGAGAGCCCCCGGCAGCTGGCCGACCGTTGGACGCGGGAGTTTCGCCATGGCATCGAGGGCACGGACGTTCGGCCGGGCTTCCTCAAGGTCGGCGTGGACTCGGGGGCGCTGTCCGAGATCGACAGGAAGCTCGTGGAGGCCGCCGCCCTCTGCCACCTCGACACCGGCCTGACGATCGCCGTCCACACCGGCAAGGGCGCGGCCCGCGAGGTTCTCGGAACCTTGACGGCCGCCGGGGTGGCCCCGGCGGCCTGGGTCTGGGTGCACGCCCAGAACGAGGAGGATCGCTCGACCCACGCCTGGGCGGCCAGCGAGGGAGCGTGGGTGGAGTTCGACGGCGTCGGCCCGCACTCGATGGACGCTCACGCCGACGCCGTGGTCGACATGACGCAGGCCGGGTACCTGGACCACGTGCTCGTGTCCCAGGACGCGGGCTGGTACCACGTCGGAGAGCGCGGTGGCGGCTCCTACCGGTCGCAGACGTTCCTCTTCGAGGAGTTCGTGCCGGTGCTCCACGACCGTGGTCTGAGCGAGGAGCAAGTGAGGACCCTTCTCGTCGACAACCCGGCCCGGGCGTTCGCGATCGGCGTCAGGCGCCTGGATCCGCCCGACCGGAGGGGGAGAGTCACTCCGGCGCCGAGAGCGAACGGGCGTCCTTGAGGATCAGGCCCTCGTTCCGCCGGCCGTCCATCAGGACCAGGATCGGGTGCTCCAGGCGCAGATGCCTCACGTGGGCGGCGTGCGAGAGAGCGGGCTGGGCGTTGAGCCAGTCCCAGTCGACGTAGCCTTCTCCGATCTCGGGGTTCACGGTGAAGTAGCCCACGTTGAACGACGTGAGGTTCTGGAAGAAGTGAGTGCCCTGGGAGGGCGTCACCCTGAGGTCCCGCAGACCCGCTTCCACGATGACCTGCGCTCCCGCCACCTGGTCCCACGCCACGGGGATCCCCAGCCAGGGATCGCGTGAGCCCCACCGCCCGACACCGATGAGGGCGTAGGGCCGTTCTTCCGAGAGGAGCAGGCGGTTCAGCCGGGCCACCTCCGCCGCCGCCTCCCGGCTCTGCGCGCGCTCGAAGCGCTGAAAGTCGACCACGACGAGGTCGCGGAGCTCCTCGACGCGGCCGTTGCCGAGCACCCGATCGCTCCGGCAGAGCACCTCCGCCTGGTCGACGTCGGCCAGGTCGAGTGCTTCCATCTCCCGGCTGAGCGAGAGTGGACGCAGCTGCAGGAACCCGAACTCGCACCGCGCCCCCGGCCGGCAGGCGAGGCTGACCGCGAACTCGATCTCCACCGGCACTCCCATGCCGCGCTCCCCGGTCTCCATGAGGGTCCCGATCACCTCGGCGAGGGGGAAGCGCCCGTGCTTCAGGATGGGCGCGAAGGTCACGACCCGGGGGCCGGGCCGCGACATGCCGTCATAGACGACGTCGTTCTCCGGCGAGTAGGTCGAGCCCATCGCCACGAGCGCACCGTCCTTCTCGGCGACGGAGAGCTCAAAGGGCTGCTCGCGCATGCCCCCGTTGCCGCCCCCACCTTCGAGCGATAGTGCCCAGAACTCGCGCTGCGTCGTGGCCAGCATTTCCGGCACTGATGAGAACTGGAGGATGTGCTTCGGATGCTTCGGGCTGAAGCGCAGACACGCCCCCCCCTCGACGATCGTCCTTCCCATGCCGAGGGCCACCGCGACGATCCCGTCCCCCGCCTCGAGCGGCGGGGTCGGGTAGAAGTTCTGAGATCGCGCCACTCCGGAGAAGTCGGGGTAGAAGCGTTCTCCCCGCGCCGAGCCCACGATGCGCTGGAGGAGCACGGCCATCTTCTCCTCTTCCAGCCGGTAGGGAGTGGCCCGCAGGTAGGCCTTGGCGTGCTGCGAGAAGGTCGAGGCGTAGACACGCTTGATCGCCTCGAGCGCGCGCTCAAGTCGCTCCCCGAGGCTCCATTCGTTGTTCGGGAGCATCAGGGTCTCGTAGACCCCGGTGAACGGCTGGTGCTGCGAGTCCTCGAGCAGGCTCGAGGACCTGACGGCCAGGGGCCACGCCGCCTTCTCCAGAAAGGCGGCCACGTCCCGCTCCGCTCCCTCCGGGAAGCGAGCGGCCACGAACCGGCGCTGGATCTCCTCGTCTTCGTCGCACTCGATGGCGAAGAGCTTGAGGTCGTTCAGGTCGAGGAAGTTGTCGAAGATATCGGTTCCGAGCACCGCGGTCTCGGGAACCGCCACCTCTACGCCGTCGAAGTGGTTCCGCAGCCGCCGCTCGCCCAGCATCCGCCGGACGAAGGCAAGCCCACGGGCCTTGCCCCCGAGCGAGCCGCCGCCGATCCGATAGAAGTCGCCGCTCAAGTCGAAGGTCGATCGGTCGAAGTCGGTCACCAGGATCTGGCTCTGCTCCACGCGGTACCGCTTGATGGTCTGGATGAGGTTCTCCCGAAGCCCCTCGATGTCTCCGTAGTCGCTCAGGCGGCGAGGCCGCAGCTCGTGGGCGAGGGCGAACTCCGTCCGCGCCTTGAGCCAGCGTGAGAAGTGGTTGCGCTCGGCGTGGCGGATGATCGACTCCGGGGGCACCACGGTCAGCTTCTCCTCCATCTCCCGCAGGTCGGCGGCCCGGGTCAGCTCGTTCCCGGCCCGGTCCTTGAAGATGAAGTCGCCGAAGGCGAAGTCCTGCAGCATCACCTTGCGGAGCTCCTGCAGGAGGAGTGGTGAGCCCTTGAGAAGGAAGTTGGACCCCACCTTCTCGGCGAGGGCCTCGTTCTCCGGACGCGAGGAGTGGAGGATGATCGGGACGTCCGGATAGGCCTCTCCCACGTGCCGCGCGAAGTCGGCACCGGCCTGCGGGCTCTTCACCCCTCCGCGGGGGAACTGGACATCCGAGATGACCCCGAGGACGTCCTCCGCGTACTTGTCGAAGATCTCCTCCGCTTCCTCCCACGTCGTGCACAGCAGGATCTTCGGACGCGCCCGCATCCGCAGAATCTGCTGGGACAGGTTGATGCCTTCCTTGACCACCCGCCGCGAGTGCTGGAGGAGCTCGGCGTAGATGACGGGAAGGAACGAGGAGTAGTAGCGGACGTTGTCCTCGATGAGGAGAATCACCTGCACCCCGACCGAGCGGGTGTCGTGATCGACGTTCCGCCGGTCCTCGACCGACTTCACGATGGCGACGAGGATGCGCGCGTCGCCCTGCCATAGGAAGCTCCGCTCGATCGCGGACGTGTCGGCCCGGGCCTCGAACTCCCGCAGCTCCCGGGTGTCCCAGGCCAGGAGGACGACCGGAACGTCCAGCCTCGCCTCCTTCACCTGCCTGGCGAGCTCGGCCGCGTCCATGTCCGGAAGGTACGGCGTGGTGATGATCAGGTTGATGCGTCGCTCACGGGCGAGCCGGAGGGCAGCCGCCCCGGAGGTGACCCCGTTGAGGGCGGGCGCGTAGTGCAGATCCAGGTTGCGGAACTCGCCGAGCATCCGCTCCGCGAGCTCGCCCGCCTCCTCCAGTATGAACGTGTCGTAGGGCGTCGACACCAGCAGGATGTCCATGATGCGGTACCGCATCAGGTCCTGGTAGTCGTGGTATCGACGCCGGCCGTCGGTCGTGCTCATCGCGATGGTGCCCTCTTCGGCGGGAAGCCTAGCACGACGGGACCGGGTACGAACCTGGGTGTCGCGGAAGTCGCCCGACGCTCGACCACGCCGGGCTCTGCGGGGGCACGGCGTGCACCCCGCCCGCCGCGCCCCTCGCCACGTGGTCTGCGATGCTCACACGACTTCGGAGTCCCGCTACACGACTCCCTGGTCCATCATCGCGTCCGCGACCTTGAGGAAGCCCGCGATGTTGGCCCCGTCGACGTAGTTTCCCGGGACCCCGAAGCGATCCGCGGTCCCCACGCAGGCCTCGTGGATGCTGCTCATGATGAGCTGGAGCCGGTTGTCGACCTCCTTCCGGGTCCAGCCGTAGCGCATGCTGTTCTGGGCCATTTCCAGCCCGGACACCGCTACTCCGCCGGCGTTGGCGGCCTTGCCCGGCCCGTACAGGATGCCCGCGTCCACGAACTGGTTGACCGCCTCGACGGTGGCCGGCATGTTGGCACCTTCGCCGATGACGTAGACACCCTGCCGGAGCAGATTGGCCGCGTCCTTGCCGTTGATCTCGTTCTGGGTCGCCGACGGGAACGCGCACTGGGCCTTGTGGTCCCAGAGGGGATTGTGGTCCAGCCTGGGATCGGTCTCGGTGTAGACCGCTGACTGATACTTCTCGGCGTACTCCTTGATACGACCCCGCCGGACGTTCTTCAGGTCCATCACGAAGCTCAGCTTCTCGCGGTCGATGCCGGCCTCGTCGAAGATGCTGCCGCTCGAGTCGGACAACGTCACCGGTTTGCCTCCAAGGTCGAGGAGCTTCTCCACGGTGTACTGGGCCACGTTGCCGCTGCCGGAGACGAGGCAGACCTTGCCCTCCAGGGTCTCCTTGCGCGTGCCCAGCATCTCCTGCGCGAAGTACACGCACCCGTAGCCGGTCGCCTCGGGCCGGATGAGCGACCCGCCCCAGTTCAGGCCCTTCCCGGTGAGGACACCGGTGAACTCGTTGCGGAGACGCTTGTACTGTCCGAACAGGAACCCGATCTCGCGTCCCCCCACCCCGATGTCGCCGGCGGGGACGTCGGTGTTGGGACCGATGTGGCGGAACAGCTCGCTCATGAAGCTCTGGCAGAACCGCATGACCTCGTTGTCGCTCTTGCCCTTCGGGTCGAAGTCGCTGCCGCCCTTCCCGCCGCCCATGGGCAGGGTGGTGAGCGAGTTCTTGAACACCTGCTCGAAGGCCAGGAACTTCAGGATGCCGAGGTTCACTGAAGGGTGGAATCGCAACCCTCCCTTGTACGGGCCGATCGCGCTGTTCATCTCGATTCGGAACCCGCGGTTGATCTGCACCTCCCCCTTGTCGTCCACCCAGGGCACCCGGAACAGGATGACCCGCTCGGGCTCGATGATCCGCTCGAGGACCCGGGAGTGCCGGTACTCCGGATGACGGTCCAGCACCAGGGCCAGTGACTCGGCAACCTCCTGGACGGCCTGATGGAACTCCGGCTCGGCCGGGTTCTTGCCCTGGACGTCGACCAGGAGGGCGGAAACGTAGTCGTTCATATGGTTATCCCCCTGAGGATGTGGTGAGCCCGGTGGCGGGTAGGAGCGAGAGTGGGCTCAGCCATCGGGGCGCGGTCTCGCTGCCGTTCCAAGTCGCCCCGAATGGACGAGGATCCATCGACAGCACTGATCTCTCCGATGATAGACGAAGGGGGGCTGCCGGCCCATGAGCCAAGCGGACTAGGAGCGCCGGAGGCCGGCGGGCGGGCATGAGCCGAAGGGTCCGGGTGGCCGGGCGGCGGGGGGTCGGTCTCCCCGGCTCACAGCGCCAGCCGTTCTCGGATGGCCCGCAGCGCCTTCTCCGCTCCCTCGCCCGTCCCCCCCGCGAGTCTCTCGGCCACCGAGATCTCGAGCGCGTCTTCGATCTCGAGAAGCGCCTCCTGCTCCTCGCGGGCGGGGCGCCGGGCCGCGAGCAGTGCCTCGCGCAGCGCCTCGGCCTCGGCCTCCCGGTCGATCTCGACCCACGCCGCCACCGCATCACCGATCAAGACCTCGGCCACGCCGGTGAGTCGGGGCAGCAGCGTGACGCCTCCCCGATTGATCAGGTAGTTGACGGCTGCGGTGGCGACGATCTCCCGTCGGAGGACGTGCTCCTCGAAGTGCTCGGCGAAGCGCTCCCGCAGGAGCGCCGGGAAGTAGCCATCGAGGAACGGCCGCGCGGCCGGGCGGTCGGGGAAGTCGGTCTCGAGAAGGAGCTGGTAGACCGACATCTTCGCGTAGCCGAGCAGGACGCCGAGAAGGGGCCGCGGGAGACCACGTTCGCGGGTCGGGCTCGCGAGCAGCTCCTTGCGCCGGGGCACGAACTCGTCCGCCCGGTTGAGGAGCCCCGCCCCCGCCATGTCGTCGAACAGGCTGACGAACGCCTCGTAGTCCCGCACGCTGCGCCGGCCGTCCAGGCTCAGGGCCAGGGCCTGGCCCGCGTTGTCGGCGAGAACCAGGTCGGCGACGTCGTCGGTCATGTCGAGGAAGATCCGGTCGCGCTCCTTCCGCCCCTCGATCAGCCCCTTCTTGCAGAGCATGTCGAGCAGGATCTTGATGTTCACCTCGTGGTCGGAGGCATCGACTCCCCCGGAGTTGTCGATGGCGTCGGTGTTCACCCGTCCCCCGCCCGCCCAGTACTCGAGCCGAGCCCTCTGGGTGAGGCCCAGGTTGCCGCCTTCGCCGACGACGCGGGCCTGCACGTCGCGCGCGTCCACCCGCACCCGATCGTTCGAGCGGTCGCCGACCTCGACGTGCTCCTCGCTCGAGGCCTTGACATACGTGCCGATCCCGCCGTTGTAGAGGAGATCCACCTTGGAGGTCAGGATCTTGCGGATGACGGCCTCCCCCGGCGCGCTCGGCGCGTCGATCTCGAGCAGCCGGCGCACCTCCGGCGACAACGGGACGGCCTTCGCCGAGCGGTCGAACACGCCGCCGCCCGCGCTGATCAGCGCCGTGTCGTAGTCGCGCCAGCTCGAGCGCGGCAGGCGAAAAAGACGCTCCCGCTCCGCAAAGCTCGCCTCGGCGTCGGGGTCGGGGTCCAGGAAGATGTGGAGGTGATTGAAGGCGGCCACCAGCCGGATCGCCGGTGAGAGGAGCATTCCGTTACCGAAGACGTCTCCCCCCATGTCGCCGATGGCCGCAACCGTGAACGGGTCCTTCTGGGTGTCCAGGCCCAGGTTGCGGAAGTGGTGGTGGACGCACTCCCAGGCCCCCCGGGCGGTGATCCCCATCTTCTTGTGGTCATACCCGACGCTGCCCCCGGAAGCGAACGCGTCCCCGAGCCAGAAACCGTACTGGGAGGAAACCTGGTTGGCGGTGTCGGAGAGGTGTGCGGTCCCCTTGTCCGCCGCCACCACGAGATAGGCGTCGTCGCCGTCGTGGCGCACCACCTCGGGGGGGTGGAGGATGCGCCCGTCCTCGCGGTTGTCGGTCACGTCGAGGAGGCCGGACACGTACTCCCGATAACGGTCCACGAGGAACTCGTCGAGCGCCGGCCGCGGCGGGATCGGGCCCTTGAGAACGAAGCCGCCCTTCGACCCCACGGGCACGATCACGGAGTTCTTCACCATCTGGGTCTTCATCAGGCCCAGGACCTCGGTGCGGTAGTCGTCGGGTCGGTCCGACCAGCGGATGCCACCTCGGGCGACGCGTCCACCGCGCAGGTGGATGCCCTCGAGGCGGCGGGAGTGGAGGAAGACCTCGTACATCGGACGCGGCGACGGCATCCCCTCCACCCGGGCGCTGTCGACCTTGATCGAGAAGACCGGTCGCTCCGGCCGCTGGTACGCGTTCGTGCGCACAGAAGCGGCGATCAGGTTGGCGAGGGCCCGGAGGACCTCGTCCTCGGCCAGGCTCCGCACCGCCTCGAGCTCCTGCTCGACGCCGGCGTCCGCCTCCTCGATCGCCTGCTCGCGAGGCTCCGCGCCCTCGAGGGTCGGGTCGAACCGCGTCGCGAAGGCCCGATGAAGCGCACCGGCGACGCCCGCGTTCCGCACCAGCACCCCGCTCACCGTGTCCGCCGCCCAGTGCGACCGGATCTGTAGCAGGTGGTTGCGCAGCGTCCGCAGGATCTCCACGTCGCGCCAGCCGAGCCCGGCGGAGAGGATCAGCCCGTTGAGTGGGTCGTCCGTGGCCCGCTCCTCGTCGAGGGCGCGCAGGGCCTCGGCGACCCGCCCCTCCCCGTCGAGGAGCGCGGCGATCCGCTCCGGCGGCGCCTCGACGTCGAAGCGATACAGCAGGCAGCGCCGGCCCTCGGGCAGGCTGAGCGGGATGCACATCTCCTCGAGGACGGTCAGCCCGAGGTTCTGCATCGTCTTCAGGATGTCCGTGAGGTCGAGACCACGCACCGAGTAGAGGATGATCGTCACCCGCTCGGCGGTCCGTGGGACGACCCGCACGTCGAGGCGGAGCTCGAGCTGCTCGAGACGCTCGAGGTCGGCGGGCACGTCCTCGGGCGCCGTCACCTCCCGGTAGAGGCCGCTGCGCGTCTCCGGGGTCACGTAGCGTCGAAAGAGTCGCCGTCCCTCCCTCTCGCCGAACGCCTGCTCGAGCGCCGCCGCGATGCGGTCCTCCCAGGTCGTAACGAGGGAGACGACCAGCGTCCTCGCCTCGGCGACGTCGACCGGGCGGTCCAGCCCGGCTGAGTCGAAGTAGAAGATGAGGACGCTCACCGCCCCTGCGCTCACCGAGGTCGCAAAGGCGACGGGGCCGAACGCCTCCCCCAGCGCCCGGCCCAGCTCCCGCTCGGTGCGATAGGAGTAGCGCAGCCGGGAGAAGGCCACGTAGAGGGTCTCGTAGCCGGGGCCCTGGCGCCCCTCGACGATCACCTCGTTGTCGCTCGCGACGTGGACGATGCGGTCGATCAGCCGCTTGAGGTCGGCCACGTCGGCGTAGAGCAGGTCCGCCTTGGGAAGCTGGTTGAAGGTGGCGCGCGTCCGGCGCCACACGTACGAGAACGGGGTCGCCCCGCTGCGGTCCAGCAGCCACTGCTGCTTCTCCCGCAGGATCGGGATGCTGTCCGCGCGCTGAGCGAAGGCGCCCCGGGCGAACCGGCCCAGGAGGAAGGTCAGGCTCTGGAGACGACCGTCCTCGCCCCACTCGCGCAGCGTCAGGTCCTCGATCGGCTCCAGGTGGTAGATCGCCGAGGCACCGGTGCAGAAATCCAGGTCGATGATGCGGCTGTCGTCCGAGAGGGGCTGGAGATGCTCTTCAATGTGCTCGCCGACCCCCGGGAAGACGATCGGCAGGAGCGCGGGGTCCGCAAATGCCCCGTGCGCGGTCTCGTCCACCCGGTAGAACCGCCCATCGCGGCCGACCCGGTAGGACACGGTTCCCATGAAGATGTAGTTGTCCTCGAGCAGCCACTCGATGAACCCCCGCGCCGACGCCAGTTGGTCGCCGTCCCCCCGCGGGCTGCGAAGACGGCCGACGAGGTCCCGACAGGAACGCCGCATGTCCGCGAAGTCGTCCACCGCGAGGAAGACGGCCTTCAGAAGCGAGAAGATCTCGTGCTCCATCCGGCGCCGGCGGTCCTTCGACTCGAGCGGCTCGATCTGGAAGAAGGTGTAGCTCTCCCGGCTCCCCTCGTCCTGCATTCCCCCGAACGAGACGACCCGCTCCCACTGCCGGCGGACGGTGAACATCGGGTGGATCGCGGAGTAGACCCGGTCGCCCGACCGCTGGAAGTAGTTCTTGAGGCTGTCGAAGATGAACGGCCTGTCGGGGGTGTGGGTCTGGACGATCGTGGTCTCGATCGGCAGCCCCGCCCCCCCTCCCAGGGCGCGGGCCCGCTCGTCCGCGGGGTTCCACACCGCGACGTGGATGCCGGGCAGCCCCCGGTAGAGCTGGTGGGGAGGCGGCATCTCACGGGCCACGAAATGGAAATGGGAGAGCAGACGGGCGGCGACGGCGGGGGCCGGGAGCTCGAGCGCGATGCGGGGAGGCAGGTCCTCGAAGACCAGGGAGACGAAGCTCAGCGCCAGGTCCCTCTGTTCGGGTGCGACCTCACGGCCGACGATCTCGACCACCTCGGCGAGCCGCGCCGCCCGCTTCCCGGGATCTCCAGGCACCATCTTCGCAGTCTCCTTGGAACCCCGCGATGCTACACGGCCCCCCGGTTCGAAGTCGACCCCTGCTACAATCTCGCGTCGGCGCGTGTTCGCTCGGTGAAGCCCATGAAGCTCGAGGTCTCCCATCCCGAGGGCACACCCCACGAGGTCGACCTGCCAGGAAAGGCCGTCATCGGACGCGACCCCTCCTGCGACATCGTGCTGAGCGACAGCCGGTGCTCACGGCGCCACGCGGTGATCGAAGAGACCGCGGACGGCCTCGTCATTCGGGACGCCGGGAGCGCCAACGGCATCTATGTGAACGGCCGCCGTCTGGAGCGCTCACCCCTCTCCCCCGGCGACACCGTGCGCCTGGGGGACACCGTTCTCGAGGTGCTGCCCGACGTCGGCGCGACCGTCGTCGTCGCCCCCGACGAGCTGGATCTCACCGGCCGGCCGCCGACGCCCCGTCCCCCCGTCGGGCGACACCCTTCTTCGTCGCGGGCCCGGTCGCAGTCCGCTCGCTCGACGCTGCGACCGGCACGTGTGGCCGCGCCCCTGCCGGAAACCCGGCCACCCCTCACCGTCACCGCCCTCTCGCTCCTGTGGGCGCTGACCGTGCCGGCCTGCGTGGCCGGAGGCCTCATCGTCGCCTTGCGCTCCGAGGCCGTGGTCGGTGTTCTGGCCGCGGGGACAGGCCTGGTGCTCGGGGCCCTGGCCGGCGTCATGGCGGTGGGTCTCCGCGCGCGGGCAGCCTGGGCACGCCACCTCCAGATCGCGGCCGCGGGGATCGGCTTGTTGGTGTGTCCCTTCACCTTCGCTTCGGTGACGGTGCTGATCTACATGCTTCGGGCCGACGTCCGGGCCACCTTCGAGGCCCCGGGGCGAACCACGGGGGCGGGCGACGCCGAGCCCACGTTCGCCCTGTCGCTCCTGGGCATGCTGGCCGTGGGCCTCGCCCTGACCGCGGGGGCCGTTCTCCTCCTGTGAGGCACCCACCTGTCGTTCGTTGACGCCGGGGCCATCCTTTGTAAACATGGCTTCTTCGCCCATCGTTCGGCGCAGAGGCAAACGAAGACAACAATGAAGAAGGACGAAGCGCTCGCGCACTACCGGGCCATGCTCCTCATCCGGCGGTTCGAGGAGCGCTGTGCCCAGCTCTACGTGCAGGGTAAGATCGGAGGCTTCCTCCACCTGTACATCGGCCAGGAGGCGGTGGCAGTGGGCGCGATGGGCCTGCTCAGGCCAGACGACTACTTCGTCACCTCCTACCGCGACCACGGGTATGCCCTCGCCCGCGGCACCGACCCGCGCCCGCTCATGGCCGAGCTGTGCGGCAAGATCGGAGGGATCAGCCGCGGCAAGGGTGGCAGCATGCACTTCTACGACGTGCCGTCCGGCAACTTCGGCGGAGACGGGATCGTGGCGGGGCACCTGCCGATCGCGGCCGGGATGGGCTACTCGATCCGCATACGCGAGACGGACCAGGTCGTCGTCTGCTTCTTCGGTGACGGTGCGGTCAACGAGGGGGCGTTCCACGAGGCCTTGAACGTGAGCGCCCTGTGGGGGCTCCCGGTCGTCTTCGTCATCGAAAACAACCGCTACGGGATGGGCACCTCGATCTCCCGGGCCTCGTCGGTGAAGGACCTCTACCAGCGGGGCAGCGCCTATGGCATCCCCCGCCAAGATGTGGACGGGATGGATCTTCTCGCCGTCCGTGAGGCGCTCGGCGAGGCCATCGAGCGGGCCCGGAAGGACAAGCAGCCCACCCTCCTCGAAGCCGAGACCTACCGGTACCGTGGCCACTCCATGTCCGACCCGGGCAAGTACCGGACGAAGGACGAGATCGAGGAGATGATGAGCCACGACCCCGTCCGGCTCTTCGCCAAGCACCTCCGGAAGAAGCACCGGGTTGCCGCCACCCACCTCGAGGCCATGGACAAGGACGTGCTCGCCCAGGTGGAGGACGCGGTCAAGTACGCGGAGCAGAGCCCGTGGCCGGCCCCGGAGACGTTGTACGAGGACGTCTACGTGCGCTCCCCCTTCATCAACGCCAGGGCTGCCGACCGGGACCCGGCCTGGCGTGCCGCACGCTCCGAGGACCGCGTGCCGCAGGAGTTCCCGGTCCCGGACGACGCCAAGGTGGGGAGCTAGCCATGGCCGTCATCACCATGCGCGACGCCCTCAACCAGGCGATGCGCGAGGAGATGCGTCGCGACCCCTCCGTGTTCCTGATCGGCGAGGAGGTTGGGCAGTACCAGGGTCCCTACAAGGTCACGCAGGGCCTGATCCAGGAGTTCGGCGAGTGGCGGGTGCGGGACACCCCGATCGCGGAGGAGGCGATCGCCGGGGTTGCGGTGGGGGCGGCCTTCGTCGGCATGCGCCCGATCGCCGAGATGATGACCTTCAACTTCTCGCTCCTCGCCCTCGACCAGATCGTCAACCACGCCGCCAAGTATCGCTACATGTCGGGCGGCCAGGTTCGGTGCCCCATGGTGCTGCGAGGACCGTCGGGGGCGGCGGCCCAGGTCGCGGCCCAGCACTCGCAGGCCTTCGAGAGCTGGTTCACTCACGTGCCCGGGCTCGTGGTGGCCATGCCCTCGACCCCCTCCGATGCCAAGGGCCTCCTCAAGGCTTCCATCCGCGACGACAACCCGGTCATCTTCATGGAGAACGAGGTCCTCTACAACCTCAAGGGCGAGGTCCGGGACGAGGAGTACACGATCCCCCTCGGTCTCGGCGACGTGAAGCGCGAGGGCAAGGACGTCACGATCGTGGCCTGGAGCCGCTCGGTCCAGCGGGCGCTGGAGGCGGCCGACCTCCTGGCCGCCGAGGGTGTCGAGGCCGAGATCGTGGATCCGCGAACGCTGCGGCCGCTCGACGAGGACGTGATCTTCGACTCCGTCCGCAAGACCAACCGGTGCGTGGTGGTCGAAGAGGGGTGGCGCTACGCGGGCTTCGGGGCCGAGGTCGCGGACCGCGTCCAGCGAGGCTGCTTCGACGACCTCGACGCCCCCATCCTTCGGATCACCGCGGCCGACGTCCCCATGCCCTACTCGAAGAAGCTGGAGAAGGCCTACCTTCCCCAGCCGAAGCAGATCATCGACGCCGTCAACCAGGTGCTCTATCGATGATTCTCAAGGTGGTCCTTGCGAAGCTCTCCCCCACGATGGAGGAGGGCACCGTCGTAACCTGGAACAAGCAGGAGGGCGACGCGGTCAAGGTCGGCGACGTGCTCGCCGAGATCGAGACCGACAAGGCCAACATGGAGATGGAGGCCCTCGGCGCGGGCGTCCTCCGTAAGATCCTCGTGCCGGCCGGCGGCACGGCCCCGGTGGGCGCCCTCATCGGCGTGATCGCCGACGAGGGCGAGGACATCGCGGCCGTGCTGGCCGAGGCGGAGGCGGAGGCGAAGGCCGCGCCGGAGGCCACGCCCGAAGCGACCGACGAGGCACCGGCACCCGCGCCATCGCCGCCCTCCGCACCCGCGCCACCGGCCACCCCGGCCGCGGCTCGCACCGCCGCCCCTGTCGTGCCCTTCCCCACCGCCGCCCCGGGCGGCCGGATCAAGGCCAGCCCCCTCGCGCGGGCGATGGCGGCCCGCAGCAACGTTCCGCTCGAGTCGATCACCGGCTCCGGGCCCGGCGGGCGCATCGTCAAGCGCGACGTGGAGGGCCACCTCGCCGCGCCCCCGGCCTCGGCGCCCGCAGCCCCGGGTCTGAAGGTACCCGTCCCCTCGGTCACCCCTGGCACCGAGATCCCCCACTCGAACATCCGCCGGACGATCGCCCGCCGGCTCGCCGAGAGCAAGTTCACCGCGCCCCACTTCTACGTCACGGTCGAGATCGCCATGGACGACGCGGTCTCGCTGCGGAAGCAGCTGCAACGGGCCGAGGGGATCAAGGTCTCCTTCAACGACCTGGTGGTGAAGGCCTGCGCCAGGGCCCTCACACGCTTTCCGACGGTCAACGCCTCATGGGCCGACGACCGCATCATCACCCATGCCGGGGTTCACGTCGGCGTCGCGGTCGCCATCCCCGACGGCCTGATCACCCCGGTCGTGCGCGATGCCGACCGCAAGTCGGTCGTGGAGATCTCCCGGGAGATCAAGGAGCTCGCGAGGCGGGCACGCGACCGGAAGCTCAAGCCCGAGGAGTTCACGGGCTCGACCTTCACGACGTCGAACCTCGGGATGTTCGACGTCAGCGAGTTCACCGCCATCATCAACCCGCCGGAGAGCTGCATCCTGGCGATCGGCGCGGTCCGGAAGGCCCCCGTCGTCGTCGAGGACCGCCTCGCGATCGGAAGCCGCATGAACGTGACCCTGAGCTGCGATCACCGCGTCGTGGACGGCGCGCTCGGGGCCCGGTTCCTGGCGGAGGTCCGGCGCCTCCTCGAGAGCCCGGTCAGCCTGCTCCTGTAGGCGAAGGGCGGGCCCCCGCCCCAGGGTCCGTCGCGGGATATCCCCCAGCCGGTGGGGAATCCTCTTGCCCTTGACGAAGCGCCACCCGCCCCAACGGCGGGACGCTTGCGGTAGACGCCTCTCCTCCCGGCCTGACGGCCGCGGACCACCGCCGTCGAGCACGGTGGCGCGGTCCGTGCAACCACCAGCCTGTCGACGTCGTGATCTCAGGAGTCCGTATGCACAAGCAGCGCCACGAAGGGGCCCGAACGCTCGCCCTGGCATTGCCAGCCGCCGGGCCTGGGGCCCCGTCCATCACCCTCGCCGTGGTCCGCCCCGGTCTCATCGAGATCTCCCGCGACGAGGGGGTCAAGGAGTCGTGGCCCACGTGCACCTTGCTCGAGTGCGCCGGCTTTCGCGTCCTGGTGGACCTGGGACACCCGGGGGAGGACCCGGAGAAGCTCCTCTCCGCGCTGAGGGTGTGGGGGCTCGAGCCCGCGGACATCCATGCGGTCCTCTTCACCCATCTCCACCCGGACCACATCGGGCACAAGGAGCTCTTCTCGGACGCCCTCTTCGTCTTCCACGAGGACGAGCGGCTCGCCTTCTACTTCAAGGGCGACCGGACGCTGAGGCTGAAGGGGAGCGCCCTGCTCGAGCTCAGCCCGGAGGCCTTCCCCCGTCCGCGCGACTCGGAGACGTGGCCCGCGCTTCAGACGCTGGGGCGACATGTCTATGTCCGCCACTGCCCCGGGCACACACCGGGCTCTCTCGCGGTGTTCGCCAGCGTCGGCGGTCGAGTCTACGCCCTGGCCGGCGATCTCATCCTGAACCGCGACCACTGCGAACGCGCGGT
Organism: Acidobacteriota bacterium; assembly: GCA_022340545.1. Lineage (GTDB taxonomy): Bacteria > Acidobacteriota > Vicinamibacteria > Fen-336 > Fen-336 > JAJDNS01. Next base: position 11,288 of record JAJDNV010000255.1, on the reverse strand, counting down.
GCCCCCGGGCTCGTCATGGAGGCCCGAGCTCATCCCGGAGCAGATGCGGCTCATCGCCGGCCGCGCCGACGTGATCGTCCCCGGCCACGGGGCTCCCTTCGAGGGCCGCTCGCCCCGGAGGGACTCCAACCGCCCGCTCGCGGCCAATCGCTCGGGCACGGACGCACTGAACACGGAGGAGAGATAGTGGACGGGTCCATCGACAATCATGATCGTCGAACCTTCCTGCGGCGCCTGGCCGGAGGTGTGACCGGCGGACTGGCCTCGTCGTTCCCGGGGTGCGGCCCGCGCCGCCGCGCCGCCGGCCGTAAGGCCATCGTGCTTGCCCTCGACGGGTTGGACCCCGGAATCGTGCACCGCCTGGCCGATCACGGCCGACTTCCGAACTTCAAGAGGCTGGCCGAGATGGGCACCTTCGGCCCCCTCGCCACCACGATGCCGGCCCTCAGCCCGGTGGCCTGGTCCAGCTTCATCACCGGCCAGACCCCGGGCGGCCACGGCATCGGCGACTTCATCGCCCGCGACCCGGCCACGCACCTGCCGCAGTTCTCCATCTTCGAGAACCACGCGCCCCGCGTCACCGTCGACTTCGGCGACGTCCACCTCCCCCTGATCGGCGGCGGGCCGGTGAGCCTGCGTCGCGGGAAGCCGTTCTGGGCCTACCTGACCGAGCGGGGCATTCCGGCCTGGGTCTCGAAGGTTCCGACCAACTTCCCGGTCGACGAGACCGCCACCGGCGCCATCTCCGGGATGGGGACACCCGACCTCGTCGACTCCTACGGGTCTTTCAGCTACTACACCTCCCACCGCCTCGAGATCTACGGCGACATCTCCGGCGGCACCGTGGACTACGTGGAGGTCGAGGCCAACCGGGTCGATGCCGAGCTCCGGGGACCGGTCAACACGCTCGTCAGTCCGCCCCCGGGCACCGGGGCGAACCAGGCCTCGATCCCCTTCACCGTCCACCTGGACCCCGACCGCGACGCCGTCTGCATCCGGATCGGCGGACGATCCGTCATCCTCGAGAAGGGCGAGTACTCGGACTGGGTGAAGGTGGAGTTCACGCTCCTGCCGCTCATCGGCAAGGTGTCGGGCATCGTGCGCTTCCTTCTCAAGCAGGTGAGACCGCACTTTCAGCTGTATGCCACCGCGGTGAACATCGACCCGGAGAGCCAGGCGGTGCCGGTGACCTGGCCGAAGGAGCTGGGGGCCGACATCGCGCGCGACATCGGCTCGTACTGGACCAAGGGTCTGCCCTGCGACACCAAGGCCCTGGACTACGGAATCATCAACGACGAGCAGTACGTGGGTCAGGCGGAGCTGATCCTCGAAGAGCGCATGGCGCTGTTTCGCCACCTCTGGTCACGCTTCGAGGACGGCCTCTTCTACTTCTACGTCTCCTCCACCGACCAGGACGCCCACATGCTCTGGCGCAACATGGACCCTTCGCACCCGCGCCACCACGACTCGGACGTCCGGTTCTCGGGGTGGATTCCGTACCTCTACGAGCGGATGGACGGGCTCCTGGGCGAGGTTCTCCCCGCGGTGGACGACCAGACGCTGCTGCTCGTCTGTTCCGACCACGGCTTTGCCCCCTTCGCCCGGGAGTTCCACCTCAACACCTGGCTGCGCGAAAGCGGATACCTGACGCTGAAGGACTCCGCGCGGAGGAAGGAGGAGACGGCGATCACCGACGTGGATTGGAGCCGCACCGCCGCCTACGGGATCGGCTTCAACGGCCTCTACCTCAACCTCGAGGGCCGGGAGAAGGGCGGCATCGTGAGCCCCGAGAAGGCGGGGCGCCTCCTGGGTCGGCTGACGCGCGAGCTCGAGGGCGTTGTCGATCCCGAGACCGGACAGCGCCCGGTCGCCCGGGTCTATCGCAGGGACGAGATGTACCAGGGGGAGGCCACGCCCGGCATGGCCGAGCTGCTCGTGGGGTACACCCCCGGCTACCGCTGTTCCTCACCCTCGGTGCTGGGGGGAACGGGGCGCTCGACGATCGACCTCAACCCCTGGGCCTGGAGCGGTGACCACTCCATGGCCCGCGATCTGGTCCCGGGCACGCTCTTGGCGAGTCGCCCGGTGACCCGGGACCGGCCGAGCATTCTCGATCTGCCGGTGACCCTCCTCGACTGGTTCGGCATCCGCCGGCCCGAGCAGATGGTGGGCCGCTCGCTGCTCAGGTGAGGAGCATGGTCAGCCCCCCCAGCTCCTCCGAAGGGAGGCGACGATCTCTTCGGAGGCGCTGCTGGCCCGGGTCATCACCCTCTGGGCCACACCTCCGAAGAGCCGGCCCATGAGAGCCACGTTCATGCGGGAGATGACCACGGCGCCGCTCGTCGTCTCGTACACGGCGAGGCGGCACGGGAGCATCGCGCACACCGCGCGGGCGTCGTCGCTCTCGAGGAGGCCCGCCGCGTAATCGGGCCGGCACAGCTCGATGACCGTCGCGGCCGGGATCTCCTGCCCCGCCTCGCGCGAGCTCTCATGGAGGTGATGGACGGTCGGCACGCTCCATCCCCTCGCGACCGCGGCCTCGAGCATGGCCTCGACTGCCCCGTCCTGGGTGAGCGTGACCACTTCCCGCCGGATCATCAGCCGCGCCGCAAACATGCGGATCACGATCAGCGTCAAGACGATGCCAATGACGATGCCGCCGGCCACGGGGTTGATGCCTCCGCTCATGTCACGCTCCAGTCCCGCTCAGCGATGGTATTCGATCTTGCAGCCACAGCCATCCCACATACGCTCGTAGCTTGCGAGCCGGCCGTCAACGAAGCGCTCGGCGGCCTCCCGCGAGGCGAGCCTCCGCAGCAGAACCTCGCCGTCGGGTGTCTGCTCCTGGACCGCGACGCGTCCATCGATGGACAGGATCCGGATCCACCCCGAGAGGCCAGTGTCGTCGGCCCGAATCGTCTCCGCGACCTCGAGGAGTCTCGGAAGGTCTTCGCGCTCGAGCGTGAGGATCGCCTGGCCTTCCATCTCGTCGATCAGGTCGCGGGGTTTCATGCTCTCACCTCACCACCGGGGCGGCGTGCTCAACCGTGGTCACCGCCCCCTGCCAACGCCCCGCGGTCGCGGGTCAGGGCCAGGAAGCCCGTCCGGGTCGCGTCAAGAATCTGGCCCGGCCGCACCGCGTCCCCGATGACGGCCACGTCGAGGCCGGCCTTCTCGAGCTCGGCGGAGAGGGGATCGTACGACCGGTGCCCCACCGCCACTATCACCGAGTCGAACGATCCCACCGAGACCTCGTCGGTCGAGCCTTCCGCGACCACGAACGCCTCGCCGTCTTCCAGCCGAGTGAGGCGGGTGGAGGTGTGGATCGTCAGCGGCAGCTCCTGCAGGCGCCGGAGGGTCATCTTGCGGGTGACGGCCTCCATGTCGCGGGCGATGTCCTCGAGCAGCTCGACCACCACCACCTCGTGGTCCCGGGCGGCCAGCATCTCGGCCATCTCGATGCCGACGAGGCCGCCGCCGAGGATCAGCACACGCGGTCCAGGCTGCCGGCGGCCGGTCAGGATTTCTGCCGCGGTGAGGGGATCGTCCAACCCGGGAATCGGAGGGATCACGGGGCGGGAGCCTGTCGCCAGGACCACGCGGTCGGGTTTGAGCGCCTCGACGGCGGCCGGGGTGGCATCGAACCTCGTCCGGACGTCGATGCCGGCGCTCTGCACCGCCCGGATCAGCGACCGTAAGGGCCTCTCCATGGCCCCCTTGCCGGGACTCACGGGGGCCAGGGCGAACTGCCCCCCCAGCCGACCGTCGCCCTCGAGCAGGGTGACCTCGTACCCCGCACGACGACCCATCAGCGCGGCCTCCATCCCCGCCGGGCCGCCACCCACCACGACCAGACGCTCACCGAGCGCCACGGCCGGGGCCACCACCCCCTCGTGCCCCACCTCGGGGTTGACGATGCAGCCGATCGGCCCGCCGCCCTTCACCTGGGCGAGGCAGCCCTGAAGGCAGGACCCACAGGCCATGATCTCGTCCTCCCGACCCTGCGCCATCTTGTGCGGGAGGTCCGGGTCGGCGAGCAGGGGGCGCCCAAGGGCCACGGCATCGACGCCACCCTCGCCAAGCACCGACCGGATGCGCCCCGGGTCGCCGAGCCGACCGGCCGCCATCACCGGAATCGAGACCTCGGCCCGGATGTCCGCCGCTCGCTTCTCGTTCACGCCCTCGGGCAGCGCCATGTGTTGGTAATACCAGGCGGGGCTGTCGCAGGCCGAGCCGACAACGACGTGCAAACCGTCGACGCCCCACTCCTCGAGCCGGCGCGCCAGCTCGACCGCGTCCGCGAGCGCCAACCCACCCTCGACCTTCTCCTCGGCGGACAGACGAGCGGTGAGGGCCCTCGATTCGCCAAGGGTCCGACGCACCGCCGCCACGACCTCGTGCGCGAAGCGCCACCGGTCTTCGCCGCGGGGCCCGTACTCGTCGCCTCGCCGGTTGGTCCTCGGCGACAGGAACTGGGCCGGCAGGTAGCCGAGGCCGAGCTGGATCTCGACCCCGTCGAAGCCGCTCTCGCGAGCCCGGCGCGCGGCCTGCCCGTAGGCACCCACGATCTCCCGGATCCGCTCGCCGGTCATCGCCGTGGGCGTGGCTCCGGTGCTCGGACAGGCCACGGCCGACGGCGCCTCCGGCGCACCGCCGATGGCCTTCGGGTTCGCGGCGCGCCCGGCGTGATTGAGGTGGGCGAAGGCAAGCGCACCGTGATTGTGGACCGCCTCCACGACGTCCCGCAGGCCGGCGATGGCGTCGTCGCTGGAGGCCCCGAGCTGCTTCGGGTGCTCCTTGCCGAGGGGATCGACGTACAACGGCTCCACGATGACGAGCCCCGCTCCTCCGGCGGCGCGGCGGCGGTAGTGCTCGACGTGCCGGCGGGAGGCACAGCCGTCCGTGCCTCCCAGGGCGGTCTTGACCGGCGCCAGCGCGATCCGGTTGGGCAGCATCACGGCACCGATCGCCAGCGGCGTGAACGTGACCTCGCTCAATGTCTCCTCCGTTTCGGGTGGTCAGGCGGGGGGTCCGTGCTGGCCGCCGGTCCGGTCAATCGTCGCGGGTGAACGGGACCTCGGCGCAACTCCAGCACCCCTGCTCCTTCAGGCCCTTGCTCTCGTCCACGTCAGCGTCGCACAACCAGGTGCATCCGTCCTCGGCCACAACCACCTTCATGGGGCGCGCGGCGTGGTGGGGCTCGAGTCCCACGTATACGGTGTCTCCGTGCTTGGCTTTCATCTCGTCGTCTCCCTTCCTCCGGGGCGCCATCCGCTGCGTCCCCGGGCCTACCAAGACAGAGAGCAGATCGTGTGCCAGCCCCACAGGATGGTGGGCCTTCCGCCCGCTTCTCTCTGGATGCCAGTCCTGCCGATGGAAGCGAGGCCCTTCATGTGGGTGAGGAGACACTCGCAGAGTAGCGATACCGCTACTCTGTCCAGAATGTACAGTGGCGTTTCTGCTATGCTCGAGATCCGAGGCGCACGGAGAGCGAGGCACATCCTGGCCAGGAAGGACCGGACACCCCAGCCTGACACCAAGACGCCCGACACTCACGGGTGCGGCGACCGTTTCGAGACCGTCGTCAACAGCATCTCCGACGGCGTCTTCGCCGTCGACAAGGAATGGCGCATCACCTGCTTCAACAGCGCCGCCGAGAGGACCATCGGCATCCCCCGGGTACGAGCCCTCGGGCGGCCGTGCCGCGAGGTGTTCCGCTCGAACATCTGCGAGGAGGCGTGCGCGCTCAGGTACACGATGGAAACGGGTCGGCCGATCGTGAATCTGCCCGTGCACATCCGCGACGCTCGGGGGAACCGGGTCCCCGTCACCGTCTCCACCGCCCTCCTCAAGGACAAGGACGGACACGTCATCGGGGGCGTCGAGACCTTCCGCGACCTCAACCTGGTCAAGGAGCTTCTCCAGCAGGCGGAGGCCGATCACGGCCGGGAGCAGATCATCACCCAGGACCCGGTCCTCCTGCACATCCTCGACATCGTGCCGACGATCGCCGAGAGCGAGAGCACGGTCCTGATCGGGGGCGAGAGCGGCACCGGGAAAGGGTTGCTGGCGAAGGCCATCCACCGCCTGAGCGCGCGGAGCGACGGGCCGCTGGTCACCATCAACTGCGGGGCCCTGCCCGAGCCGCTGCTGGAGTCCGAGCTGTTCGGCTACCGGGCCGGCGCCTTCACCGGGGCGAACAGGGACAAGCCGGGCCGGGTCGCCGCGGCCGCGCGCGGAACGCTGTTTCTGGACGAAATCGGGGACCTGCCGGTCGGGATCCAGGTCAAGCTGCTCCGGCTGCTCCAGGAGAGGCTCTATGAGCCCCTGGGCGAGGTGCGCAGCCGGGAGGCCGATGCCCGGATCGTCGTCGCCACCCACCAGGATCTCGGCAGGCTCGTGGAGGAGGGGCGGTTCCGGCAGGATCTGTTCTACCGGGTCAACGTCATCCGGCTCGAGATACCTCCGCTGAGAGAACGAATCAAAGACGTACCGCTGCTGGCGGAGAGCTTCCTGCGTCGCCTGTCGATGGCACGGGCGAAGGTCGTGAGCACCGTGTCGCATGAGGTCATGGAACTGCTCATGGCGTACGAGTTTCCGGGCAACGTGCGCGAGCTGGAGAACATTCTGGAGCACGCGTACGTCCTGGCCGGCACCGATCGCATCGAGGTCTCGGATCTCCCCGACTGGTTCCGGGCTCGCGTCCGCGGCTCGCACACCGACCGGCCCTCGGCCGTCGGGGCCTTCGAGACCCGACTGATCCGCGAGGCGTTGGAGCGTTGCGGTGGGAACCGCACCGCGGCGGCGCGCGAGCTCGGCATGCACAAGACGACCCTGCACCGCAAGATCCGCAAGCTCGGGATCGAGCCGCCGACCCGGGACGGGCGCATGGCGACAAAGGAAGGCGCGTCCGGACGGGGCTGAGGGCCACTCGACGCGGCACCGCTCTCCCGCCCCGCCGGGCGCCACGTCCCGCAGCGACACTCAGACGAAGCGGTCGTCCGACTTTCTGGACCTGACCTTGCCCTGAGCCGGTTCGAGCCAGCCGGTACGAACATCCGCGGGCTGGTCGAACTCCGGCACGTAGGGCTTGATGTCGAGAAGTGGCGTGGCGTCCAGGATGTCGACGTTCGCCAGATGCAGCCTGTTGCCCTCGATCCGGACCAACTCGGCGATCGAGAGGCCGATGGGATTGGGTCGGGTCGGGGCCCGTGTGGCGAAGACCCCCCGAGCCTGCTTCCCGAGAAACGGCGTCACTATCAGGGCTGCCCGGCGAACCTCATGCAGGTGATACAGCAGGATGACGTGGGAGAAGCCATCAAGATCCCTCAGGCCGTCCGCGAACTCCGGGAACACCTCGGCCACGCCGGGTGCACTGGCCTTGCTTGTCGGTTGGATGGGCATTCCCTCCAGGTCGGCAAAGGGGCTGTGAATGACGCCGATGGAGCGATATGTGACGTCCATACGGAAACCTCTCAGTCCTCGTGTCCCCCGGGCGGAACCGGGCCCTTCCTGGCAGCGCTCACACGAGCTGTCCGCCGAACACCGGCGTCCGGCTGGAAGCGTACCTCGCTTGCGCCGCGCCGGTCAGTTGCTTTCCGCCCCACGGCGCTGGGGGGGGCTGCCAATCGACGATGGGGGCTTCGCTCTCCGTGGGGTACGAGGCACCTGGCCGTCTATCGTTCCAGCAATGGTCCGGCTGGCTGCTATGCTGAAATCCTGGCCGGAGGTGAGCCGTGCCTGCCGGCCCAAGGGGGCTGGCCGGCCCAGGCTCGGCGCGCGTGCCGTCCGAGGCGGAGGTCGAGATGAGTAGTGCTCAGGCTGGACGCCGAGGGTTTCTGGCCGGGATCGGCTCGCTGGCGTCGCTGCGGCGTCTGGGGCCAGTCTCGGAGCCGGGCGACGACCACAAGACAGAAGGCGATAGCTTCCTGTCACCAGCGCAGCGCACCGAGATTGCGGTCATGAGCTTCGAGAGCGGCTTCCACTGCGCCCAGTCCGTGTTGGAGGCCTACGCCGACGATTACGGCCTCGACCCCCTGCTGGCTCGCCGGATGGCTGCGGCGCTGGCCGGCGGCTCCACCGTCGGCGGAGAGTGTGGAGCCGTCGCGGCCGGGTACCTGGTGCTGGGGATGAGGCACGGTCTGACCCGACCCACCTTCGGAGACGTCGACCAGGAGGGGGAGCTGTTCGGACGCCTGCGACGCTTCGTGGCTGCCTTCCGGGAACGCCACGGGGCCCTCACCTGCCGAGAGCTCCTGGGGGTCGACGTCTTCACCCGCGAAGGGCGGGAGGAAGGGCATCGGCGAGGCCTGTTCCGGACCCGCTGCCCGCAGCACATCCGCGACGTCGTCGACCTGCTCGAGACGCTGGGCTGAGTCGGCGCTTCTCGAGGGTCGCGCGCTTCAGGCCGCCGGAATCCAGGACCTCGCAGCAACGTCGCCAGCTCGTCCACTCCGAACGAGCTCCTCGCGGAGACCCTCGCGGATCAGCCGCGCACCGACCCTGAACTTCTGAAGGCGTCGTCGCCCAGGGCCCCCCTCGCCCTCTGCAGGGCGAGCATCCGGGCGAAGGGGCCGCCTCGCGAGGCGAGCTCCCGCGCCCTTCCCCGCTCCCGGACCCGTCCCCGCTCCAGCACCAGCACCTCGTCGAAGGACTCGAGCCCCACGAGGCGATGGGTGATCAGGAGCGTGGCCCGCCCGTCCCCGGCCCGCACGATCTCCTCAAGAACGCTGCGCTCGGTGACCGCGTCGAGGTGGGCGGTGGGCTCGTCCAGGAGAAGGATCGAGGCCGGCCGCAAGAGCGCCCGGCCCAGGGCCAGGCGCTGGCGCTCCCCGCCGGAGAGCTGGAGGCCCTGCTCCCCGATCCAGGTGTCGAGACCACGGGGCAAACGCGACACCAGGGCCCCGAGCTGGGCGGCGTCCACGACGCGTGCGATCTCCTCCCCGCTCGCCTTCGGGTTCGCCAGGAGCAGGTTGTCCTTCACGGTCCCGGTGAAGAGGTGGGTCCGCTGCGCCGAGAACGCGACGTCACCCCGCACCGCGTCGGTCGGCAGCGACCGCACGTCGCGACCTCGCAGCCAGATCGAGCCATCGGGCACGTCCCAGAAGCGAAGGATCAGGTGAGCGAGGGTGGACTTGCCGGAGCCGCTGGCGCCCACCACCGCGAGCCGTTGCCCGCGGCCGAGCCGGATGTCGATCCCGCCGAGGGCCGGCCGATGGGCTCCGGGGTAGGTGAAGCACAGGCCGCGGAGCTCGAGGAGTGGGGCGTTCCGCAGCGGCGCCTTCGTCCCGCCACGCTCGGCCCGTCCTCCGGCCTCGGCGGGCGACCGGGGCTCCTCCACCGCCGGGGACCTGTCGATGATCTCGAAGAGTCGACGAGCGGCGGCTCCGGTCGCCCCGAGCCCCTGCCACGCCGCGGGGAGTGCGGCCACCCCCTCGAACGCGGCGAGCGTCACGAGGGCGACCACGGCGAGGCTCACGCCGTCGAGGTCTCCCCCGCGAACGGCGGGGATGGCGAGGGTGACGACACCGACCACCGACAGATCGGCGGCCAGGCCGACGAGCGAGCCCCCGAGGGCGGAGGCCCGGGCCAGGCGGTCCTGTTCGGCGACCAGCGTCCGCCCGCGGGCGGCGACACGAGCGGCGTGGCTCTCCTCGCCACCGAAGGCGAGGATCTCGCCCACCCCCTGCACGCCGTCGATGAGCTCGGCCCCGAGCTCGGCGCGCGTCTCGACGAGCCGTCGTCCGGGGTCCCGTCCGACGCGGGCGGCGAGGCCCGGAACGAGCAGGCCGGCGACGCCGAGGCCGGCGAGGGCCATCACGGCAAGCACCGCCCCGAGCGGGAGAAGCACGGCACCGACGACCGCCGCGATGACCAGGGCGGACAGGCTCGGTCCGAGGAGACGCACGTAGAGGTTCTCGAGCGTGCTTACGTCCTCCAGGACGCGCCCGAGGACGTCTCCACTCCGGAATCCCACCAGGCGGGCCGGGGCGAGCGGTTCGAGCGCGCGGTAGACGCGCACCCGTAGACGCGTGAGCAACCGCAGAGTCACGTCGTGTGAGACGAGGCGCTCGAGGTAGCGGAAGACCCCGCGCGAGATTCCGAAGAAACGGACGCCCACGATCGCCACCTGGAGCGCGGCGATCGAGGGGTGCAGGGCGGCCTTCGAGATGAGCCAGGCCGAGGTGCCCATCAGTCCGACCCCGGCCAGGACGGTGAGCACCTGAAGCAGGACGGCGAGCCCCACACCCCGCCGCTCGGGAGCCACCAGCCCGAGGAGACGCCCGGCATCGGTGCTCACGCCGCTCCTCCCCAGGCCGCGACCAGGCGCGGGTAGAGCCGGCCCACCTCGAGGAGCTCGTCGTGGGTGCCCTGCTCGGCCACCCGCCCGTGGTCGAGGAGGACGATGCGGTCGGCGTCGAGGACTGTGGTGATGCGGTGGGCGATCAGCAGCACGGTGCGCTCGCGGCGCAGGTTCCCCATTGCCTCCACGATCGCCGCCTCGTGCTCGGGGTCGAGGTGAGCGGTTGGCTCGTCGAGGAGGAGGACGGGGACAGCCTTCAACGCCGCCCGAGCCAGGGCCACCCGCTGCGCCTCGCCCCCGGACAGCCGTTCTCCTCCCTCACCCAGAGGGGTCTCCCATCCCTGTGGGAGGTCCCGGACGAGGGTGTCGAGGCGGACCGCCGCCGCCGCCTTCTCGACCTCCGCTCTCGTCGCCCCGGGTCGCGCGAGGTGGAGGTTCTCGAGGAGCGAGCCGTGGAAAAGACGCGGACGCTGCGGAACCCAGGCCACCCGGCGCCGCCACTCCTCGGGGGCGATCTCCGCGAGCGGCCGACCGTCAGCTCGGAGGACACCGGAATGGGGTTCCGCGAAGCGAAGAAGGAGGTGAGCCACGGTCGACTTGCCCGCTCCCGTCGGCCCGACGAGGGCAACGGTGGTCCCGGCGTCGACGGTGAACGACACCCGGTCCAGCGCGGGAGGGCGCTCCTCGCCGTAGGTGAAGCTCACCCGCTCGAGCTCCAGGCGCGGCGGGGTGTCCGGCTCCCCATTCCTTGCCAGCACCGGGGGCCGAGCTCCGTCGAGGACCGCCGGGGCCACGACTGCCCCGTCTTCGTCGAGAACCTCGCCGATCCGCCCCAGCGCCTCGCGCCCCGCCATGCCCGCATGGAAGGCCGCACCCAGCGACCGCAGGGGTCGGTAGAACTCCGGCGCCAGGATCAGCACGAAGAGCGCCGGGCCGAAGGCCAGCTTCGCGTAGAGCAGACGCAGGCCCACCTCCACCGCCACGA
>JAJDNV010000248.1 GCA_022340545.1 Acidobacteriota bacterium | reverse complement strand
ATCGTGGGCGCGCTCCTCTTCCAGGAGCCGGTCCGGCCCCTGGTGGTCGTCGGCGGGGCACTGGTGCTGCTCGGGGTGGCGGTCGTCACCCGCCGGTAGGCACGCTTCAGGGCTCCAGACCCCTGGTTCGCGGCTCTCCGTGTTGCTGTCTACGGGTCACGGATTCTCGTGATCGAGCAGACCCGTGTGGAAGACGAGAAGCCAACGATCCCCCACCTTCGTGTAGCCCTTGCAGGCACGGCCCTTCCAATGAAACGCCTCGCCGCTCGCCCGATTCCGCCACAGGGTGTCCACGTCGACGACCGCGAACGCCCCGTCGCCCTGGGCCGAGATCTCGATGCGCACGGTGCGGCGGTGGTTGTGGACGAGCTCGTGCGTACGGAAGAGCTCCTCCCACCCCCTCCTCCAGCGCTCGCGATCGTAGCGTCCCTGGGGAAACACCCAGGTCGCCGGATCGTGGGCATGGGCGTCGGGCGGCCAGGGCCAGACCATGTCGGGATGGAAGAGCGAGACGAGCGCCTCGGCATCCTGACGGTCCCAGGCGTCGGTCTCCTGGTCGACCATGGCCCGGATCTCGCTCTCAGCCCTCATGACACCTCCACCGCGGCCGAGTCTCACGTCTCGCGGTCCGGGGGCCAGGGCCTCACGCTCTCCGCTTCGATCCAGGCGCGCACCCAGGCCGGCAGCTCTGGCCTCTGGTCGGGCAGACCCGCCGCCTCCACGACGGCGGACACCGGGACGAGACGTCCCCGCGCGGTGATCCCGACGCGCACGAGCGCGGCCGCGCAGGTCGTCGTGTCTTCTTCGATTCGCTGGTGGAAGTAGAACCACCGCTCGTCGTATCCGACGACCTTCGTCCGCAGCCGGACCTTGCGGAACGGGGGGACCCGGCGGCGGAACCGCACGCTGGCGCCACCGACGGTCAGGCCCCAACGCTGTCGATGAAGCGTGTGGATGAAGCCCGAGCGCAGGCCGAGATCGATTCGACCCAGGTCCATGAGCGTCAGGTAGCGTCCGTTGTTGACCTCGGCGAAGACGTCGATGTCCCCGGGCCAGACCCTCAGGCCGAGGACGCTCTCGGAGTCGAAGCCGAGCCGGGGTCCGAAGCGCGAGGCGAGGACGACCCTGGCGAATCGGAGGTAGGGGTACATTCGCCCGAATCTACACCATGGCGTGGACCATCCGCTTCACCGCCGGGGTGTACGAGGCCGAGACCCGAGGTTGCTGGATCCCCCCACAAGATGGCTAATTCTCCGCGCCCAAGCGTGAGAAATACCACCTGACGGTGCATGAGCTGGTAGTACGCGGCCATCCTACGCCTTGAAAGGGCGGCCTCGGCTGGAGCGAGGGCTCCTGAGCCACCATGGGGGCGTGCGGATGAGGGCTGGATCCACCTCGTCTTCCCTGAGATAGCGGACACGGCGGCCTCGATGGGGCATGGCTTTCCTCCCACGGCGCCCCGGCACGGGGCGCAGTCTCATGATGGGGTCCTGCGGACGCTGGTCCGGGGAGAGCGAGGACACCGGTGCTCGACGAGCGCCAGCGTAGCGTGGGCGCGGGAGGCTTCAGCCGCCGGAAGACTGTGATGCCGGTGGGGGGCGGCCGGAGAGCGGGGTCGCTTCCGTCGGGGGCCGGGGGTCCCAGGGAGGCAGGACGACGAAGCCGTCCCGTCGCAGCAGCCGCACGAGCTGGCCCAGGCGCTCCTCGGTCGGCTCCGATGCGGTGCCGAAGCGCTCGCGCACGGCCGCCGCCACCCCGGCCACCGAGGCGCTCCCGTCGAGGCGGCGCCAGGCGAAGCTGCCGATGGGATCGAGCCGCAGGCGGCGCGGGGCGAGCTGGTAGGCGAGCCACTCGAGCGCGGAGCGCAGGCCGCGCACATCCGGGCGAGGGCGGATCAGCACCACGCGGTCGCCCCGCTCCTCCCAGCGGGCCGCCCGGACGGGGGCCTGCTCGAGCAGGTTGACCCGAGCGAGCGCCTCCTCGACCCGACCGCGCGCCACGAGAGAGGACCCAGGACGCCCCCGAAGGGAGGCGTCGCCCGCGCTACTCCGCCTTCAGGCTGGGCAGGCCACTCTCGCGCATCTTCCGGAGCGGCAGGAAGACCAGCAGGTAGACCAGCCCCGGATAGACCAGCAGGCTGAGGAGGAAGCTCGGCTCCCAGCTCGGCGTCACGGCCGCGCGCATGCGCACCAGGAAGGGGAAGAAGTCCTCGCCGATGACCAGGAAGGCCAGGATCACCGCCATCAGCGACTCTCCGGCGATGAAGCCGGAGCTGAGCAGCGTCCCCATGTTCTCGGCCCGCACCTTCTCGTCGGAAGAGGTCTTGCGGCGCGAAAGCTGGGCCTCGAGCAGCCAGCGGATCAGGCCCCCCGCGAAGATGGCCGCAGTGGACTCGAAGGGCAGGTACATCCCCACGGCGACCAGCATCGGCGAAGGGGACTTGATCAGGATCAGGCCGAGGGCCAGGAACATCCCGACGATCACGAGCGGCCACGCCATCTCGCCGCCGACGATGCCCCGCGCCATCAGCGCCATCAGCCCCGCCTGGGGGGCCGGCAGCTCGGGCGAACCGATGGTGTAGACGCGGTGGAGCGCCATCAACGGGAAGGCCAGGACCGCGGCGGCCGCGACCACCCCGAACATCTCGCCCACCTGCATGCGCCAGGGCGTGCCGCCCAGGATGTGGCCCACCTTGAGGTCCTGCATCATGTCGCCGGCGATGCCCGCGGCGCAGCAGACGACGCCCGCGACGCCGAGGACGGCGGCGACGCCGTGGACGTCGGTCACGCCCATCACGACCATCAGGATCGCGGAGATCAGCAGGGCGCTCAGCGTGAGGCCGGAGATCGGGTTGTTGGAGCTGCCGATCAGCCCGACCAGGTAGCCCGCCACGGCCGCGAACAGGAAGCCCAGAACCACCATCACCGCGGTCAGGACGAGAGCCCCCGCGACCGACTGGGCGAAGTACCAGTAGAGGCCGAAGGTCGCCACGGCCATCACGGCAATGGCGACGGAGACACCCTTGAAGTTCAGGTCCACCTGGGTGCGGTCGGCGCCCTCTGGCCCCACGACGCCCACCTTGGCGAGGGCCTTCCCGATGCCCGTGACCAGGGACTCGCGCAGGTTGTAGAGGGTGTAGAAGGCAGCCACGATCATGGTGCCCACGGCCAGGGGCCGGATCTGCCGCGACCAGATCTGCGTGGCCAGATCGCCGCTCAGGCTGTCGCCGAAGGCCGGGTTCAGGAAGAGCGCGAGCGGCACCAGCACCAGCCAGCCCAGCACGGCGCCTGCGAAGAGGACCGCCGAGACGCGCATCCCGACGATGAAGCCGACGCCCATCAGCGCCGGGGAGGCGGCCGGGGTGGCCAGCAGCAGGCCGCCCGTGTAGTCGATCCGCTCCTGGGCGATCTCGATCGTGGAGCGGCCGAAGGTGACGAAGCGGTGGGCGGCGTCTGCGATCAGGTGGATCCCGTTGCTGTTCTTGAAGAGCTCCCAGACCCCCGCGAGGCCCATGGCCCCGAAGACGTAGGCGGCCCCCGTCTGCCCCCCCTGGCCCGCCTTGACGATCTCGGCCGCGGCCACGCTCTCCGGGAAGGGCAGGTCCGCCTCCACCACCAGGGTGCGGCGCAGGACGATGATGAAGAGCACGCCCAGGAGGCCACCGATCATCATGATGGCGGTGCTCTGCCAGTACCGGAGCTCCTCCCACGCGCCGCTGATCACGAAGGCGGGAATGGTGAAGATCGCCCCGGCCACGAGCGCCTCGCCCACCGAGGCCGTGGTGCGGGCGATGTTCTCCTCCAGGATCGTGCCCTTGAAGGGACGCAGCGCGGCCATGGCCACCACGGCGGCGGGGAAGGTGGCGGCCACCGTGAGGCCGGCCTTCATGCCCAGGTAGGCGTTGGCGGCGCCGAGGACGACGGCCATCAGGACGCCGAGCACGACGGCCTTGACGGTCAGCTCGGCCATGTCGGTGGAGGCCGGGACGTACGGGTTCAGCGGCTTCTGGTCCATGGAGTCACCCCGGGGATTGTCGGCCTGGTTCACTGGGAACGGGGCCGGCGAAGTGTAGCGGCCCCCCGGAAAAAGTGTCAAATACCAGGGTAGGTGTGTGAGGACCGACGGGGAGGAAGGCTGACCTCAATCGCCCGACGCCCCGGCAGCCAGCTCTCTCTGGGCCCGCGACGGGGCGTGGCCGGGAACGAACATGTCCTCCCACGTGAGCTCCAGCTTGCGCTGCATCTCCAGCGGGTAGGACCACTCCCCGAGACTGTCGGGCCCGCCGTTGTTGGTGCCGAAGGTGAACTTCGCACCGGCCTCCTTGGCCATACGGAGGAAGTGCTCGCTCGGGAGCTTCCGCACGTTGATCTCGATCGCGACGTTGTTCGCAACCGCGGCGTCGATGACCCTCTTCATCCGCGCGTCGGTCCAGAGACTGTCGTAGTCGTTGGCGATCTCCCGCGGGAGGAAGGTGGGGTTGACGTAGATGTCGATGGGCTCGTTCTCGATGATGCCGACGGTCTTGTCGACCAGCATCTCCATGAAGACCTGGGGATCGCCGACCGCGACCTCGTCGGGCCTCCAGAGCCGGGTCCGCTTGCCGGTGCGGTCGTCGGTGAAGGTCATGGAGTCGGTGAACACGTAGTCGAATTCGGCGCAAACCTCCAGGGAGACGAGGCCGACCCACTCGCGCCCTTCCGCCTGCATCCCGATGAAGGCAGGCTGGCCTTCCATCTCCGCCAGGTACGCCCGGGCGGCCTCGTCGGAGTGGACGGGGAAGTCCTGGCCGACGTTGACCGCGAGCCCGAAGAACATCCCGGTCTTCCGGGAGAGCGCGAGGGCCTGCTCCACCGTGAGGCCGCCCTTGGGGTGAACGTGCAGGTCGACCAGCGGGAAGTTGTTTCGCCCGAGCTCGAGCATCCGCATGAACGTCTCGTCGGCGATCGGCGACGGGCCCTCATCCACCTCGGCATCCGCGAGAGGCCGGACGCGCACGTTGCGGAAGGAGACCTTGCTCTCGGGGTCGTGACACTGGAGGGCGAAGGTGCCTCGTCCGAGCCTCTGGAGCGTCTCGTCCCAGGATGCGGGGAGCGTGTCGGGCTCGCGGTAGTCGACGACCAGCGTCTCATCGACCCAGAGGCGGACGCGCTTACCCTCTACGCGGGCCTTGACCCCGAACCACTCGTCGTCGGGGCCCAGCCCCTTGTAGACGTTGCGGTAGCCGTAGAGGCTGCCCGTCTTCTTCATCTCCAGGTAGTTCCCAAGCTGCTTCTGGGAGTTGTTGACCTGGATCTCGAAGCCCTGCTCCGGCCAGCCCTCCTCCTGGTACCCGGTGTGGAAGAAGATCCCGGAGTTGGCCCCGGCGCGGGCCAGGACCTCGGTCTCGAACTCGAAGCTCCTGAAATCGGCCCCTTCCACCGGACCCACGTAGAAGAGGTGAGAGCGGGGGCCGTCGCAGGTGATGGTCCCGTCCTCCACCCGGAACGACTCGATGTTCTCCGAGGCCTTCCAGCCCTCGAGAGACTGGCCGTCGAAGAGAGACTCCCAGCCCGCATCCGGATCCGGCGGGGGGGCAGCCGTGCCGGCGACCAGAAGCCAGAGACCGATCAGGGAGCAGACGGCTGTGGCACGTTTCATGGGAGCTCCTTTCTGTATCACCTCAGTCCGTTGAGCTCGGCGGCAGCGCCCAGGACATCGCCCGTCATCGCGGAGTCGACGGCGAGGGCCAGCAGCTGCTCGCCCGGGATTATTCACCAGAATGCCGCGCCCGGGGGCCCGTTCGCCTCGCCGCGTGGCCGGGGCTCAGGCAAAGCCCAGCGCGAGGGAGCGGCCCAGCAGCTCGCGGGTGTCGAGGGAGGCGGCCTTGCCCAGCGCCAGCGTGGCCTCCGGGAGCGTGGCCGGGAGCCGCCACTCGTCAACCCGGCCGCCGGCGGCCAGGAACGCCGCCGCCCACTCGGGCCACCAGGGGCTGACTCGACGTGAGAGCGGCTCGACGACGAGGACGATCGAGCCGGTACCGTGCACGTCGAGCAGACGGGGCAGCAGGAGGCGCCGCGCATCCTCACCCAGCTCGTTCAGGGTGAAGGCGGCAATGACGCCGGCTCCGCGCTTCGGGAGCGGGGTCGATGTCGCGTCGCCGCGCACGGCTCGGCCCCGCAGCCCGAGCCGGCGGTACGTCCACCCCGCCTCCGCCACCGCCCAGCTGCTCAGGTCGACGCCCCGCACCCGTGCCGCCGGCCGGCACTCCGTCGCCCAGGCCGCCCCCGCCGTCCCGGTGCCGCAGCCGAGGTCGATGATCTCTCCGGGGGGGCGACGGCCCGGTCCGAGCGTCCGCACGATCTTTCGCACCAGCAGGAGATGGATCGGACCGTAGTAGAGGGCGAAGGCCGCCCGCTTGCCCGCTCCGGCCAGGGCCGCCCCGGAGCGCAGCCGCCCCCGCCTCTCGACGTAGAGCGACGACAGCGCCTGCAGCGCCCGCCGGACCTCGGAAAACGAGAGGTCGGCACGGTGGCGCGCCTCGAGGGCGTCGACGTAGGCGGCGAGGGAATCTCGCGACGCGCTCATCTCGGCCGGGCCGCCCCGTACGTGGGCGTCCTCAGGCCTCGCGCGGCGACGGCGGTCCCGACCCGGCCCCCGTTTCCCGGATCGAGGCCGCGATCGCGTCGAGGTCCTCCGCGTCGAGGCGCAGGTCCGCGGCCGCGAGCCAGCCGTCGACCTGCTCGGGCGAGCGGGCGCCGACGATCGCCCCGGTGACGCCCCGCCAGCCCAGCGTCCAGGCCACGGCCACCGCCGCGACCGTGACACCGTGCTTCGTGGCGATCGGCCGCAGCGAATCCCGCAGCGCCAGGTTCTGCTCGAGGCGAGGCGACTGGAAATGCTCGAAACGCCGCCGCCAGTCGTCGGGGGCGAAGGCCTTGACGCGCTCGACGCCGAACGAATCCGTCAGTAGCCCTGACTGCATCGGGCTGTACACGATCACCCCCGTGCCGCGGGCCGCACACCAGGGGATCTCGTTCGCGCCGACGTCGCGGCGGATCATCGAGAACGGGGGCTGGAGCGAGTCCAGGTGGCGCACCTTCTGGCAGCGTTCGAGAAGCGCGACGTCGTAGTTCGAGACGCCGGCCCAGCGGACCTTCCCCTCGTCCACGAGCTTCAGCATCGCCCCCCAGGACTCCTCGACCGGGGTGCCGGTCTGGTCCGGCCAGTGGAACTGGTAGAGATCGATCGTCTCGACCCCCAGCCGCCGCAGCGACGCCTCGCACTCCTCGCGGATGCGCGACGGGCGGGAGTCACGCTTCGGCTGGGTCATGGGGTCGAGTCCACTCCAGTTCAGACCGCACTTGGTGAATACGTAGGGGCGCTCGCCGGCCGGGATCTTCGCGAGGGCCCGGCCCACGACCTCCTCGGAATGGCCCAGCCCGTAGACGGCCGCGGTGTCGATCCAGTTGACGCCCTTGTCGAGGGCATGGAGGATCGCCGCCACCGAGGCCTCGTCGTCCTGGGGACCCCACGAGAAGGCCCAGCCGCCCCCGCCGGCGGCCCAGGCCCCGAAGCCGACCGTCGTGATCTCAGGCCCGTTCGAGCCCAGTCGGCGTCGGGGAAGGTGTGTGCTCATCGTCGTCCTCCTGTTCGGATGGCTTCGCTCAGCGGCCGTGGCCACCGGTGATGCGCTTGGCCTGGCGACCCGCCTTCAGGGTCTCTCCCTTCGCGAGCTGGTTGATGATGGCGACGGTGGACTCGGGGACGGTCGACGGATGGCGCTCCATGAACTCGGCCAGGGTGAGATCGCGCCGGGGCACCACGACGTCGACGCGGCGCGGCTGCACGTCGAGGGCCCAGCGCTCGCGCAGGGGGCCGAACGAGTTCATGGCGTTGCCGAAAGACCGGGAGTACCGGTTCCAGTCGGCGCGACCGGTGTACCCGACCAGGCGATAGGCGCGGCCCTCGAGCTGGATGAATGCGGCGACTCCCCGCACCAGCGTCTGACCTGACTGGGCGTCGAAGGTGCCCACGATGGCGGGCAGGCCGTTCACCGAGGTCCGGTCGGTGTCCAGGGTCCGGATCTCCGGGTCGCCGAAGAACCCGCGGGCCGCTTGCTCGGCCGAGTCGCCCTCTCCCAGCGTCAGCTGGAAGACGGCGTCGCCGTTGGGGCTGACCGCCCAGACCGCCTGCTTGGTGTTCTGCCCCTCGAAACCCCGGGGCAGCTCGAACCGGAAGCTGAGGTCGGGGTGGTAGAAGGCCCCCTTCTCGAAGAAGCCCTCGCGTGGGTTCTCTCCGAAGACCATCCCGTCGAGCCGCTTGAGATAGGCCTCGCGACGGACGTGACCCCCCTCGAGACCCTGCTGGCGGATGGCGGCCAGGAGACGCTCGTAGCGGTCGCCGGGGTCGGGGTGGGTCGACAGCCACCCGGGCACGCGACCGGACCCCGATTGCTCGGAGAGCTGGTCCAGCATCCGGAAGGCCTGGGCCCCCTCCTCGGCGTCATAGCCGAGGCGCGCGGAGTATCGGAGTCCGAGCGAGTCGGCCTCGTTTTCGTCGTCCCGACCGAACTTGAGGAAGAGGAGACCGAGGCCCAGCTGCGCCAGGTCGCCGTAGCGGCGTAGCTCGGGCACCGCGACCATCCCGATGCCCATGCCGAGAGACATGAGCTGCTGGCTGCTCATCTGCGAGGCGCTGTGTCGCGCGGTCACATGACCCACCTCGTGGCCCATCACCATCGCGAGCTCGGCCTCCGAGTCGAGGTAGGCCAGGATGCCCCGAGTCATGTAGACGAACCCGCCCGGGAGGGCGAAGGCGTTCACCGCCGAGTCGTCGACGAGGCGGAAGGTCCAGGGAAGCTTGGGGCGTTCCGTCCGCTCGGCAATGGAGTGCCCCAGGCTCGCCACGTAGTCCTGCAACGCCGGGTCCTCGTACACCCCGAACGACGCCACCGCCTTCTGATCCTCCTGCTGTCCGAGGGCGATCTCCTGCCCCTCGCTGACCAGCATGAGCTCTCTCCTGCCGGTGGCGGGGTTCGTGGCGCAGGCGCCGAGAACGACCAGCACGGCCAGGATCGCCGTTCCGCGAGTCCGGCAATGACGCATCGGATCCCCCTCGAGAGACGCCGCCCATGCTAGGGCGCGGCGCCGCCGCGGTCAACGCTGCGAGTGTGTGTCAGTCCGGGTCCGCCGGTCTCGCTCCACGGGTCCAATGGGTGTCGAGCCAGTCGTGAAGCTGCTGCAGATCTGTGGCGAGCGGGGCCTCGAGCACGAGACGGCCGTCGCCCCGCGGAGCGGGCAGATCGAGCTGCCGCGCATGGAGGGCCAGCCGCGCGCACGGGGCGCCGTCGAGGTCCGGGGGCATGAGCCCCCGACCGTAGAGCGGGTCGAAGAGCAGGGGAGCGCCGGTCGAGCGCAGGTGCACGCGGATCTGATGCGGCCGACCAGTTCGGGGGCGGGCTTCGACCAGGGAGATGACCGAGCCGCCGCGATCCCACCGCGCCTGCACCGTGTACTCGGTGAGCGCCTCGCGACGCCCCGGCTCGTCCGGCCGGGCGGGGCGGGTCTTGCCCTTCCGCGCCGCGCGGAGCGCGACGTCGATGCGTCCCCGGCCGGGCTCGAGGGGCCCGGCGACGAAGGCCACGTATGTCTTCTCGACCTGACGGTGCTCGAAGGCCAGGCTCAGGGCGCGGTGGGCCCCCGCGCTCAGGGCGAACACGACCAGGCCAGAGGCGTCGCGGTCGATGCGGTGGACGACCCACAGTCGCCGGCCGAGCTGCGTCTCCAGTCGGCGCCGGAGGCAGGTCTCCGGGGGATCGCCCCGCGCGGGGATCACGGTCTCACCGGGGGGCTTGCTTACCGCGACGACGGCGTCGTCCTCGTGGAGGATGTCGATTGCGCCGGGGGGCATGGCCGCCGTCCTTCAGCCCCGCGGGCCGCTCGCGAGGAGCCGCCGCGCGGCGGCGATTTGATCCGGGTCACCCACGAGGCACACGACGTCGCCGACCGCGAACACGTCGTGCGGCGAGGGGTGAACGGCGGTCGCGTCGCCCCGGCTGACCGCGACGAGCGTCGCACCGGCCCGCGCGCGCAGCTCGGCCTCGGCCAGTGTACGCCCCATGATCCAGTCGCCGTCGCGGACGGGAAGACTCTCCACCTCGAGGCCCGCGGGGAGCCGTCCGGCCAGGGGTGCCGTCTCGCGCTTCATCACGCGCCGGATGACCTCGAGAGACGCCTCGAACTCCTGGGCCACCGCCTCCGTGGCCCCGGCCTGGAGCAGCGTCGGGACGTCGGCGACGTAGCGGGCTCGCGCCGCGATGGGCACGTCCGAGGCCAGCCGTCGGGTCGCGCGAACCGCACGCAGGGTGGCCGAGGGGTCGTTGAGGAGCACCACCACGTAGCGGGCATCCGGAACGTGCGCGCGCTGGAGTATCTCGGGGCGGGTGACGTCCCCGTAGTACACGGGCTCGCCGTGGAGTCGCGCCTCTCGGACCCGCTCCGCGTTGATGTCGAGGACGACGAAGGGAGCGGCCGCCGAACGCAGGACCTCCGCCATCATCTCCCCCCCCACCCCGTAGCCGAGCACGACGACGTGGCCGGAGAGCCTTCCGGGGATACGGGTCAGCTCCTCCCGACCTCGGCCGAACAGGCGGTCGATGGCGCGCAGCCTCGCCGCGCCTGCCGCGACGTGGGGTCCGAAGCGGAGGGCGAAGGGCGTCACGACCATGGTGATCACGCTCGTGGCAATGAGATGCCGCATCTCGCCGGCATCGAGAAGGCCAAGGCGGTGCCCGACGTTGACCAGCACGAAGGAGAACTCTCCGATCTGGGAGAGGGCCACCCCACCGAGGAGCGCCACCTGGAGGGGAAAGCGGGCGGCGAGCCCGGCGAGGGTGGCAAGGAGGGCCTTGCCCCCCAGCACCGCCCCGACGAGGACCAGGACCGTCCCCGGAGACTCCGCCACGACGCGCAGGTCGAGGAGCATTCCCATCGACACGAAGAAGAGGCTCGTGAAGATCTCGCGCAGCGGGAGCATGTCGGCGAAGGCCTGGTGCCCGTACTCGGAGTCGGCCAGGACGACGCCGGCGAGAAAGGCGCCGAGGGCGAGCGAGAGCCCGAGGAGAGAAGTGAGCCAGGCGATGCCGGCACACATCAGCACGATCGCGAGAATGAAGACGTCGCGTCCGCCGGTCCCGGCCACGACGCGCAGCAGACGCGGCACGGCCAGCCGGGCGAGGACGAAGGTGACCACGACCACCGCGGCCCCCGTCAGCAGGACTCGCAGAAGGGGCAGGACGCCATCCCCCTCGCCGGCGAGGAGGGGTGCGAGCAGGATCATGGGAACGACGCAGATATCCTGGAAGAGCAGCACCCCGACGATCAGGCGGCCGTGGGGGGCGTCGGTCTCACCCCGCTCGGCGAGCCCCTTCAGCACGATCGCCGTCGACGACAAAGCGACGACGAAGCCGACGAAGACGCCCTTCGTCGTGTCCAGGCCGCTGAGGACCGCGAGCGAGGCGACGGCGATCGTCGTCAGGCCCACCTGCAGGATCCCGCCCACCACGAGAACCCGCCCCAGGCGCCGCAGCTCCTTGATCGAGAACTCGAGGCCGATCGTGAAGAGGAGCAGGACCACCCCGATCTCGGCCAGCTGCTCGATCTCCTCGGAGTCCTTCACCCACCCGAGCCCGCTGGGACCCAGCAGTGCCCCGGCGACGATGAAGCCGGCGATGGTGGGCAGGCGCACGCGGCTCAGCAGCAGGACGACCGCGAGCGCCGCGGCGAAGATGACGACGAGATCCTGCAGGATGTGCAGCTGGGGCAAGCGCGCCTCCCGATCGAGACGACTACGCTAACACGCGGCCAAGGGCCCCGGGGAGATGCGGACCCGGCCGGGCGGTCGTGCTGAGCGCGTCCACAAGCTTCTGAAGGGGCGCTCCGGCTATCCCGTTTCGGTCTTGAAGAGGCCGTAGACGAGGAGCGCTAGGAGCAGGCTGCCCCAGAGCAGGACCGCCTTGCGCGTGGCGGCCCGGGCCCGCGCCGCCTCCCAGTAGCGCGCCGGGCCGACTCTACCAGAGTCGGAGTCGGGGCCGGCCGCCTCGCCGTGGGGCCGTCTCGTCCGCGTTGACTCCGGGCCGAAGCCGGGGGTAGCGTTCGGCACCCGATGCGGATTCCCTTCCGATCGCTGACGTTCTGGATCTTCCTCGGCCTGTTCGCGGGCCTCGCCGCCGGCGCGCTCTTCGGGGAGAAGGTCGTACCCCTGGGCGATACTCTGGGCGAGCTCTTTCTGAGACTCCTGCGGATGGCGATCATGCCGCTGATCGTCACGTCGATCACCTCCGCCGTCATCAGCGTGGGCTCACGCGAGAACCTCGGGGTCCTCGGGGCGCAGACCTTCGGCTACTACATCGTCTCGAGCCTGGCCGCCATCCTCACCGGACAGTTGCTCGTCAACATCCTCGCGCCGGGCGTGGGCTCGACGCTCCAGCTCGAGCGGAGCCCGGACGCGATCCCGGCCATCGAGAAGGGCTTCGGCCAGATCCTGCTGGACATCATCCCCGAGAACCCGTTCGCGTCGATGGCCGAGGGCAACGTCCTGCCCGTCATCTTCTTCAGCATCATGCTGGGGTACTTCATCTCCCGGATCCGGGAGCCCCACCGGACGCAGATCGGGGACCTCTTCGCCGGTCTCTTCGATGCCATGCTGCGCATGACCCAGCTGATCATCTGGACCGCGCCGATCGGCGTCTTCGGCATCAACGCGAAGATCGTCGCCACCTTCGGCTTCTCGGCGTTCAAGTCGCTCGGCTTCTACTTCGTGGTGGTCCTCGTCGGCCTCGCCATCCACGCCTTCTTCACGCTCCCGCTCGCGATCCGCCTCGTGACCGGGAGAAGCCCCATCCGTCACTACCGGGGCATGCCCCCACCGCTCGTGACCGCGTTCTCGACGTGCTCGTCGATCGTCACCCTGCCCCTCACCATGAAGGCGGTCACGGAGAACTCAGGGGTCTCGAGGAAGATCGCCTCCTTCGTCCTGCCGATAGGGGCCACGGTGAACATGGACGGCACCGCGCTCTACGAGTGCGTGGCCGTCGTCTTCATCGCCCAGGTCTACGGCTTCGACCTCACGTTCGGCGCACAGCTCCTCATCGTCCTGACCGCGCTGCTCGCGTCCATCGGTGCGGCCAGCGTGCCGATGGCCGGCCTCGTGATGATGACCATCATCCTGAGCGCGGTCGGTCTTCCCCTGGAGGCGGTGGGTCTCATCATCGCCGTCGATCGTTTTCTCGACATGTTCCGCACCGCCACAAACGTGCTGAGCGATTCGGTAGGAACGGTGATCGTCGCGAAGCTCCAGGGTGAGGACGTGCTGAGAAAGGGACCCGCCCCCACCACGCCGGCGCCTACGCGCTACGCCTGATCCCGACTCCTGGCGCTGCCGACGCCCGAGCGGCAGCTATAATCCAGCAGCGGACGAGGCACAGAGCGACTCGGGAGGCTGCCGATGAACGATGCTGCGACTGTCCCGACATTGATCGTCGAGGGCGGACCCATCGACGGCGCCAAGATGGAGCTGTCGGAGGGGACGAGCACCATCGTCGGATCGGGCCGCCTCGCTCACCTGCGCGTCGATCACCCAGACATCGAGCTCGCCCACGTGAAGGTCACATGGGACGTCTACGGGATCTCGATGATCGACAACGGCAGCCGCCACGGCACCTGGGTCAACGGGGAACCCGTCGAGACAGCCGCCCTCCTCGACGGAGACGTCATCACCTTCGTGGCCCCCGGAAGCAAGGTGGGGGTCCCCGGCGTCCGCATCGTCATCCCCGAGGGCTCGGTCGCAGCGCCTCCACCCCCCGACCCCGAGGCGGCCGCGGCGGCGGAGGCGGCCCCTCCCGCCGAGGCCCCGGTGGAGGCTCCACCGCCCGCACCCGTGGCGCCCCGCAAGGCCCCCGGCCGAGCGCGCCGGGGACGCCGTCCGGGGATACGCCTGCCCCTTCGGGGCATCGCGATCACGGTCGTGGGCCTCGCCCTCGTCGGAGCGGGGGGCTGGTTTGCCTTCCGCTACTACACCACGAGGCCGGAGCTCACCTCGGTCGAGCCCGGGCAGTCCCCGCCGGGGCTAGGCGTCACGCTGAACGGCCAGAGGTTCCACCCCGACGCCCCGCGCAACACGGTCTGGTTCGGAGACCGGTCGGTGCCCGTCAGCTCGGTCTCCGAGGGCACGCTCCGGGTGACGGTCCCGGCCCTGCCCAGCCCAGGCCCGGTGCCGGTGTCCGTCGAGACCCCGCGCGGGCGCTCGAATACCATCTCGTTCGTCCTGCTTCCACCGCTGGCGGCGACGGGGCTGGACCCGCCCGGGGCGCTGCCCGGGGACGAGGTGGTGCTGCGCGGGAAGGGCCTCGGCGACGAGGGCCTGACAATCACGGTCGGCGGACGGCCGGCGACGGTTGTCTCCGCCGAGGACGGCTCCGTCCGATTCGAGATGCCCAAGGTCGAGGGAGAGCCGGGGAGCCTGCACCCGGTCATGGCGATGCTCCCCGGGCGCACCACGGCCCCGCTCGACCTGGTGCTGGGGCGTCTGCCCCTCGTCGCAGCGTTCGAGCCGTCACACGCCGCCGCCGGCGAGATCCTCCGCATCCGTGGCCGGGGATTCGCCCCGACGCCGGAGGGCAACGTCGTGACCTTCGACGGGGTCCCCGCGCTCGTGGCCCGGGCCTCGACGGAGGAGCTCACGGTGTTCACCCCGACACCGGTGCGGCCGCAGGCGCGGACGCTGGCCCGGGTCCTCGTGAGCGCGGGAGGGCGAACCTCGGACCCGGTCTCCTATCCTCTGCTCCGCCTCCTTTCCGGCTCGTACGTGCTCCGCTTCTTTCCCGCCGCGAGCGGGGAAGGGGGCGCGCCGGGTCGGGCCTTCCTGGCGAGCGAGATCGCGCCCGTGATCCTCCTCACGAAGAGCGGCGAGGCCACGGCGGCCGGGCGGGCGCTTCGAGCGTCGAGGCTCCTGAACGCCGCCGTCGATCAGGCCCGGGGTGGCGAGGACGTGACCTTCGCCGCTCTCCAACAACCGGCGATCGGCGTCGGCGTTGCCGGTGGGGCTGAGATCATCGTGCAGGTGACACCCCAGGATGCCGCGGCCTACGCGGCCGCACCCGGGGTGCCGCCCCGGGGGGCACCCCCGGCGCCTCTGGCCCTCGCGAGCTACTGGGCCGCCGTCCTCAACGACTACCTCGTGGTGTGCACCGGTCGAGGCCGCCCCTCGCACGTGGCCGCCCTTTCACCCGAGTCGGGTCGCGCCTTCGACCAGCTCCGCTCCGCTCTGCCCTGGCAGTACAACCGGGGCGTGGCCAACGAGCGGGTGGCCCGCGCTCCCGATCGTCTGCGGCAGCGCCTTCGCGAAGCGGCGCTGCGGGTTCCCTGAGCCCGGCTCGGCTATGATGCGCGCAGCATGTCGACAGCGCTTCTGCATCGCCTGGAGGGGCTGAAGGCCCGGTACGACAAGGGCAGCGCGGCCCGGAAGCTCGATCTCCTCCGGCGGCTCGAGACAGAAGAGCTCCGCTCGGCCGATGCGGTGGCCCGCCTCCACGAGGTCCTCTGCTTCCTCCGGGCCTACCCGGACGACGCGGCGGTGCTCGCCCGGGTAGAGCGCATGCTCCGCGCCTTCGAGCGACGCCCCGATCTGTGCCGGTTCGCGGAGGACCTGGAGGACAGCGGCATCGTGGGAACGGAGATCGTCTACCCGTTCTTCGCCGAGCAGGCCCAGTGGCTCACCCGGCGCTGGCCGCGTCACGTTTCCGTCGACTGGGACGAAGTCGAGCAGCCGGAGCGTCTCGAGAGCGTGCTCCACCTCCTGACGCTCTACGCCGAGACGCCGGCCCTGGATGAGCTGGGGTTCTCGCTGCGGGAATGGATCGACCGTCTCAAGGGCCCCCGCGAAACGGACGCGGCGTTCCTGACCCGCCGCTTCCGGGGCCTGAGGGTCGAGGACCACCTTCGGGAGACGTTCTGGGAGAGCATGGGCCTCTTCCTGCGCCTGAGGTCGGGTCGGGGCACGCCGTCGAGGACCCACGCCCACGTGAGCCGGGGGGAGGTCGTCCATCAAACGGGGCCCCTGCACCGCGCTCGCCCCGATCTCTGCGCGGAGGTCCGGCGGTCCCCTCTCCGGATCGAGGATGTCTCACCCCGGGAGGGTCAACGGCTGATCGACCTGGCCAACGAGGCCATGGTGACCCGCAGCCGCGATCTCGACGCCTTCTCGTACGGGGACCCGAAGGACGTGCGGGTCTTCGACCTGGGTGAGCGGCTGGAGCTGGTCACCATCGGGCTCCGCCCCGAGCGCCGTCTGCTTCTCGAGGGTGTCTACGGATTCCTGACCCTGAAGAACGGCGTGCCGATCGGCTACGTGCTGAACAGCGCCCTCTTCGGCTCGGCGGAGATGGCCTACAACGTCTTCGACACCTATCGCGGCGCGGAGGCGGCCCACATCTACGGTCGCATACTGTCCGTGGTGCACCAGCTGTTCGGGTCTCTCAGCTTCACGGTCTACCCCTACCAGCTCGGACACACCAACGATGAAGCCCTCCAGTCCGGGGCCTGGTGGTTCTATCAGAAGCTGGGATTCCGACCACGCGATCGGGCGACGCTGCGGCTGATGCGGGCCGAGCTCAGCCGGATGAAGCGGAACCCCGCACACCGCTCGAGCATTCCCACCCTCAAGAAGCTCTCCTCCGAGAACGTCTACCTGCACTGCGAGAAGAAGAGAGATGACGTCATCGGGATCCTGGCCCTCGAGAACGTGGGCCTCGCCATCATCGACGGCCTGGCCCGCCGCTTTGGCTCCGACCGTGAGCGCGCCGAGCGGGTCCTGGCCGGCGAGGCCGCCGAGCGTCTGGGCCTGAGCTCGATGAGAGACCTGTCGCCAGCCGAACGCCTGGCCTGGCGTCGCTGGGCACCGCTCGTGGCGGTATTGCCGGGTCTCGGTCGCTGGAGCCTCGGGGATCGGAAGGCCCTGGCCCGGGTCGTGATCGCCAAGGGAGGGCGACGGGAGTCCGACTACGTCCGCGCCTTCGACGCCCACCCCCGCCTCCGGGCGGCCGTTCGCCGCCTGGCGGCGCCCTAGAGGTGCGTCACCGAAGTCGTGTTCATTCGATGGGCGTGGTGGCGCGCAGGCGGCCGGGGCCCCCGACGAGGACGCAGCTGTACTTCGAAGCTGGAGCGCCCGCAGACGAACTGGCGGTGGCCGCCGAGCGCCCAACGCTTCAGAGGAAACACACGACTTCGGTGGCAGGACACTAGTCGCTGCCGACCAGACGCAGCAGGTAGCGACCGTACTCGTTGCGCTCCATGCTGCGGCCGATGTGGCGCACGTCCTCGGCGGAGATGTAGCCCATGTTGAGGGCCACCTCCTCGGGGCAGGCCACCTTGAGATCCTGCCGCTGCTCGATGGCCTGGATGAAGGTCGAGGCCTGCAGGAGGGCCTCGTTGGTGCCGGTGTCGAGCCAGGCCATGCCGCGACCCAGCTCCTCGACGTGGAGCTCGCCGGTCTCGAGATAGGCGCGATTGACGTCGGTGATCTCGAGCTCGCCCCGGGCCGAGGGCGTCAGCGAGGCGGCGATGTCGAGGACGCGGTTGTCGTAGAAGTAGAGACCGGTCACCGCGTAGGCGGAACGTGGCTTCGCCGGTTTCTCCTCGAGGCCGATCGCCCGGCCCGTCTCGTCGAACTCCACGACGCCATACCGCTGGGGGTCGCGCACGCGGTAGGCAAAGACGGTCGCCCCGCGCTCCCGCTTGGCCGCCCTTTGAAGGACTTCGGCCAGGTGGGCCCCATAGAAGAGGTTGTCTCCCAGGGCGAGGGCGGCGCCATCCGTGCTCACGAAGTCGCGGGCGATGATAAAGGCCTGGGCCAATCCTTCGGGCTGGGGCTGCACCGCCCACGAGAGCCGGATGCCGAACTGGCTGCCGTCACCGAGCAGCCGTTTGAAGCCGTCCTGCTCGTGCGGCGTGGTGATGATCAGGATGTCCCGCAGCCCCGCCAGCATCAGGGTGCTCAACGGGTAGTAGATCATCGGCTTGTCGTAGACGGGGATGAGCTGCTTGCTCACGCCGAGGGTGATTGGGTGAAGCCGCGTGCCCGACCCGCCCGCGAGGATGATGCCCCTCATGGGCGGGAGCATACCACCGCGACCGCAGGTGGCCGGGCCGGTGGACGTCGTCAGGATGCGGCCCGTTCCCCCGCCTCGATCGCCCCGAGCAGCACCGGGATGGCGAAGGGCTTGGGCACCGTGGCCTGGGCCCATCCCGCCGCTCGCAGCAGACGAGGCCAGTCGCCCGACATCGCCACGATCCTGGGGGGCGGCGCCAGCTGTCCCGCCGCCCGGGCGAGATCCTCGCCACTGATATCCGGCAGCTCGAGATCCGTAATGAGCACGTCGGGGGTCAGGGCCTGCAACGCGCCGAGGGCCTCCCGCCCCGAGTCGAACGAGCGCAGGCTGTAGAAGGTGCTCAGCACGCTCTCCAGAAGCGCGCGAACGCCGGGATCGTCCTCAACGACGAAGACTGTCTTGACCTGGGTGGGTGTCATGGCAGGCCCCTTCCCCCTTCGTTCCGGAAGGTCGACCCGGAGGGCGGGGGAGTCGCCGTCGTCGAGCCAAAGTGATTCCAAAGGAACCCTAAAACCCCCGTCCCCCCGCGCGTGGTAGGCTGCTGATCCTCGTGAGAGCGCGGGTCTACGAGTTCGGTCCTTTCCGTTTCGACGCCGACAAGGCCGTTCTGTGGCGAGCGGGAGCGGTGGTGTCGCTGGCTCCCAAGGCGCTGGCCCTCCTGCACGCCCTCGTCGAGGCCGGGGGCGACGTCGTCCCCAAGGCCGACCTCATGGCCCGCGTCTGGCCCGACACCGCGGTCCAGGAGGCGAACCTCAGCGTGACCGTGGCCACGCTGCGCCGGGCCCTCGGGCGGCGGGACGACGGGCGCTCCTGGGTCCAGACCGTTCCCCGCCGCGGCTATCGCTTCGACGGCCCCGTGAAGCGGCCGCCGGGGGCCGAGGTCGTGACCCTGGCCGTTCTGCCCTTCGAGGTCCTGGGACCGGGCGCCGAGCCCCACGTCGGGCTCGGTCTGGCCGACGCCCTCATCTCGCGGCTGACCGGCCTCGAGGGGCTGCTCGTGCGGCCGACGGCCGCCGTGACCCACCTGTCCGGGCAGCATGTCGCCCCCCGCGACGCGGCGGAGGACCTCGGCGTCGATGCGGTCGTGTCGGGAACGGTGAGACAGGAGGGTGAGCGATTCCGGCTGAGCGTGCAGCTCGTGCCCCGACGGCTCGATCTGCGGCCCTGGGCCCGCCAGATCGACGCCCCCTTCACCGACCTCTTCAGCGTCGAGGACAGCCTGGCCGAGGACGTGGCCGGCCAGCTGCACGCCCGCCTGACCCGGTCCTTCCTCGCGCCCAGCGGCCACGTCCCAAAGCGTGAGGCCTGGGAGAGCTACGTGAGGGGCCGCTACTTCGAAGCCTGGCTGAACGCGGCCGGGGTGTCGAAGGCGATCGGTCACTTCGGGGAGGCAACGCTCCGAGATCCCGCGTGGGCGGCACCCCAGGCCGGCCTGGCCGACGCGCACGTGCTCCTCGCGTTCGCGGGGGCGGTGCCGCCGCGGGAGGCCTGGGGACGCGCTGCCGAGTGCGTCGAGAAGGCGCTCGAGCGCGACCCCGAGCTGGCCGCCGCCCACGCCGTCGCCGCCTGGATTGTGCTCTTCCGCGACTGGGACTGGGAGGCCGCCCGACGCTCGCTTCAGCGAGCCCTCGCCCGCGAGCCCGAGTCCCACGTGATCCGTCTCCTCCACGGCCTCCTCTTGGACCTGGCCGGCGACCGGGCGGAGGCCCGCCGGGAAATCGATCACGCCCTCGAGACCGACCCGCTCTGCGGTCTCGCAGCGGTGGCCCAGGCCTTCTTCCACGAGGTCGGCGGTCCACCCGAGCGGCGGCTGACCGACGCCCATCGAGGGGTGGAGCTGCGGCCCGACCGTGCCCTCGGGTACTGGGGGCTGGCCCTCGCGAGCCTGGGCGCCGAACAGGGGGAGCGCGCGGTCACCGCCCTGCGCCGCGCCGTCGAGCTGAGCGACGACGGGATCGTCATGCGTGCGCAGCTGGCCTGGGCACTGGCCCGCACCGGGCCACCCGGTGAGGCCCGGCGGATCCTGAAGGATCTCGAGGGCCTCGAGGTCCATGCCTTCGTGTCCCCGTACCAGGTGGCCGTCGTCCGTCTCGCGCTGAGGGAGCGGGAGGCCGCTCTCGACAAGCTCGAGCAGGCGGCGGAGGCCCGGGATCCCTGGATCGTCTTTCTGGACGCGGACGACGCCCTCGCCGGGCTACGCGGCGAGGCGCGGTTCGACCGCCTGGTGGACCGGATTCGTGGCCGGGCCTGAGATGGACAAGGGAGCCGCCCGCCGCCGACTCGAGCGCGCGGTCACCGGCGAGTTCGCGATCCGCCGCGGGCACCCGCTGCCTTACGGCGCCGCCGCCCGCCGCGATGGCGTGAACTTCTCGGTCTTCTCGACCCAGGCGACGTCCGTCACCCTCGTCCTGTTTCTCCCGGGGGAGCGGGAGTCCCTTCTCGAGCTTCCCCTCGACTCCCGCTACAACCGCACCGGAGACGTCTGGCATGTCTTCGTCGAGGGCATCGACCCCGGGGTCGAATACGGCTTCCGGGTGGACTGCGACCCGAATCCGCAGCCCCACATCGTCCGCTGCGATCGCCGCCGGGTGCTCATCGATCCCTACGGCAAGGCCGTCGCCGGGCTCGAAGAGTGGGGAGATCGGGTCGCGGGTGGGCGGCTCGACCGGCTCCGCTGCCGCGTCGTGGACGAGGAGTTCGACTGGGGGCACGAGCACCCGCTCAACATCCCGCTCGCCGACTCGGTCATCTACGAGACCCACGTGCGGGGCCTGACGTGCCATCCGACCTCCGGGGCCGCCCATCCGGGCACCTTCCGGGGCGTCACCGAGAAGATCCCCTACCTGAAGGAGCTTGGCGTCACCGCGGTGGAGCTGATGCCGGTGACCGAGTTCGACGAGACCGACACCGAGTTCCGCGACCCCGCCACCGGCGAGCTGCTCCGCAATTACTGGGGCTACCAGCCGGTCTCCTTCTTCGCCCCCAAGGCCTCCTATGCCCTCGACGGTCGACCCGGCGGCGCGGTGCGCGAGTTCAAGGAGATGGTCAAGGCCCTCCACGAGGCCGGCGTCGAGGTCATCCTCGACATGGTCTTCAACCACACCGGCGAGGGCGACGAGCGGGGCCCCACGTTCTGCTGGCGGGGCCTCGACAACCCGACCTACTACCTTCTCGAAGCGGAGAGCGGGCGCTACCTCAACTACTCGGGCTGTGGCAACACGATGAACTGCAACCACCCGGTGGTGCGCCACCAGATCCTGGCCGCGCTGCGCTACTGGGTGACGGAGATGCACGTGGACGGCTTCCGTTTCGACCTCGCCGCCATCCTCGGAAGGGGCCGCGATGGCGAGGTCCTGCCGAACCCTCCGATCCTCGAGGCGATCGCTGCCGATCCGGTGATGGCACACGTCAAGCTCATCGCCGAGGCGTGGGACGCGGCTGGGCTCTACCAGGTGGGGAGCTTCCCGAGCTGGGGGCGGTGGGCGGAGTGGAACGGCCAGTTCCGGGACGACCTGCGTCGCTTCGTGAGGGGCGATCCGGAGATGACCCGCACCCTGGCCACCCGGCTCTCGGGCAGCCCCGACCTCTACCGCGGCTCGGGACGGGCCCCCTGGCACTCCATCAACTTCGTGACCTGCCACGACGGCTTCACCCTGGCCGACCTCGTCTCCTACGACGAGAAGCACAACGAGGCGAACGGCGAGCAGAACCGCGACGGACACCCCGACAACCTCTCGTGGAACTGCGGAGAGGAGGGACCAACGGCGAGCCACGAGGTGAATGGCCTGCGGGCGCGGCAGATGCGCAACCTCCTCACGCTGCTCCTTCTCGCGCAGGGCGTGCCCATGCTTCTCGGGGGCGACGAGATCGGCCGCACCCAGCGCGGCAACAACAACGCCTGGTGCCAGGACAACGGCATCTCCTGGGTGGACTGGTCGCTCCTCGAGAGGAACCGAGAGCTGTTCGACTTCGTCTCCCGGCTCATCCGGTTTCGCCGGACCCACCGATCCCTCCGCCGCCGGGTCTTCTTCGAGGACGAGACGCGGTCGCCCTTGTCCTGGCACGGGACGAAGCTCGACCAGCCCGACTGGGATGGGGAGTCGTGCGCGCTGGGGATGCACCTCGAGGGCGTCCAGGGAGATGAGCCGATCTACCTCTTCGCCAACGCCCACTGGGAGCCGCGTCGCTTCGAGCTGCCGGGCCTGCCGTCCCCGCGACGCTGGCGCCGCTTCGTGGACACGAGCCGCGAGCCGGGCGCGGACGTGGTCGAACCGGGAAGCGAGCCCCCGCTGCCCTCCCCGGCGGCCTACGTGGCGGGTCCACGATCCGTGGTCGTGCTCGTGGGGCGCTGAGCCCCACCCTGGCCGGCTGTGATGGTGAGACCGGCCGGTCACGCTGTGACAGAATCCGCCATCCGGAGAGGAGGAACCATGAGAGACACGAGAATGCCGACCCGAGGATCTGCGACGGCTCTGCTCGTCCTCATCATTGCAGCGGTCTTGTCGTTCGGCGCCTGCTCCGGTCCGTCTTCGGAGCCGGTCGCCGAAGACGCGGTCCCCACAGTCGAGGCGACGGTGCAGAAGGCCAGGACCGTTGCCGGGCAGGGGCCTTTTGCCCCCGACTGGGTCTCTCTCGAGGATTTCGAGGCCCCGAACTGGTACGTCGACGGGAAGTTCGGCATCTTCATTCACTGGGGCGCCTACTCGGTGCCCGCCTTCGGCAACGAGTGGTACCCCCGCAACATGTACAAGAGCGACACGAAGGAGTTTGCACACCACGTCGAGACCTGGGGCCCGCAGAACGAATTCGGATACAAGGACTTCATCCCCATGTTCGAGGCGGAGAGGTACGACCCGAAGGCGTGGGCGTCGCTCTTCAAGGCCTCCGGGGCGCGCTACGTCGTGCCGGTGGCCGAGCACCACGACGGCTTTCCCATGTACGACTGCAGCTTCACGGAGTGGAGCGCGGCGAAGATGGGCCCGAAGCGCGACGTCGTCGGCGAGCTGGCCACAGCGGTCCGGGCCGAGGGCCTGGTCTTCGGTCTCTCAACCCACCGCGCCGAGCACTGGTGGTTCTTCGACCAGGGGATGACCTTCGACTCCGATGTGAAAGACCCCCGCTACGCCGGGCTCTATGGTCCCGCTCGGAGCCGGGAGAAGGCCGAGGACCAGTCGGAGCCGCCCGACCAGGAGTTTCTCGACGACTGGCTGGCCCGCACCGTGGAGCTCGTGGACAAGTACCAGCCGCAGCTCGTGTGGTTCGACTGGTGGATCGCTCAGCCCGCGTTCCACCCGAACCTCCAGACCTTCGCCGCCTTCTACTACAACCGCGGGGTGGAGTGGGGCAAGGGCGTGGCCATCAACTACAAGAAGCACGGCGGGGAGTCGTTTCCGGATACCGCCGGCGTCCTCGACATCGAGCGAGGCCAGCTCGCCGACCTCCGCCCGATCTTCTGGCAGACGGACACCTCGGTATCGAAGACCTCCTGGGGCTACGTCGAGAACCACCAGTACAAGACAGTCGACTCGATTGTGGACGACCTGGTGGACATAGTCAGCAAGAACGGCAGCCTCCTCCTGAACATCGGGCCGAAGCCGGACGGAACGATCCCCGAGCCCGAGGAGAAGATGCTCCGCGAGATCGGTGCGTGGCTCGACGTCAACGGCGAGGCCATTTACGGGACGCGGCCGTTCGCCATCTTTGGTGAGGGACCGACCTCGGTCGTGGAGGGCCCGTTTGGCGACACCAAGCGAGAGGCCTTCACCGCGGAGGACATCCGCTTCACGACGCGCGAGGGGGCGCTCTACGCCATCGCCCTGGCCTGGCCGGAGAACGGCCGTGTGAGCGTGCGCTCCCTGGCCACCGGGGCGGCCCACTACGAGGGTGAGGTGGGACACGTGA
This sequence comes from Acidobacteriota bacterium, assembly GCA_022340545.1. Classification (GTDB taxonomy): domain Bacteria; phylum Acidobacteriota; class Vicinamibacteria; order Fen-336; family Fen-336; genus JAJDNS01. Next base: position 966 of record JAJDNV010000248.1, on the reverse strand, counting down.
GCCTTCTCGGCTCGGAGGAAGCACTCCAGTGGAGCCGTGACGGAGACGGACTCCACGTCCGGTTGCCGGCGGAGCGGCCCAGCGAGCACGCGCTCGCGCTCCGCATCACAGGGTAGCGATCAGGGCCGCCGAGTCGCCGCTCACGTGATGAAGCGGGCGGGGGCGAGGTGTGCCCCGGACCGGGCGAGACGAGCGATTCAGCACGTTTGAATTCCGACTGCCAGCCGGGTCGGCTTCGCCGTGGGCGTCATCCCCCTGAGGCTCCAGGGGAGTCCTCAAGCGGTCGCCTTGCGCTGGGACTTGACGATCAGGCCGATGCCGAGGCCCACGAGGAGCAGGGGCCAGAGGGTCCCGACGTTGGCCCAGTAGGGCCAGCGCAGCCATCCGAGGTTGTCGGCGAGCAGCAGCGCCCCGCCCACCACGAGGACCGAGCCCACGACCGCCTGGGCCCGCGCCGGCTCGGGAGCGGACAGGCGGACGTTTGCCGCCGCTGATCGCACACCCTGGGCCGCGGAACGGACCTCGTCGGCGACACGGGCCCCTGCCTCGCGCACGGTCTCGTACCCCTGTCCGGCCGCGGCGGTGGCCGGGGGGCTGACGGTGGGGGCGGCGGCGTCCACCCGGGGGATGACGGCCCAGCAAATGAGGTAGGCCAGCAGGCCGAAGCCGTTGGCGAAGAACAGCAGCACGAACGCCAGGCGGACGAGGACGGGGTCCACGTCGAGGTACTGCCCGAACCCGGCGGCCACGCCGCCGATGACACCGTGACGGGTGTCCCGGACGAGCGTCTTCGGCACGATTCCCTCCCCGAGGCCGCGGGCCTCACCAGACACTACGTGGGCCCGGGCCCTCGGGTTCGACGAATGGCGGGCCGTGAGCGGCTCGTCCCGGCCCCGGGCGTCTGGTAGGGTACTGGCACGGAAGCAGATACGCCCTGTGGTCTTCCGGGAGGGAGCCCCATGCGAA
>JAJDNV010000245.1 GCA_022340545.1 Acidobacteriota bacterium | reverse complement strand
TCGGGACGATGGGCGAACGCGACTGGATCGGCCCGTCGACCGGTTTCGGGAGCCAGGGGAGGGGCCACTCGCCGCCTCCCAGGCCCCGCTCCATCGCGTGGACGACGTTGTCATTGGAGGTGGCGATGACGTTGGTGTAGCCCACGGTGGGAGCGGTGAGGGAGAAGACACCGGTGGAGAAGGCCCACTTGACCGGGCCCGACGTGTCCATCGGCCGCCCGCTGTTCGATCGCCCGCCCGAGTAGCCCCCGCCCCCCTGGTCCGTGAAGATCGTGTAGCAGTAGGTCCGGCCGTTGGTGAGGCCGTTGTGGGGGATGCCGTCACGCGCCCCGGGGGTGCCCGGCGGGACGGGAAGCAGGGTCCCCGGGCCGAGCGGGTCCGTGGGGAAGGTGCAGGTGACGCCCTCGTTGTAGAGGATCCGCACGAGGCCAAAGGCCGCGGGATTCACCCACTCGAGGACGTTCTGGGTGTTCCGTGACGTCACGGTGAAGAACTCGACATCGTCCCCGGGTGGGGAGAGTACGACCGTCACCGGGACGTCGTTGGACGACTCGAGCGGCAGGCCGCAGGCGGGGGTCGTCCGGACGGCGACGTAGTAGGTCCCGGGCCCGGGGAAGTCGGAGCCGTTGATCTCGTAGGTTTTGCCGGTCTTGCCGGGCATCCAGGTGATCGGGCCACTTCCGGACGTCATCCGGTATCCCCACTCGTGCGTGACGACCCCGCCGTCGGTGGGGAACGCTTCGATCGTCCCCCCCACGCAGGTCGTGCACACGGTGTCCGGCGGCGAGACGAGACTGACGGTGACGCTCGAGAGGTTCGGGGCGTTGGACACGGTCAGGACCGCCGGGGCGGAGAGGGTCTTCGTCGTGCTGCATGTCGAGACCACGACGTCGTAGGTGCCGGCGTCGGTGAGGGCGGTCGGGTTGATGGTCAATGTCGACGTCGACACCCCGGAGATGGGGGCGCCGTCGACGAGGGGTATGCCACCCTTCCGCCACTCGAACGAGGGGAGAGAAGCCGAGGTGCCCACCGAGAAGACCGCGGGCGCACCCAGGCAGACATTGAGGTCCGTCGGCTGGGCTGTGATCACCGGGGGCGTGCACCCGCTGGTGACGAGCCGGGAGTCGCTCGGGATCCCGTTCGCGAACACCGTGACCAGCGCGGGCCCCGGGGCGAGGCCGGCCAGGGGCAGGGACGTGAACTTGGTGTCCAACCAGCCCGCCGACGGATCGACGAAGAGCCAGTGGACGTCCTCGTTGTCCAGCCGGCGAACCTGGACGAGCGGGTAGTTCGACGACGAGTTCATGTACCCCAGCCCGCCCGAAGCCTCGGAGATACCCTGGAACTGGCTCCCGCTGGCCACGAGCGGGGCCCCGTCCACCAGCGGGTCCGTGACCGTTGCGAGCACCGGCCGCCAGGTCGGGTCCTCACCCCGGCCCACGTCGTAGATCTCGGCAGTCGGTCCAATGGGAAGCGAGCCGGCCACGAGCACCCGCCCGTCGGGGAGGATGGAGGCCGCGTGCGCCGCCCGCTCCCCGATCGTGCTCGGGGCGACCGTCCACGTGCCGGTCACCGGGTCGTACACCTCGGCCGACTGCGGGTTGGCCGAGCCGCCCACGACCAGCACCCTCCCGTTGGTGAGGAGCGTGGCGGTGAAGTCGGAGTCGTGGGCCACGTTGAGGTTGCCGGTCGGGGTGAAGCTCCCGGTCGTGGGGTCGAAGAGCTCGGCGGTGTTCGGGCTCACCGTGCCTCCCACGATCAGGACCTTCCCCGATGGGAGCAGCGTCGACGTATGGCCGTCTCGCGGCTGGGTCATCGTTCCGGCCGTCAGCGTCCACGTTCCGCCGGATGGCTCATAGAGCTCGGCGGTATTGAGAACGGAACCGTCGAATCCCCCGGTGACGAGCACGCGTCCATCGCGGAGAAGCGTGGCCGCGTGCAGGACCCGGAACGCGATCAGGCTCGTCGTCGGGGTCCAGGTTTCGGTCCAGGGATCGAACAGCTCGGCGCTGCGGTAGACGGCGTTCGTGTTGGTGTAACCGCCGGCGATGAGCACCTCGCCGTTGGGCAGCAGGGTGGCGGTGTGCATGCTGCGACCGAAGTTCAGGTCGCCGGTGGCGGACCAGGTGTTGGCCCCGGGATCGTACAGGTCGGCCGTGCCCTCTGCCGCGGAGTTGGCCCGCGAGCCCGCGACGAGGACCCGCCCGTCCAGGAGCAGCGTCGCCGAATGACGCCACCGTTGCCGGCTCATGTTGTTGAGGGTGGGTGTCCAGGTGGGCGGGGGACCCGCTTTCGGGTCGAAGACCTCCGCCGTATCTTCCTGGTATCCGCCGGCGACGAGCACCCGGCCGTCCCGTAAGAGCGTTGCCGTGTTGTCGTACCGGGCGGCGTTCATGTTGGGCACGGCGGGAGCCCCCGTCCAGGTGGGGATGTCGTTGTCCCAGAGCTCGGCGGTGGCGAGGGCAACCGTGGTGTTGAACCCCCCCGCCACGAGGACGCGCCCGTCGGGCAGCATGGTGGCCGAGTGAAGCCAGCGGACGGTGCTGATGTTCGGACCGGCCGTGAACGTGGCCGGGGGGCCCGGGTCGTAGACCTCGACCGTGCTGAGCGGGCTCACCGCGCGGCCGCCCACCACGAGCACCTGACCGTTGGGGAGTAGCGTCGCGCTGTGATCGTATCGGGCGACCGCGAGGTTCGCGGGAGACGTCGTCCAGGTGGGGGGGCCGGCAAAGGGATCGAAGATCTCCGCCGAGGTGAGGGGCTGGAAGACACCGTCCTGTCCCCCGGCCACGAGGACGGTCCCATCCGGAAGGAGCGTGGCGGAATGCTCCATCCTCTCCGTCTGGAGATCGGCAACCCGGGTCCAGGTGCCGGGCCCCGGGTCATAGATCTCGGTCACGGGGGTGATCCCCGTGGACGACCACCCCCCGGCGACCATCACGCGCCCGTCGCGCAGCAGCGTGGCCGTATGCCGAGTCTTCCTACCGGCGGTCAGGCTGTTGGTCGAGTTCCAGGTGGCCGTCACCGGGTCGTAGATCTCGGCCGTGTCGAGCATGCCGGCGTCCTCTCCGCCCACGACGAGGACGCGCCCATCGTCGAGGAGCGTCGCGGTGTGATTCTTGCGGGGCGTGCTCATGCTCGCCGTCAGAATCCACGTGTCGGCAACCGGGTCGTACAGGGAGCACTCGGCGAGGGTCGTGGTGGCCGTGATGTCCTCGCCCCCGATGGTGAGCACCTTGCCGTCGCGCAGCAGGACGGCCGCGAAGTACCCGTGGCCGGGCCAACCCGGTCCCGTAGGCTTCCACGTGCCAGTCGCGATGTCGTACAGCTCCGCCTGGGCCTCGCGGCCCATCTCGAGCACCTTGCCGTTCTGCAGCAGGATCCCGACGCCGAAGCCGCGCGCGAGGTTCAGGCTCCCGGTCGCGACCCAGGTCGGGTCCACGATGAGCGGATACTCGAGGCCGGTCGGGTCGAGATGGAGCACGAGACGGCCTGCCTCCTCTCCGAGCTCCCAGCGAGCCGCGGTGGCGCTCCGGCGCCCGGCGGCGTCGACGACGACGGGACCGAGAATCACGAGGCCCTGGTCTTCGGCGTTGCGGAAGGACACCTGGCCGCCCTCGATCAGGACGCTCGAGGCACCGTGCGTCTCGAGCACGTCGTACTCGAAGCGGACGGGAGCATCAGCGCTCCGCAGATACAGGTACTCCTCCGTCCACTCGTCGTCGACGATGTGGAGCGAGTCCGTCTCCGGGTAGACCCCGAGGTAAGCCAGCTTGCCGTCGACGACCCGGGCCCGCACCGGCCGGGCGCCGCGCGGGCGCAGAACCACGCGCACACCCTCGCCCTCGGCCACCACCGGGCCCGACGCGCGGGCGGGGAAGATCACGTCGACGGGCTCGCCTTTGGCGGGCGCGTCGGGGGAGATCTCCCGTCGGGGACGC
>JAJDNV010000244.1 GCA_022340545.1 Acidobacteriota bacterium | reverse complement strand
GTGAGGTGGCGCGGGCGATCGCCGGAGAGCTCCAGGGGGCGCTGACACCGGAGGAGACGAGTCGCCTGGCGGAGGCCCGTCCCGTCAATCCCGAGGCCTATGACGCCTATCTCAAGGGCTCGTTCTATTGGAAGGCGTTTGCGCCGGAGGATCTCGACACGGCGCAGCGCTACTTCGAGCTGGCGCTCGAGAAAGACCCGTCCTACGCAGAGGCCTACGCGGGAGTCGCGTGGGTCTGGGCGGTCCGCCAACAGATTGGTCTTGCTCCGCCCGATGAGGGGGGGCCGAAGGTGAAGACGGCGGCGCTGCGGGCCATCGAGCTGGACGAAGGCTCCGCGAGAGCGCACGCAGCACTAGCCCTGGCAAGGGGAATGACCGACTGGGACAGGGCCGCCGCCGAGGAGGAGTACCGGCGCGCCCTCGAGATCGACCCTAACCTCGCCAGTGCCCACGCGGCCTTCGCCCACAACCTGCTGATCATGGGGCGCATCGACGAGGCCGTTCAGCACAGTGAGCGCGCGATCGAGCTGGACCCGTTCAACGCGCTCTACCACAGCCTGTACGCGATGGTCCTAAGCGGCGCCCGGCGTTATGACGACGCCTTGGCCGCGGCCCGCACCGCGCTGGCAATGGATCCCGGCATGGTATCCGCCAAGGGTGCGCTCGCTGGCGTTTTCTTCTCCAAGGGGATGCGTGACGAGCACCTGGCTATGGTGCGGGAGGATTTCGCCGGCGACCAGACGTTCGGCCGCGACCCCGAGAAACTGGCCGCGTTGGACCAGGGCTTCGCGGAAGCCGGCTACGAGGGCGCGATGCGGCGCGCTGCGGATCTCCTCGTGGCGCGGTACGAGTCCGGGGTCCCGGACCGATGGGCCAGGCCCGGGCAGATCGCCGCTTTCTATATGTGGGCCGGCGACCACGACAGGAGCATCGAGTGGTACGAGAGGGCCTTCGAGATCCACGACCCCTTTATGGGGTACGCCGGTGTCTTGCCTCTCTTCGACCCCCTGCGCTCCGACCCGCGGTTCCAGGACCTGCTGCGCCGGATGAACCTGCCCGTGAGCAGCGGCTGACTCCTGCTCGGGACAGGGGGTCGTCGATCAGCGCGGCTCGAGCGGTCTCCCCCAAGCGGTCTCCCCCAATTGACACGGGCGCGGGCGCGGATAAGCTTGCGCGAACGCCGTCGCGGCCGCCGCCCGTCCGGGCCCTTTCGGAGGACCGAATGACCAACGGCATGGACTTCGCACCGAGCTGGCACCCGGTCGACGTCACCGTCCTCATCCTCTACTTCATCGCGATGATCGGGATCGGGGTGGCGGTGGTCCGCCGGGCCTCCCGCGGCCTCGACTCGTACTTCCTGGCCGGGAATGAGCTGCCCTGGTACATCCTGGGCGTCTCCAACGCTTCCGCGATGTTCGACATCACGGGGACGATGTGGCTCGTCTACAACATCTTCGTGTACGGCGGGAAGGGCATCTGGCTGCCCTGGCTGTGGCCGACCTTCAACCAGGTCTTCCTGGCCGTCTATCTCGCGAACTGGATCCGGCGGTCGAACGTTCTGACCGGTGCGGAGTGGATCACGACCCGCTTCGGTGAGGGCCGGGGGGGCGAGCTGAGCCGGATGATCGTGGTGGTCTTCGCCCTGGTGAGCGTCATCGGGTTCATCGCCTACGACTTCCAGGGCATGGGCAAGTTCACCGCCTCCTTCCTGCCGTGGGACTGGTCCCCCAACACCTACGGCATCCTCATCATGGTCGTCACCGCGGTCTACGTGCTCCTCGGCGGGATGATCAGCGTGGTCCTCACCGACGTGGCCCAGTTCGTGATCATGGCCGTCTGCTCCCTGGCCATCGCCCTCATCGCCATGAAGGACGTGAGCGCCGAGCAGATCGCGGCGGTGGTGCCCGAGGGTTGGAGCAACATCTGGGTGACCTGGCGGCTCGGCCTCGACTGGTCGGAGCTCATACCCGCCCTCACCAACAACGTGGAGGTCGACGGCTACTCGATCTTCGGGCTGTTCTTCATGGCCATGCTGTTCAAGGGCATCCTCGTCTCCATTGCCGGCCCCGCCCCCAACTACGACATGCAGCGGATCCTGGCCGCCAGGAACCCCCGTGAGGCCTCCTACATGAGCGCGGTGGTCTCCGCCGCCCTCATGCCGCGCTGGTGGATGATCGCCGGCATCACCGTGCTCGCCCTCCACTTCATGAGCCCCACCTTCGCCGGGATGACCGCCCCCGACTTCGAGATGGTCCTGCCGTGGGTCATCAAGCAGAAGATCCCCCCGCTGCTCCTCGGCCTTCTCCTGGCCGGTCTCCTGGCCGCCTTCATGTCGACCTTCTCGGCCACCCTGAATGCCGGCGGCGCCTACCTCGTCAACGACCTCTACAAGCGCTACATCAAGAAGGACGGCTCGGCCCGGCACTACGTGGGCGCTAGCTGGATCGCCCAGATCGTCATTCTCGTGGTGGGCATCATCTTCGGGATGCAGACCGCCTCCATCAACTCGGTCACCCAGTGGATCGTCAACGGCCTCTGGGGAGGCTATACAGCGGCCAACGTCCTGAAGTGGCACTGGTGGCGGCTCAACGGGTTCGGCTACTTCTGGGGCATGCTGGTCGGAATCGCCGCGGCTTTGGCCATGCCGAAGATCGCCCCCGATCTGCACCCCCTCTGGGGCTTCCCGTGGATCCTCCTCGTCTCGGTGGTCGCCTGTGTGCTCGGAAGCCTCTGGAGCGAGCCGGAGCCCGACGATGTCCTGAAGGACTTCTACAAGACGGTCCGCCCCTGGGGCTTCTGGGGCCCGATCCTGAAGAAGGTGCAAGCGGAGGATTCCTCCTTCCAGCCCAACCGCAACTTCGGCTGGGACTCGCTGAACGTCGTCCTGGCCATGGTCTGGCAGATGACGCTGGTCACCATGCCCCTCTACATGGTCCTCAAGAACTGGAAAGGCATGTGGATCTCGGCCTTCCTGTTCGTAGGCCTGAGCTGGGTCCTGAAGAAGACCTGGAGAGACCGGATCGAGGACTAGCGGAGAGACTCAGGGAGGCCGCTGAGCCGGGACGAGACCATGAATCGCCTCACACGCGTCGCCTGGCTGACCCTCGGTTGGACGGTGGCGGTCATCCTCTGGGGCGCCTTCGTGCGGGCCACCGGCTCCGGCGCCGGCTGCGGGGCCCATTGGCCCCTCTGCAACGGCGAGGTCGTCCCGCGGGCGCCGCTCCTCGAGACCATGGTGGAGTACACCCACCGCCTCACCAGTGGGGTGGCGCTTCTCCTCGTGCTGGCCCTGGCGGCGTGGGTCTTCCGGGAGCGACCGAAAGGGCATCCGGCCCGCTGGGCGGCGATGGCGTCCGTCTTCTTCATCCTCACCGAGGCCGGCGTCGGGGCCGCGCTCGTCCTTCTTCGACTCGTGGCCGAGAACGAGTCGGTGGCGCGCGCTCTCTTCATGGCCGGGCACCTCGCGAACACGTTCATGCTCCTCGCCGCGCTCGCCTTGACCGCCCACTGGTGCGGCACAGACGCCCCCCTCCGGAGGGACCTCCTCAGACGGGACGGCTGGGTCTTCGGCCTGGCCTTCCTGGTCCTGCTCCTCGTCGGCAAGAGCGGGGCGGTGGCCGCCCTCGGCGACACCCTCTACCCGGCGCAGTCGCTGCTTGCCGGCCTCGCCCAGGACCTCTCACCCACGGCAACCATCCTCGTTCGCCTTCGGGTCCTGCATCCGCTGATCGCGGTGGCGGGGACCCTCGCGGTGGCCTTCGCTGCCGCCCGCGTCCTGCAGGCCATCGAAGACAGCGGGACGCGGCGCTGGGCCTGGGCCGTCGCCGGTCTCGCGCTCGCCCAGCTCGGGGCCGGAATGCTGAACCTCATCCTGCTCGCGCCGGTCTGGATGCAGATCGTCCACCTCCTGCTCGCGGATGTGCTCTGGATCGCCCTCGTGCTGCTGGCGGCGAGGGCGCTGGCCCCGGCCCCGCCCACTCCCGCCGCCGCCCACTCGCAGGCCATCGCCGCCTGATTCGATCCGGCGCCGCCCCACGAGCTGGGATCAGAACAGGACCGCTTCCTCACCCTTCTCGGCCAGGAGCTTCTCCACATGCGCCAGCAGCTCTTCGCGGCGCGCGAGGAAGACGTTCGCCTCCACCTCGGTCAGGAGACCCTTCATGCGGGTCTGGAACTCCGAAGGACCCAGCCCGCGCAATCTCTCGACGAGCTGGCGGTCGAACCGATCGGGCAGCTCCGGAGGCTCGCCCCGGTCCTGCGAGATCACGGCAGGATCAGAAGAGAAGGCGCGCGTGTGGTCGACGAGCACAATCTCCCATTTCGGATCGACGAGGATGTTCCCCCGGTTCCGGTCACGGTTGGCGATCAGGTAGTCGAAGGCGTTCATGCGGTAGGACTGTCGCCTCCACTCGGCGGCGCGGGGGGGGTGTTCACTCGCGGATGGGTTCACGGCTCTGCACCCATAGACCCAGAGCTGCAGTGTGCCGTCCTCGTCCTCGAGGGTCCGTACGACGGTCGGTGGGACCATGTCCAGGCCGAGCATCTTGTCGATCTCGTAGGCCGCGGCCTCATAGATGTAGCTGTCCCCACTCTTCGCGGCGGAGAAGTGTCTCCAGACCGCGCTCAGCTCGACGCCGTCCTGTCTCAGCTCCACCTTTCTCGACATCATCCCCGGACCGAGCTCCTCGACAGAGACGACGCGGGCAGTCCGGAGAAGCTCCTCAAACCGCTCCTTCAAGTCGACCCAGATCTTGCCCGGGACGCCGCTGGCGACGACGCGGGTGAGAAAGTGCATCGCCTCCGGGTCGCCGGCGTAGTCGCCCAGGACGGTACGGAAGGCCTCGGCGCCGGCCTCCGGATCGCCGGCGGCACTCCGGGCCAGGCCGAGCCGCACCAGCGCCTCCCCGCGGAGAGACGGTGGGGCACCCTCGTCTTCGGCAATCGCCCGGAAGGATGCGGACGCCTCGTCGTGCTTGCCCAGATCCGCGTCGAGCTTCCCTTCCGTCATGAGCCGTCGCCAGTTCTCACCGCCGACCGCACCCGCGGAGATCCCGACGAGGAATGCGACGAGCATCGCCGTCTGTCGAGTTCTGCTGGTCTTCATCTCGACCTCCCTTCACGCATGGAAACGCCAGGGAGAACGTAGTCGGGCAGGAGGCTCCGCACGTCACGCACCCGTCAGCAACTGTCAGCCGGTGCCAGGCGATAGCCCTCCCCCCGCACCGTGAGCAGGAAGCGGGGCCGGCGTGGGTCGTCGCCGAGGGCGCGCCTCAGGGCCATGATGTGGTTGTCCACCGTGCGGAGGGTCGCCTCCGAATCCAGCCCACAGACCTCCTCCACGATGTCGATGCGGGGCACGATCTCTCCCCTGTGCTCGGCCAGGACCCGGAGGACGAGAACGTCGTGTGTTGTCAGATCGAGCGGCCCGTCGGGCCCACTGGCGATCAGGGTGCGGAAGTCGAAGCGAATGCCGGCGACGACGATCTCGGCCAGCTCCGTGGGACCGGTCGGCTTCCAGCTTCGCCGCAGAAGCGCCCGCACCCGGGCCAGGAGCTCGCGCTCCGCAAAGGGTTTCGGAAGGTAGTCGTCGGCCCCGAGCTCGAGGCCCACGACCCGATCGACGACATCCCCCTTTGCGGTCAGGACGAGCACCGGCACCGGATCGCCCCCCTCCCGAAGCTCTCGAAGGACGTCGAGGCCGGACCGCCCCGGTAGCATGAGGTCCAGGACGAGGACCTCGGGACGGAACTCCCGAACGGCAGCGACCGCCTCGTCGCCCCGCCCGACGTGGCGCACCTCATACCCTTCGTCACGGAAGCTGTCAGTGAGACCGCGCGCCAGCGACGGCTCGTCCTCGACGAGGAGCAGGCGAGGGCTCATGACCGTGCGTCCCACCCCTTCGTGGAAGAAGGTGTTTCGGGGACCTGCGCGGGAAGGACGAGCGTGAAGGTCGAGCCCCCTCCTTCCTCCGTCACCAGATCGACCCGGCCGCCATGGGCGCGGGCCACGCGGTCGACGAGATAGAGGCCCAGGCCGGTCCCGGAGCCTGGGGTCGCCCCGCGCTCGAAGCGACCGAAGATGCGCTTGCGATCCCGCTTCCCGATGCCCGGGCCATCATCCGCGACCGCGAGCTTCACGACGCCGTCGGCGTGGGCCGCGCGCACCTCGACCCGTCCCCCTTCCCGGCCATGCTGGATGGCGTTGTCCAGGAGGTTCAGGAGGGCCTGCCGGACCGCCTCGCCATCCCATCGGACATTCGGCAGCTCCGGTGCCTCGGTTTCGAGGGTGACCCGCCGACGCTCGGCACGGGCGGCGGCGAGGCGGACCACCGAGCGCACGAGCTCAGACGGGTCCAGGGTCGAGACCGACAGCCCCTCGTGGCGGTGCGGGAGGGCCAGCACACGCTCCACGAGCGACTCCAGGCGCTCGCTTTCCTGCGCCACCATCGCGCCGTACTCCCTCGCGTCCCCGCGCCCATGGGCGAGCCGCTGGCCGAAGAGGCGGATGGCAGCGAGAGGCGTCCGAAGCTCGTGGGTGACCCCGGCGAGGAAGGCCCTCTCCCGTTCCACCGCCCTCGCCTCGCGCTGGAGCCCGCGAAGGAGGCCGGCGAGGCCGACGAGCGATGCGAGCACGGCCCCCCAGAGAAGCACCCGCAGGCTCCGGAGACGGAGGCGCGCCGGCTCTCGAGGGGTCACGCTCAGCGTCAGGCCGTCGATGTCGTCAACGTCGATCGTCCGTGCGGCGCCCGAAGACGCCTCGGAAAGACAGGTGTGATCGTCGACGCCGGCCCGCTCGATGAGCAGCTCCACAGGGACTTCGTATCCCAATACCCCGACGTCGTCGCGGGCCCAGCCTTCGATCGACTGACGAACGGTCAGGGTCCGACGGAAGGCCGGAATCGCGAGGAGGCCGGCCGGCGGCGGTGCACGCTCGAGCCGCGATCGCAGCAACGGCACGCGAGCGTCGTCTGCGACGTCCAGCGCCTCCGCCAGGTAGGGAAGCTCGTCCGGGTCGACGGGCAGCAGGCCGGCCAGCAGCCGCCTCGCGACGTGCACACGGACATCGGGGCGACCGAGGGCCACCGCCGCCACCAGCGCCTCAGGAAGGCCGCTTCCCGAGAGCGCAGTCGAAGACTGGAGGGCCTCGAGCTCGGCCTCCGCTCGCCGCAGGTAGCCCGGTGCCGAGGGGCGCGGAGCCCGGAGAAACGCGGGGTCCAGGCGGCGGGCGACAACCGCGCCGGGCCAGGGCCGCTCACGCAGAAGGTCCTGCTCGAGCTGCGCCAGCGTGGCCCGGACGGACTGGGCGGCCTGCTCGGCCCGCTCCCCGACCTCGGCGCGTGCCGCCACCTCGGCGGCCCGCCCCTGCTCGACGAGGGCGTGGTCGGCCAGGCCGCCGAAGACCAGGAGCGCGCCAACGAGGGCACCGAAGAGTACGAGGCTGCGCCGGTTCACGGCGATCGAATGATAACCGTTCGATCGCGGCCCGAGTGTCAGCGATTGTCAGGGTTGTCCTGCGCTCGGGTCACCCCGTCCCGGTGACAGGCCGCCAACTCTTCGTGCGCACAGAGCTGCCGAAGCGACGGCGCTCAGGCCCCGGGCGCCTCGAAGGTCACCGTCTCACCCGACGGGAGCGCGTAGCGCGACAGGCCCAGCGAGCGGATGACGCCGAGCCGTCGGAGCTCGGTCGGGGCCTCCGACGGCAGCCGGAGCTCGCCCTCCATGTCGGCGGGAAGCGTCAGCCAGACCTTGTGGCCCTCACCTTCGGGCTCGGACTGAAAGGCGATGGGCCCGAGGCCGGTGTGAAGGGTCAGCTCGAGCGCGGGCAGGTCGCCGAGCTGGGGCCGCACGTTGACCTTCTGGTAGCCGGGCGCGGCGGGGCGGAGACCGGCGATGTCCATGAAGAGCATGAACAGGGGTGACACCGCGGCGTGGCTCCACTGGTCGGTGGTGTCGGGCCGGGGCTCCCACTGTTCCGCGATCGTGTTGTTCTCGAGGACGGAGCGCAGGGCTGCCCAGCGGTACCGGAGCTCGCGGAGGACGACGTCGATCCGGCCGTGATAGGCCAACGCCTGCAGCCGCCAATGGGCGTTGGCCGGATACGACAGCCCGAGCTCCGCCGAGGGCTCGGCCAGCGCCGCCACCGTGCTGTCCGTCTTCCCCCGGGGGCACTGGCGGAAGAGAAGCGAGGTCGCGAGGGAGCGGTCGTCCAGGCGAGCCTCGCCTCCCTCCTCGGTGAACCACGGCAGGTTGGAGACGAAGAGGCCGCGCTTCGTGCTCCAGAAGGTGCGGACGGTGGCACTCAGGATGGCATCGGCGGAGGCGCGGAAGTTCACCGCGTCACGCGTCTCCCCCACCAGCTCCGCGAGCGGGACGAGGGCTCGCTGGAACACCCCGGCGGTGAAGAGGTTGAAGGCGCACTGCTTGTGTCGCTGCCTCTGGAAGCAGGCGGGCCCATCCATCCAGACCGCGGGGACACCCCAGCCGTCCACGGGGAGCAGCTTGTCGCGTCCCCGGCCGTCCAGAAGATACCGGGCGAAGCGCGCGAGCTGCGGGTAGAGCTCCTGCGCGATGTCGATCTCGCTCGTCTCCTCGTGGTGTCGCCAGACGTCGTGGATGAAGCTGACCCCGTGATCCAGCAGGGGTCCCCACGGCGTTGCCCCGACCTCCCTCTGCGCGATTCGGTTGAGCCGATCCCAGGCCGGCCAGCAGTCGAGGAAGTACCCCTCGTGGGTCTGCCCGAGGGCGAACGTGTGCTGGAAGCGCCGGGCCAGATCCCAGTCCCCGCACACCAGGCGGGTGGCGTGGAGCATGTGGCTGACGTCGCCACTGTACTGCTGTCGCTCGCGACCCATTCCGTCGACGATCGTCTCCTGGGCAGCGTTGACGAGGGTGTTGAACGAGGCCTCGAACAGCCGCTGGAGCGGTGGCTCGTCACAGTGAAAGTGGGGCGGGCGGGGCCAGTCGTAGCTGCGCCGCCGCACCCCGACGTCGCGCAGGCGCACGGGGCCCGACGCCTCGCGCACGTGGATCTGGAGGAAGCGCAGGGATTCGTAGTCGATGGCCTCGAACCGGCTCTCGCCCTCGCCGCAGACGAAGCGCGACCAGCTGTGGAAGTGGGTGTCGAGCCAGGGTGGGTTGTCTTCGGAGTGCGACTCCTGGGTCATGAGCTCCACGATGGTGCCGGCGGGGGCCTCGACGGTGAAGAACGGGAAGCCCACCATCTGCTCCGCGAGCTCGAAGAGCGCCCACACGCCCTCGCCCCGCCTCGGGTCGAGAGTCCAGGCGCCGTCGCCCGACGGGAAGGCCACCGCGCCCTCGACCAGCTCGAACGACCCGGGCATACGGAACTCGAACCAGTCGTCGGGGTCGCGCCGCCAATGGATGCGGCCGGATTGCAGCAGTCGCAGCACCGGGCGCGCGGTCTCCCGGACGAGCGGGACCTCGCGGGCGACGAGGACGGAGGTCCCGGGGTCGACACCCCCGTCGGTCAGGTACTCGTAGTAAGCGCTGGCCGCCGCCGGGCGGTCGGCGCCACCCCCGAGGACCAGAGGCGAAAGCCACTCCTCGCCCGGAGTGAACCCGGGCTCGTTCCATCCCTCGGGACGGAGGCGCACGTCCATCTCCTCCTGAAGGGCGCGCAGATACCAGCGCTTGTACTGGCCGGGCGGGTGGGCGCGGTCGAGGAGGACCTGCCAGCGCTCGTCGGACACGATCTGCTGAACCGCCCCGTCCTGCTCTTCAACCCGGAGGGCGAAGAGGAACCCGGGCTTGCCCAGCGGCCACGTGCCCTCACCGTGCCCGTAGAAGAGGACCTCGGCCGCGACGGCGTTTGTACCCGGCTTCAGGACCGATGTGAGGTCGATCGGGTCGACCTCGAGCCGGCGGGGGTCGCACGGTGCCGGCCCGAACTGCACGCGCCGACCGTTCACCCACAGACGGTACCGGCTGTCGGCAGAGACCCAACCCCGGGCCGAGACCGGCGTCCCCGCGACCTCGAGCTCCCGTCGAAACAGGACGAACGTGGCCGCGAGCGTGCGCTCCGACGGCAGCCAGATCCAGCTTGCGGGCGCCAGGTCCACGGGGCTTCCCAGGTCCGGCACGGGCCATCCCGCCTGGGCGACGCCGAGCCCGGGTTCCGTTGCCGGCGACGCCCCCTGCGCCGGGACCGTCGCTCCTCCCCCGCCGGGATCCGCCGGGGCGAGCCCGCCGCTGCGGGCCGCCGCGGGAACAGCGACGGACGCGGCCACCGAGGCGCCGAGGCGGCGGATGAACACACGTCGGCCTGGAGCGCCCGCCCCCCGGCTCACGAAGCCCCCCTTCTCCACCCGTCGCCGGATCGCGTCATCAGATGGACCTCCCCGTGGCGCGGGCCCGTCGTGGGAGCGCCCCGCGCGCGGGGGCCAGTCTAAACCTGAGCCGCGCCCCGAGTCATCCCGGGACGTTCAGGCGTACCGCTCTTCGATCTCACGGTAGCGAGCGGCCGCCTCCGGCCACCCTGCGCGCTCGGCAGGCTCGAAGCGTCGCGGCTTCACCGCCCGGGCCACGACCAGGCGCGCCTCGGCTAGCGACGGGATCTCCCCGGACGCGATCGCCTGGAGCATCAGGTTCCCGGTCGCGGTGGCCTCGGCGGGCCCGGCCACGACTGGCCGCCCGGAGGCGTCGGCCGTCGCCTGGTTGAGGTAGTCGTTCTGGCACCCCCCGCCCACGATGTGGATGCCGGGCACACGTTGGCCGGTGAGTTCTTCGATCGTTCGCACAACGGAGGCGTAACGGAAGGCCAGCGAGTCCAGCACGACTTTCGCGAGGCGGGCCGGCTCCTCGGTGACCTCCTGGCCCAGCTCGGCCAGCGCTCCCTGCAGCTCCGCGCCCATGTTCTCGGGGTTGAAGAAGCGTGGGTGGTCCGGGTAGACGAGGCCGGGCACGCCGTCGATCTCGGCCACGGCCGCAAGCAGCTCTCCATAGTCGACCGAGAGCCCGCCCTCGGACCATTCGCGGCGGCACTCCTCGAGGATCCAGAGCCCCATGAGGTTCTTCAGGAACCGGATGGTCCCGAAGGCCCCGCCCTCGTTCGTGAAGTTGGCCCGGGCCACGAC
>JAJDNV010000219.1 GCA_022340545.1 Acidobacteriota bacterium | reverse complement strand
CCCCGAGACGCCGCAGAGGATGGCGCCGATGGCGAGCCCGCCGCCGGTGAGCACCAGACCCCAGGGCAGGTCGCCGGCGAGGACGCCCTCGATCACCGTCTTCATCAGGGTGGCCTGGGGCGCGGGGAGCTCGCGCGACCCAAAGCTGTAGGCGCTCCCGAGCAGCAGCACCGTCGCCGCCACCGCCCAGCAGGCGAAGGCAGCCCCGATGAGCTGGCCGACCTGCTGAAGGGCGGGGGTCGCGCCGACGAGCCACCCCGTCTTCAGGTCCTGGGAGATGTCCCCGGCCTTGCTTGCGGCGATGGCCACGATGGTCCCAACCGTGAGGACGCCGGCCCGCGCCGCCCCGTCCGTCCATCCTGCGGCGGCGAAGACGGTCGCGGTGCCGAGCAGCGTCACCAGCGTGATCCCGGAGGTCGGTTGGGAGGAGACACCGACGATTCCCACGATCCTCGCCGCGACGGCGACGAAGAGGACACCAAAGACGCCGACCCCGGCCGCGAGGACGGCGCGCTGGATCGGGGCCATGTTGCCGGAGAAGACGCCAGGCACGAGGCCGGCAACGAGCACCACCAGTCCGATCCCGCCGACGACGAACCACGCCGGCATGTCACGCTCCGTGCGCTCGACCTCACGCTCGCTCACCTCTCCGCCGGCCCGTCGCACGCCCCGGACCACGGCGGTGAAGGCCCCGGCCATCGTGGGGAGGCCGCGCAGGACGGAGAGGATCCCCGCCGTGGCCACCGCGCCCGCGCCGATGTAGCGGACGTAGCGTGACCAGATGTCGTCCGCGGTCATCTCGGAAACGAGCCTCTCCGTCTCGGGGAAGAGCGGTGCCGGGAGGCTGGCCCCGAGCCAGGCAATGAGGGGGATGAGAGTCACCGAGGAGATGAGGGCGCCAGACACGCAGACCGCGGCGGTTCGGTAGCCCAGGATGTAGCCGACCCCGATGAGCGCGGGCGCCACCTCGAGAGCGAGCTCCCCGTGGGGCAGCACCGGGAGGGCCAGGCGCAGCTCGTCCGGGACGAGGAAGGCCAGCGACAGGAGCAGCTTGACGGCCGCCCCCACCGCCATCCCCCGGAATATCCAGGCACCGTGGGTCGCACCGCCGGTCGTGGCGCGCAGGACCGCCGCGCACGCGGTGCCCTCCGGGTAGGGAAGCTCCTTGTGGGCCTCGACGATGAGCAGCCGGCGCAGGGGGATCATGGCTGAGAGGCCGAGGATGCCGCCGAGGAAGGCGAGGACGACCACCTGCAGGTAGGGCGGCACCATGCCCCAGAGGAAGAGCGCGGGAATGGTGAAGATGACGCCGGTGGCGAGAGACGTGGACGCGGCGGCGATCGTCTGGGACAGGTTGGCCTCGAGGATCGTCCCGTCGGCGCGGAAGACCCGGAAGGCCGCGACCGTCATGACCGCCGCCGGAATGGAGGCGGAGACGGTCATCCCCACGCGCAGGCCGAGGTAGGCGTTGGCCGCCCCGAAGACGATCCCGAGCACGACCCCGGTGAAGACGGCCTTGAGCGTGAACTCAGGAATGGTGGTGCCGCGCTCGCTCGACATGCGCGGGATCATGTCCCACGCGGCAGGTTCGCGCAACGGTGGCGCCCGCCGCACCGGACACCCTACCCGCCCGTCGGCCGCCTATCTCGCAACACAACGAACACGTCCTCGGCGGGCTCGACGGTGCGGCCACCGGTGACGGTGACGCGGTAGGAGCCGGGAGGGAGCGGGGCGAGCTCGGCCGCGTGGACACCACCGGCGTCCCGCCGGAGAGTCACGCGGGCGACGCGCGATCCACCACGGGCGCGTCGCACGCTCGGTCCCCCGCTCGCCGGACGCACGCGGGCCCCGAGGCGGAGGTGCGGGCCCTCCGCTCGCGCGCGGAGAGAGATGGGCTCGTCGCGCCAGTAGACGTCGCCCACGTCCAGGCTGACGCGCGCAACCCCATCCCGAGCACGCCGGTAGGCGTCAACATCGATCTCGAAGCCGCCGAGGAGGCCGACGACGTGGGTGAGGGTCGCGGCCGCGCTCTGGAGGGACGCGTGGCGGGTCCCGGCGTACATCTCCCGGCCCTCGTGTCCCTTCTCGAGCGGCGTCGCCGACGCGCGGGGAACGGTCCCGTCGCCGGAGTGGTCCCGGCCCCGCCAGGTGGGGAGCATGGTGACCCGCCCCTCCACCAGGCGCGCCGACTGCGGGGTCTCCTGGCCCACGCCGACGACGGGGTAGATCGCACAGCCCCGATCACGGTACCGGGAGGATCGACGGTGCGACTCCACTGCGCGGCGGAGCTCCTCGTGGAACGCGAGCCCCTGGGCCGCCCGCGAGGGCTTCAGGTTCGGGAGAGACGCCTCCGTCACGCGCACGAGGCGGCCCTCGCCGGCGTCAACCGCCGGGTAGAGCGGGAGAAGCTGGTGCACCGAGGTGCACGACCGCGCGAGCGCGGTGAGGTCGACGAGGCCGAGGGGCCCCTTGCGAGAGCCGTTGCACAGCGCGTCCAGGGCGCTCGGGGAGCCCCGAAAGGGGGCTCCAAAGGAGACGAGGGCGCGCGTCGTGCGCCAGCCCTCGTGCAGCTCGAGGAACGCCCGGGCTACGAGCCCTCCCATGGAGTGCGCCACGAGGACGAGCCGGGCCTCCTCGTTGCCAGAGGTGCGACGCCACCGGGCCAGCCATTCGTGGGCGCGGCGCGCGAGAAGCCGGGCGGCAACCCGTATGTCGCGGCGCCAGTCGTAGGGGAGCTCGAAGTAGTTCCGTCCGGGGACGAGAGCCAGTCCGCGGCGCAGCGTCTCGGCCAGCCGGGAATAGCCGTCGATCTTCCACAGCCCCGGGATCAGGTGCACGTCGGGGAAGAGCCGGGTGGCGACGACGCCGTCGCCGAGGTCGTCGCGGTCGACCGGGTCCTCCCGGAGCACGAGGCTCCCGAGCCGGCCACCCCGGGTGAGGGCCGCGCCGAGCAGTGTCCCCGCGGACGGCCCCCAGAGGTCCTGCCCGTCTTTGCGGAGAACGCTCCCGGTCAGACCGGGCAACAGGACGAGCACGTCTCCAAAGCCGCGGCGAGGCACCTCACCCCCTTCGTCCGCGCGCCACGAAGGGCGCAGCCATGAGCACGATAGGTGGACCCCATGAGCGAGGTCAAATGGTTGTCACGGAAGGTAGTTCTCCTATCTCAGGGGGATGGGACGGGTGTTTGTTGCACGGCCCTCCGGGCGTCGGATAGACTGCGACTTTGCTTGTGAACTCGGAGGTCGAATAGATGGCAATCCGCGTTGGAATCAACGGTTTCGGCCGCATCGGTCGCCTGGTCTTCCAGGCTCTTTGTGACCAGGGCCTGCTCGGCAAGGAGATCGACGTCGTCGGCGTGGTCGACATCTCCACCGACGCCGACTACTTCGCGTACCAGATGAAGTACGACTCGGTCCACGGTCGCTTCAAGCACAGCGTCTCCTCGAAGAAGAGCGACCCCTCGAAAGACGAGAACGATGTCCTCGTCGTCGGGGGCGACGAGGTCCGCTGCATCATGGCGGCGAAGGAGCCAAGCCAGCTCCCGTGGAAGGAGCTCGGCGCAGAGTACGTGCTCGAGTGCACGGGGCTCTTCACCCACTCCGACAAGGCCAAGGGCCACCTCGACGCGGGGGCCAAGAAGGTCATGATCTCCGCCCCGGGCAAGGGCGACGTGAAGACGCTCCTGATGGGCGTCAACGAGGGCGAGTACGATCCCAAGAAGCACGACATCGTCTCGAACGCGTCGTGCACGACGAACTGCCTGGCGCCGCCGGTTTACGTGCTCCTCAAGGAGGGCATCGGGATCGAGACCGGTCTCATGACCACGATCCACAGCTACACCGCGACGCAGAAGACGGTGGACGGGCCGTCCAAGAAGGATTGGCGCGGGGGCCGTGCGGCGGCCATCAACATCATCCCCTCGACCACCGGCGCGGCCAAGGCCGTGGGCCAGGTTCTGCCCGAAGTGAACGGCAAGCTGACCGGCATGTCGTTCCGGGTGCCGACCGCCGACGTCTCCGTC
>JAJDNV010000208.1 GCA_022340545.1 Acidobacteriota bacterium | reverse complement strand
CCGTGATCGGGACGACGCCGGCCGTTCTCCCTGCTCTCATGGTTCTACCTCACGTCGCCCCCGATGACCTGGAGTCCCCCACCGCGCCCGACCCGCGAGCCCCGTCGAGGATGAAGCGCCAGCCGGACTGAACCGCCAGCTCCCCGGGGGTGTCGTCGACGATCACCGCGGTCATGAAACCCACGTAGACCGACAGGATGTGGGCCGCGAGCTCCTTGGCGGAGAGGTCGCGCCTCATCTCCCCTCGTCGTTGCGCCTCGCCGACCAGGGCCGCCATCCGCTCGTAGATCCCCCGCCGGGCCTCCGACAGGCCGCCCAGGTAGTTGGGGTCGCGGGCGCGGTGCATGTAGACGAACTTCAGGTCCTCACGGCGCCGCTCGGCCTCGCCCACCATCGCCGTGAGGGTCCGACGGATGCTCTCCAGCGGGCTGGCCTGGGGGTCCACCTCGTCGAGAAGTTGCTCCACGCGCTCCGCGAAGAAGCGGTGGTAGTAGCCGATGACGCGCTCTTTGGCCCCGAAGTGGTTGAAGAAGGTGGCCCGACTGTAGCCCGCCCGCTCGGCGATCTCGTCGACGGAGGTCGCGTCATACCCCTTCTCTCTGAAGAG
The DNA here is from genome assembly GCA_022340545.1 of Acidobacteriota bacterium. Taxonomy (GTDB): domain Bacteria; phylum Acidobacteriota; class Vicinamibacteria; order Fen-336; family Fen-336; genus JAJDNS01. Next base: position 3,171 of record JAJDNV010000208.1, on the reverse strand, counting down.
GGCCGCCGCCGCCTCGAAGAAGGCCCGCTTGACCGCGGCGTTCTTCCTCTCCCGCAGGGTTCCTCGGGGTGTGGCGCTGGAGGCCTCGTTTTCCATACTCAAGTCTAATAATAGGCTTGAGTCTAGAAAATGCAAGCGAAACCGTACAAGGCGCCTGTAATGAGCCGATTAGACCCTCAGCTCGGTCCCCCACGAGCGTCGAGTCACCCCGCCAGCTTCGTGCCCTTCTGGAGGGTGGGCAGCAGATCCCAGCCAGCCGCGGGAGGATCGCACGCTGGGTCTTCCGGGATTCGGGCTACTCCCGGGCGCGGCCGCTCATCACCGCGGCCGGGTCGATCGGCGGGAGCACGTCGCTCTCCGCCACCGCGGGCGGCGCGTAGGACGCGAGGGCAGCGCCCTCCCACTGCATCCAGAGCAGAGACGGGTCGTCGAGCGGGACGTCGAAGGTGATGTCGGCCCGCGTGGGGCGACCGTCGGGGCTGACCTCCTCCACCTGCACGTGAAGATCCGACAGCGAGACCTCGTCGCCGGGATGGAAGGGGCGTGAGCTCCCGCGCAGCGTGCGGTGGCCCTCGCCCCGCAGGAAGCCCTCCCCGGGCCGAACGCGCAAGGTGTTGGAGTCGAGTCGATAGAGGTGGATCTCGGTGATGCCCGAGGCGAGAAGCCGGATGGACCGGGGACGGGGCACGTGCAAGACCGCGCGCTTGGCGGGGATGTACCAGAGCGGCAGGAAGTCCAGGGGGGCGTTGACGATCACCAGAGTCTTGTCCCTCACTTCCTTTCCCCGGGGAATCGACACGTCGATTCCGTCGATGAACCTGTTTGACAGGGTCATGGTGAGCGCACGGAGGGGAAGCAGCAGGGGCGCGATCACGAGGTGAGTCACCACCAGGAGCGGGAGCACGATGCGTCCCACCACCCGCGTCGCGCGTCCCGGCGCCGGTGGCGTGTCCGGGTCGAGGGCCTCGGCCATCAGCAGGGCGAGGGCCGCCATCGCGCCCACTCCCGCGAAGACCAGCAGTCGGTCGGCGGGGAACGTGGCGCACAGGGGCGGGAGCGACAGCACGGCGCCCAGCACCCAGAAGCGGCAGACCGGCTGCCGGCGCAGGACCGGCACGAAGACGACGGCCACGATCGTCACCGTGGCGAGGGCCAGGCCCAGAACGATGAGCTGGGCAGACCGGGACACCCCTGGCCACACGTCGGACGGCACGATGCCGACCTGCGCGGCCAGCAGCACGGGCAGGCGTTCGACGACGGCGCGGAGGTAGGGCAGGCCCTCGGTGGGGTCGATGTAGAGTCCGCCACCGCTCGCGCCGTATCCCAGGGCCCTGTACGCCGCGAACCACGCCACGCTCAGCGCGGCGTAGGGCCACAGGCGACCCAGCCGGCGCGCGAGAGATCCCCGGTCGATGAACAGCGCGTGCGCGAACAGATAGGCGGTGACCGCGAGGGCGACCTCACCGCCCAGGAGAGCCGCCCCGTAGAGCGCCGGCGCCAGCCAGGCGCCAAGCCGCCACCCGTCGCGTCGCGCCCGGTCGTGGGCGAGGAGGGCCGCGAAGGCGAGGGTCGCCGCGATGAGGGCGTTGCGGTTGGCGATCCAGCCCACCGCCATTCCCCGCGCGTCGTCGACGGCATAGAGCAGCAAGGCGAGGTGCGCGACCCAGGCCACGTGGAACCGACGATAGAGGGCGAGAAGCACGGCCAGGAGCGCGGCAAACCACAGCATCGAATGGGCGTGTCCCAGAAGGGCGGAGCGGGGCCGCAACCAGTAGTCCAGCAGGTGTGTCAGGGACGCCAGGGGCCGCCAGAACGACGCGCGGAGGTCCGGGGCCGCCCACCAGGGGAGGAATCCCGTCTCCCTGAGCGCCCTCCGCTGGTCCGGGTCGCCGGAGACGAAGGAGAAGAGGTCCAGCGGCGCGTGCGCGAAACCCGGTATCTCCACCGAGGGATCCAATCGCGCGAGGTGGATGTAGTCGTCGAGGGCCCACCCCACCGAGAGGCAGGGGGACACCAGCAGCAGAGCCAGGAAGATGGTGGCCCAGGGCACCCACTTCCGATCGAGCCAGTCGGGCGCGCGCTCGAGCAGGCGACGCATGGTGCGGATGCTACACCGAGGGGGGCCGTTCTGCAGGGCAAGGGCGATGCCCAGGGGCACTGTGTCTTGCGCCTCGCGGCGAAAAGCGACACCCTGAGACCGGCATGCAGCAGAAGTTCCTGGAGCGGGCCATCGAGGTCGGTCGCCGGGCGATGCTTCAGGGCACCGGCGGTCCGTTCGGCGCGGTCGTCGCCCGGGGCGACGCGTGGATTGCCGAGGGCTCCAACGAGGTGACGAGCGCGCTCGACCCCACCGCGCACGCCGAGGTCGTGGCCATTCGCGAGGCCTGTCGGAAGCTCGGGAGCCACTCGCTCGTCGGCTGCCAGCTCTACGCCAGCTGCGAGCCCTGCCCCATGTGCCTGGGCGCCGCCTACTGGGCGCGCGTCGACGCGCTCTACTTCGCGGCCAGTCGCGAGGACGCCCAGGCCATCGGCTTCGACGACGCGCGCATCTACGAGGAGCTCCAGCGCCCCGTCGCCGAGCGGACGCTGCCCACTCGGCAGGCACTGCGAGACGAGGCGCGGGCCATGATGCAGCCCTGGCTCAAGGTCGATCCGGCGCGGCGGTACTGAAGCTCAGCTCGACCCCTCAGTCCTTTCGGCGTGCCATCGGAGCCGCGGCCTTCTTCAGGAGGGCGATCTGCCCGCTGTGGTAGACGGTGTGGCGGATCGCGCCCTTCACGAGAAAGCGGGCGTCGTACTCACACCCCGGCACGGTCGCCTCCAGCTCGGCCGGCTCGAGGCGGGCCACCCGCTCCGTGAGGCTCTCGTGCGCGTCCGCGAGCCGAGCCTTCGACGCCGTCCAGGCCTCGGGCGTGGTCGCGGAAACCGGGGGGAAGTCGCCCGCTTCCGGCTCGGCCAGCGCCTGGCCCTCGAGGCGTCTGCGCCACGTGTCCGTCCAGGCCGCCATATGCAGCACGAGCTCCCACAGGGAGTGCCCATCCTGGAGGGGCCGGGCCGCGGCGTCGCGCGACGAGACGTCTTCGAGCAGCTCTCTCAACGCCGGTCCGTGCCACGCATCGCCGTGCCAGATCGCGCGGAGCTCCTCCGCGAGCGCCTGGCCCTCCCCCACCT
>JAJDNV010000202.1 GCA_022340545.1 Acidobacteriota bacterium | reverse complement strand
TGCTCTACAGGAGGTAACCGTGTTCTTGACCCTTCTGCTGGTGACGTTTTCCATTGCCGCCCTGACTTCGGCTGCGGTCGCCTGGCTCTTCCACAGGCCGATCAGCCAGATTCTGGGTCGGCTCGTTTCCGCTGACCTCAGCGGAGCATGGCACCGCTACCTCACATTCGCGATCTTCGTGGTGGGCGTGTCGAGCGGCGTTCGTGTGTGGGAGCTGGAGAAGTACATTACACCCCGCTCGAAGGATGCTGAGCTCGTCGTCCTCAATGCGGATCGATGGACGCTTGAGGTCTACCGGACGATCATCGGATCGGTCCAGGGTGTGGCGATCATGCTCCTCGTGTTCTTTCTTGTCGCACTCGTGGCATACGTGATTCTCCGTGGGTTCGAACTACGACAAGCCAAAGACAGGGAGTCTGCGTAGCGCCCGCAAGGGCGCGCCGCCGAACCAGACATTGAAGCTGACAAGGCGACCTGGCGCGCTAGCCTTGCCGCCTGATCGCACTGTTGGGCGACTTCAAGTGGCTGGAGGGCTATGGCGAACGTGGAGGTTGCAGCGCGAGTACCGTCCCTTCCTCGCCGAGTGGTTTGTACGAAGGAATCGTGACCGACTGCTGGAGGCCAGGTGACCGTCTCGAGTGGCGATGGAGCGGCCCAAGTCGCCGCGTGCATGTCCCGCTGCCGGAACCAGCCGTGCCCCAGCCTCCTCGACGAGCAAACCCCCAGCAGGGACGTCGACCTGCATCTCATCGCCGACAAGTACGCCGCCCACAGACGCGACAGGGCAAGACGCTGGCGCTGTCTCCGGGTCCCTGTCAGACAAGCACTACTTCGAATCCCATCGCCGCGCCCAGATCCCGCAGCGGCTCGACGTAGTCACCGAAGACCAACGACAGATGGTGGCCGAAGTCCTGCTGCGTGCGGAGCAGACCGCGCGCGTCCACGATGTCGACGTCGACGGACTGTGCACAGCCGAGCCCGTCGAGTCCCTTGCCCCCACGAACGGCACCACGCGTCACGAGCATCTTGTGCCCGCAGGGCGAGAAGCGCCCGGCCGTGACAGGCGCCCCCTTGTCGGCATTGAAGTCATACCGCAGCGTCGCGCCGAAGCCGCTCTTGGTGAAGGCGTCGATCTCGTAGGGCGTGTCCGCCTCATCGATGCCCTTCATGCGGCGCCCGACGTCCGAATGGTGGAGGGCGAGCACGTTCTGCTCAACATCGATGTCGGGGTTGCCCATGTAGACCGACTTACGGGAGAGATACATCAGGGCCGACATCGCCATGAGGGCGTTGACGTCCCCCTCGCACGCCGAGGGAAGGCCGGCGTCCTTGTTGAGGGCGTGGGTGAGGCACGGCGTGAAGTGGCGCTTCCAGGGGTTGAGCGAGCTGCACAGCTCGAAGCACTCTATCGTGAATGCGTTGGCTTCGTGCCGCGCCATGACGTCGTGCGTGTAGAGGAAGAAGAGGGTGGAGTTGGCCAGCTCCTCGAGGGTCATGTCGTTCTTGGCGGCGTTGCGCACCAGGCCTGCGGCCAGAGCCTCCGCGGCCTTGCGGTTCTCCGGTCGGGAGACGAAGGCGTCCATCTCGCCGAAGAACGTCGCATACGGCACCGTGACGTGATCCATGCCATAGAGTGTCTTCGGGACGTCGAGGTCGGGGATCGCGCTTATGACGCCTGAGGGAACGGTGTTCGGGAAGTTGGTGACGCGCAGGAGCTTGGTGGCGGCAAAGGCCTTGCGGGCCCTCAGGACGCCGAGGAGCACGCGCAGCTCGTCCCAGTTGCGCACGTAGTAGCCCTCCAAGCCCTCCCGGCGCAGACCTGCAGGAATGTCGAGCCCCCATCCGGGGGCGTTGGCCACGATCACCGGTTTTTTGAAGCGGCGCGCAATCTTGAGGCATGGCACAGCCGCCGCTGTAACCATATAGGCGTCCGTGCGCGGGTCGTCGGCCGCCAGCTTCTCGAGCTGGGCGTCGTCGAACATGATCTCGGGGTTCCCTGCCTCGGCCCAGGAATGCATGCTGACGGGTGCTAGAGTCTCGATCCCCTTCGGGAGGGGCTGCTGGGCGAGGCGTGCCTTGAGGTCTTCGACGGACTGCCCGAGCCTTCGCGTCTCGACCTCGAAGGTCAGATTGGGGAGGTCGCCCCAACGGCAGGAGCCTTCCCAGGCCCTCTCGTGGATCATCCCGGCAACGACGGGCTTGATGGCGAACGGCACCTCAAGGGCACTCGCGACCTCGCCTGCGCCGGCTGCAGCAGCGCGCTGCGCCAGAGTGGCGACGGCGCCAGTCGCGACCGCAGACGTCTGCAGGAACTCCCGGCGCGACATACCGCAGCCCCGACAGTGAGTCGACAGACTCATTGAACACCTCCCCAGATTCCGATGGCGATGCTATGTTTGTTCGCGAGACCGCGCAGATCAAGCGCATCCTGGATCATTTCCGCCGGAGTCCGGCAGACCTGGCGAACGGAGGCTGAAGGTGTCCACCGATTCGATGTGGCTCGTGATCCTGTTCGGCACCGCTCTGGGAGCGGGGATCATCGCTATGCTCGTTCTCAACTCGATCAAGTTCTCTGCCTATCGGCGGGAGGTAGAGGGTCGGCCGCCTGCACACGCCCTCGGCAAGTGGGCCTGGGGGGTTTCAGTCTTCTCCCTTGTCGTGTTCTACATAGCTCCGGTGTCGCTGCTCATGGGACTCATCGACCTTCGCCGGTCTGCCGCACCACCCGATTCGCCGAGTCGTCGGCCGGCAAGAATGGCCATCCTGAACTCGGCCTTCGCCATCGCCGCGTTCCTGGTGACGCTTGGTGTTCTCTTTGGAACAGGGGCGCTTCGGTGGGCATCGTGAGGTTCCACGCCTCAAGTCGAGGCGCGTTGATGGAAGGGCCCTGGAATGGCTCTGCGTCATCAGCGTCCTTTCGAGGGCCCGTATCGCGCGAGTCAGCGCCCTGGGTGCTGGTGCGGTCGTCCTCGTCTGGATTCTCGTTCAAGTCAGCATCATCGGCTATGTGTCATGGATGCAGCCCGTGACGGCCATAGGTGGGCTCCTCATCCTTCTCTTGTCGGTGCTCCTTCCAGGGCGAGTCGCGCCGGCGCACGATGCCAAGTGACCGTTACTCGATCAGATTAGTCGGCGGTCGAGGTACCTACAGGGTCCAGATTGGCACGGAGGTGAACGTGTCAGCCAAGCACCTTATCTGCGGTTTTGGATGGACCCTGAAGAGGAGCGACGTCTCGTGGGAGTAGACGAATTCAGGATTGCTGCCGTTCAGGCGTCCTCCGTATTCCTGAACCGCAACGCGACGATCGAGAAAGCGTGCGGGTTGATAGAGGAGGCGGCCAAGGCCGGCGCGACACTCGCGGCGTTCCCGGAGGCCTTTGTTTCCGGCTATCCGCTGTGGGTGTGGTTCATCCCATCGGGTGAAGCCCATTCCCTGAGGAATCTGTTCACAGAGCTCTTCCAGAGCGCGGTGTCGATACCGGATCCCGCTGTGTCCCGCTTGGCTGAGGCGGCGGGTGACTGCAAGATCACCGTCGCAATCGGTGTCAACGAGAAGAACTCTGAGGCCAGTAACTCAACGCTGTACAACACGCTCCTCTACTTGGGGTCGGACGGGTCGATCCTCGGCAAGCACCGGAAGCTGATCCCAACCGCCGGTGAGCGCCTGGTGTGGGGTCAGGGTCCGGAGGCTGACCTGGAGGTGTTCCGCCTTCCCTTCGGTCGTCTGAGCGGGCTCATTTGCTGGGAAAACTACATGCCTCTGGCCCGCTACATGTTGTCCGCGGCCGGGCAGCAGATTCACGTCGCACCAACATGGGATCGCGGTGAGCCGTGGGTCTCGACGATGCGCCACATCGGCAAGGAGAGCAGGTGTTTCGTCCTGGGAGTGTGCCAGGCCCTCCATATAGATGACATCCCTGACGCTCTCGACTTCAAGAGCCGCTACCTCAGCGAGATCGAAGGCTGGATCAACCCCGGTCTGAGCCTCATCGTGGATCCCGACGGAAAGGTGGTAACCGGTCCGCTCGAAGGAGAGGAGGGGATCCTCTACGCCGAGGTGAAGAGCCACGAGCTCGTGGGACCCCGTTGGCAGTTGGACGTCGCGGGTCACTACGCCCGTCCCGACATCTTCGAGCTTCGCGTTCATCGCGGAGCGAGACGGTTCCTCGTGGACGAGGAACGTAGCGAGGATGATGCAGAAGAGGGGGCAGGATGAGCGACGACGCAAAGCTCATCTATTCCAGGAGATGATCGCCAGGTGAGGACGACAGCACTCGAGGCGCTGGCACGCCTGCGGGCAGGCAACCGGCGTTTTGTCTCCGGCACGCAGAGCCTGGGCGACTCACCCTTTCCTGCTCGACGTGCCGAGTTGCTGACGGGCCAGCAGCCCCTCGCCATCGTTCTGGGGTGCTCTGATTCGCGGGTCCCAGCCGAGATCGTGTTCGGCCAGGGCCTGGGAGACCTCTTCGTCATCCGTGTCGCCGGAAATATCGTTGCCCCTTCGCAGGTCGAGAGCGTGGAGTTCGCCGCCGAGCGGTTCGCCACCCGGCTCGTCGTCGTTCTGGGCCATTCCCGGTGCGGGGCCGTCCTCGCGACCCTGGAGGAGCTCCAGCGGCTCGACGAAGGTCCGCCGCGGAACCTGCGCTCCATCGTGGATCGCATCAGACCTTCCGTCGAAGGTCTGTTGGCGGGCGGCCCGCCAAAGAACCCAGAGGCTCTCGTCGGTGAGGCCGTTCGCGCGAACGTCCGCGCCTCCGCGAATCAGCTACGCCAGGGCTCCCGGGTCCTCGAGGGGCTCATCGAACGCGAGGGTCTACTCGTCGTCGGCGCAGAGTATTCTCTGGAAACCGGTGTCGTGGACGTCTTCGACGGTGTGCCCGAACCCCGCTGACGAGCCTGGCGCTGAGCCGAATCCAGAAGCTCACGGCGGCTGACGGCCCCGTGGACAAGGCGATCGAACAGGAGGAGGTCCCCATGAGAACGAGTACGAGGGTGTTTCCGGTCGCGGTCGGCGTTCTGGCCGCGTTGCTGATCAGCGTTCCCGCGGTGGCGGGCGATGCCGCATCGGGCACAGGGGCGAACCCCGCGGCGGTCGAGGAGGCCGGCCGCCAGCAGCTCCTCCTCTGGACGAGCGGCGACCGTGAGGTCGCTCTGAAGATGGTCTTCATGTACGCGTACAACTGCAAGAAGCGCGGGTGGATGGACACGGTGCGCCTCCTGGTGTGGGGCCCCTCGGCGAAGCTGCTGTCGGAGGACGAGGAGCTCCAGGAGCAGCTCGCGGGGCTGAAGGACGTGGGCGTCGAGCTCTACGCGTGCAAGGGGTGCGCCGATCTGTACGGGGTCTCCGACAAGCTGAGCCGCCTCGGCATCAACGTCATGTACACGGGGACGATGCTGGCCGAGCTCCAGCAGAAGGGCTGGCACGTCCTGACGATCTGAGGACCGGCCGCACCCGCGAGGGCAAGCTCTCAGCGACGATCGGGCCTGACGATCCTCAGGTAGGGGTTGTGCACGTACTGGCCGGAGAACTCGCGGAGTCCAGCGAAGTAGCCGTTCGCGAGGTGGGCCGGGTCCCAGGCAAACTCCCCGGGCTTGTGGGCGTCGTTGGTGTCATCCCATCCCCAGGGCGGCTTCGCCGCGCCCGGCTCGAAGCCCCCACCCTTCCGGACGACGAGCGTGTCGCGGCCCTTGTCGTCCGTCTGCATCACCCCCGGGTTCTCGCGCTGGGCCCAGAGCCCGTCCCGATCGAAGACGGAGAGGAGCTTGTAAGGAACGGTCTGGGTCCAGATGTCCCCCTCCCTCGTGAAGGTGTCGCCGGGCTCCCCGGGGGTTCCCCTGGTCGGCCGGTAGCGGACGACCAGCTCGCTGTCGCCCCAGCCCTCTTTCGAGCCCTTGATGCCGTGTCCACCTGATTGAACGTAGAGCTTGAAGCGGTAGGGCGGCTCCCCTCGCTCGTGCGCGAAGCGATCGGTCACGAGGATCGGTCCGTCGACGTCCTCCGTCCAGCCGCTCACGTTGAAGGGGAGGCCGACGTCGACTCCCTCCCAGCCGGCGAAGGAGAAGAAGTGCCAGTGGCTGATCGTGATCACGCCCACGACACCACGGCCGCTGAGGTCAGCGCCGTCCGCCCGCGGGACGACGACCAGGCAGCCCTCCATGTCGTGGAGGTGCTGGTCGGGCCGATTCGGTCTGCTGCGGGCAGGGCTTCCCCAGAAGGCCGCCCAGTCCTGGGGGTGGTAGAAGGCGTACGCGAGGAAGAAGTGTGTCTCGGTCGCGACAACGGAATAGTAGGCGTGGGCCCGCAGGCGGTGCGCGTACGTCCCGTCGGCCTTCTTCTCCCAGGGGGCGGTCCAGTTCTTCCAGACCTCGGGCCAGTCGTGCGCAAAGTCCACACGCGTGATGTAGTCGGCTCGGAAGTAATCCGCGTGGGCCTTCTGGAGGACGACCGGCGCGTAGCGGAAGGCGATGTCCCGTTCCCAGCCCGACATGGAGACCTCCTCAGTCGACGGGTGTGCCGTAGCGCGAGGCCAGAACCTCCGCGATCCGCTCGGCCGCCCTTCCGTCCCAGCCTGGGATCGGCTGCGGTTCGCGGGTGCGACCGTCGAGCGCTTCCACCGTCACCGTCCAGGCCTTTTCGAGATCCGACCCCACGACCGTGTTGGTGCCAAGCCGCTCGGTCACCGGGCGCTCCGTGTTCGGCCGCAGGGTGACGCACGGCACGCCAAGGAACGTCGTCTCCTCCTGGACGCCCCCGGAGTCGGTCACCACGACGCGGGCGCCGGCCATGAGGCCGAGGCTCTCCCGGTAGCTCAGCGGCGCGCACCGCCGCATCCCGGGGCTGGAGTCGAGCCGGCGGTCCAGCCCGGACGCCTCGAGACGGGCCCGCGTCCGGGGATGGACGGGAAACACCACGGGAACCCGTTCGGCCAGGCGCTCGAGGAGGGAGAGGACGGCAGAAAGACGTTCGGGGTCGTCGACGTTGGAGGGCCGGTGGAGGGTGATGTACGCGTAGCTTCCGGCCTCGACGCCGTGGGTGGTGGCAGCACCACACTCTCGAGCCGCGGGAAGCTCCCGGACGAGGGTGTCGATCATCACGTTGCCCACGTAGCGAATTCGATCCTCGGCGATCCCCTCGCGGCGCAGGTTCTCCTCCCCGGCGGGCTCGCTCACGAGCAGGAGATCGGCGAGCGCGTCGGTCACCACGCGGTTGACCTCCTCCGGCATCGTGCGGTCGAACGACCGGAGGCCCGCCTCGACGTGGGCGACGGGGATCCCCA
>JAJDNV010000254.1 GCA_022340545.1 Acidobacteriota bacterium | reverse complement strand
GCGGTTGGTGTCTCCATCGTCCGGCGCGCCCTCGAGGAGCCGCTTCGGCAGATCGCGCAGAACGCCGGCCACGAGGGCGCGGTCGTCGTGGCCAAGGTGCGCTCGATGAAGGCGGAGGAAGGCTTCAACGCCCAGACCGAGCAGTACGAGAACCTGGTCGCGGCCGGCGTCATCGACCCGACCAAGGTCGTCCGCACCGCGTTGCAGAACGCCTCGTCGATCGCCTCGCTACTCCTCACCACCGAGGCCCTCGTCTCGGAGGTCCCCGAGAAGAAGAAGGCGAAGGCCGTCGATGCCGGCGCCGACATGTACTAGGGACGATGATCCACCAGGGCACAGGCGGGGAGCACGGACGTTGAGATCCAGGCTTCCGTTCGAGGAGGACGAAGTCCCTCGGCGAAAGGGTTCGCGGTCGGGTCGCCGGCGTCCGCCGCCCTCGGCCGAAGACGTCGAGTGGGACGAGGCGGACGAAATAGGGCTGGACGCGCCGCGAAAGGGGCCGAAGAGACGCCGACGGCCACTGGGGAACGATCTAGAGGAGATCGACCCGGCGCCGGCTTCACGCGCCCCGTGGTTGCCTCCGGCCAGGAGGTAGGCAGCTGCCGGTCTGGGGGCTGGCGGTCTTCATCTTCCTGCTCCGCGTCGCCGACGTGTCGCTCGGGACGATGCGCACGATCGTCGTGGTCAACGGCCGGATCAGGCTGTCGGTGGCCCTGGGCTTCTTGGAGGTGTTGATCTGGATCATCGCCATCTCCCAGGTGATTCTTGGGCTCAGAGAGAGCCCGGTTCTGGTCGTGGCCTACGCGGGTGGGTTCGCCGCCGGGAACGCGGTGGGGATCCTCCTGGAGCGTCGTCTCGCACTGGGCCAGTGCGTGATCCGCGTCATCACCAGTCATGGAGAGGACGTGGCCGGCGCGCTGTCCCAGGTGGGACGGGTCCGGGGGGTCTTCCGGAGCGAGGTCGAGGGTCCATCCACCTGCCTCGTGTTCGCGACGCTGGCCCGGTCAGACCTCCCGGAGGCCGTTCGGAAGGCGAAGGCCGTGGACCCCGATGTCTTCTACGTCGTCGACCGGTTCTCGGAGACCAATGGGCGGACCCCGCTCCCGGGGGCCACGGGGTGGCGGGCAATCCTGAAGATGAAGTAGGCCGCGCTCCACAAGCGCTGGGACATCCTGACGTCGATGTGGGAAGAGATCGCCGCCGAGATCCGGGCTCGCACGGGCCAGGACTGGGATCTCCTGGCCGCCGGCGCCATGCGTGACCCCGCCCACCGCGAGGACTACGAGAGGTGGAAGAACGAGGTGCAGCTTCTGGAGCAGAAGGGGCTTGCCCACTACTACGAGTTCATCCCCCGTGGCGAGATCTACTACAAGATGATGGCAGTCTGCGACTTCATCGTCCTGCCCTCGACCGACGAGACGCAGCCGGGCACGCTCGCCCGCATCATCGCTCTCAACAAGCCCTTCATCACGACCGCCCCCATGGAGGGTCTCACCGCCCAGACCCTGGAGAGCGAGGGCGGGCTCCTCTTCACCACGAAGGAGATGCTCCGCCGCAAGGTGATCCGGCTCGCGCGCAGTGAGCGCCTGCGCCTCGAGCTGGGCGACAACCTCCGCCGCTACCTCGACACCGTCGTCTCCTGGGACATCGTCGCCGGCCAGTACGACGAGGCCTACGCGCTGGCTCGGGAGGCGGTGCGATCGCGGAAGCCGGTGGAGCTGCCCGGGGAGTTCTGAGGTCTGGGCGGCCTCGTCCCCACACCTCGCGAGGGGCCCGAATCCATCAGAGAGAGATCCAGGTGCGGCGTCCCTGGTCGTAGAGAAAGCGCATGGTCTTCACGGTCAGCAGCACCGCGAAGTCCGTCTTGAGCCGGCGCTCGGGTCCCCCAGCACGCAGGTTCAGCTCGCGGCAGCGCCCGATCATGTCGGAAAGCACCGCGTCGATCGCGACCTGGTAGTGACCGGTCCAGCGGGCTACCATCTCCCGGAGCTCCCGGCGGTTGCGGCGCAGGAAGGACGACGCGGCCTCGCGCCGGCGATGCCGCGGGGAGTCGGAGAAGATCCTCTTCAGATCGCGGTCGTAGGTGCTGGGGAACTGGGCCCGGTACAGAGCCTTTCTCTCCTGGTAGTGCGCGCCGAGGGTCTTGTGCAGCTTCCCGATGGACTCGGGTCGGTTGCGGGAGCGGATCTCGGGACGCGAGACGGCGACCTCCCGCATCAGCTCGTCGACGTACTCGAGCTTCTTGATCGCGGGCCAGCCCTGATAGCGGGTCCTCCAGGCCACGCGCGAGCCGAGCCACACCGCGAACGTCTCGGCGAAGTCCTCGTCGGGGTGGCTCTGCGCGTACCAGAGGTCCAGGTGCTGGACGTGTTGGCGGCTTCCCGGGCGCGGCCGATACACGCCCGGGTACCGCCTCGACGAGGCTCCGAACAGCGACTGCCAGCGACGGCGCCGCTGGACCTGGAACGCGTGCTGGATCGCGTGACCGGCCTCGTGGCGGAGAATCATCATGCACCCAGCCTTCGTCCCACCCTCGACGTCCAGCATCTGGTCCCGCTCGAGCTGCATGAGCCGCCGGTGGGTCAGGTAGAACGGGATGGCGATCCCGGGGACGTCGCCGGGAGAGAACCACTCATCGGCCAGCCAGACGTGGGGCCGGAAGCGGATCTCCCGCGCCGCCAGCTCGGAGTAAAGCTGGTCCACGCAGTCCTCGAGCCACGTCCCCTCGATGGCCACCCTCAGGTCAGAGATACGGACCTGGAGCAGCTTCGAGTCTGGCCAGCGCGCCCAAGGGAAGCGCCGGGAGAGTCCTCGCCGAGCCCTCATGTCGGTGTCCCCTGCGTCTGAGGGTCCCAGTGTACGCGAGGCACTTTCGGAAGGCGACTTCCGTTTCTGGCGGCGTGCGGATTCCGATTCTTGCGCGAGCCCGGGCCGTCTGGCGGGAGCGCCGCGCAGACGCACCCTGTCCCTCCGGTACGAACTCCGCGTGGTGCAACGATCTGTGGGGGTCCGAGCGGCGACGCAGGAGAGCCGGCGGTCTGGCACGTACCGTGAATAGGTGTATCGGGGTAGTCGGTGAGGAACCGATGGATCTCTCGCGGCTCACTTGGAGCGAACCTGTCCTCGGAGACTCCGTGACCCTCGGGTCGACAGGGGTCGATGATCCCCGACGCTCGGAGCCGAACGAGGTGGCCTCCTCGGCGCCGGTCCTCGCGACGGGACGCGGCGACGATGCCTCGTTGTTCCTCCGCTGGTACTCGGGGCTCGCCCTCGAGTTGCCGCCCTGCCTCTTCCCCTACATTCGCCCCGAGGACCCCGACTGGAGGCCGCGGTACGACCGATTCAACCGACCCGGCGACTACCACAACGGTGGGGTGTGGCCCTTCATCTGCGGCTTCTACGTGGCGGCGTGTGTCGCCGCCGGACGCCTTCGCCTGGCCCGGGAGAGGCTCGAGGCGCTGACCGAGGCCGTCCGTCCCTGGCGCGAGCGCGAGCTCCACTGGGGGTTCAATGAATGGCTCAACGCCCAGACGGGTCGTCCCTCGGGTCGGGACTGGCAGACCTGGTCAGCATCCATGTACCTCTACGCGACGGTCTGCGTGGAGCGGGAGACGACACCCTTCTTCGACTGGGTACGCTCCCCGGCAGGCAGCCCCACGAGATGAACGGTGTGCTCTTGTCTGCGGTGCAGGCGCGGCACGAGAATCGCAAGATGGGTCCGCACCCGGAGAGAGCGATGGCGATCGACGGCAGATCCGGAGTCGCTGCCCATGTGCCGATCGTGGCAGTCCTGCTCGCCGCCCTCGCCTGCGGCGGGGAGGGGCCGGTCGGCCCGGGGCCCATCGCGCCCACGCCTTCTCCATCCCCCTCGGGGCTTCCGGGGGTCACGCCGGGGCGGGCGACCGGTCCGACCGTGATTGCCCTCGTGGCCGCCGAGCCATCCGCTGGCGCGACGATTCAGGGGTGTGGGTCCGAGGTTGCCGGCTGCGCCGGACGCCTCCGGATGACGTTCCGCCTGGTCCCGTCGGGCACTGGCTCGGTGCTTCGCTGTGTCGGGTTCCTTCATGCCGCGGACAAGACGGCCTGCCTGCAGGGTCGGGCCGACGGCTTCACGCTCCGGGCCGGAGAGCCGCAGGACGTCGACGTCGTCTTCGACGTGGCGGCCCAGTCCGAGCGGTGCCACACCCCCCTCGACACAACTGACCTGGCGTTCGTCGTGGAGGGCACGATCGAGGTGGCGTCGCGGCAAGAGTGGGCGGTCCATTATCTCTTGGCGCCGTAACCGTGGCTGTCGAATCGCCGCCGCCCAGATGCTGGCCAACCGACTCTCCGTTGTGGCGGGGGAAGATCGACAGCCGGGTCACCCAGCGTCAACCCCGCCGGCCATCTCGCCTGCGATCTCCTCTTCGCCTGGCGGTGTCACTGCTGGCTATACTCGCGCCAGGAGGTGGGCCTGGAATACCCCGTCTCGTCTCTTGAGCCGCCCCTTCTCCTCCCTTCTTGCTTCTTCCCTTCCAGGTGAGCGTGCTTGGCTTCACCAGCCCGGCCGTCTCCGCCACGAATCACCTCTACAACGTCCTCGCGACCCCGAGCGGGGTCACGCGCTATGCGAAGGAGGGGCGGATGCTCTGGCCGCTCACGTGGGTCCTGGTGGGAGGAACGGTGCCCGGCGGGATCATCGGGGCGCTCGTCCGCGGTGTCTCCCTTCCGGACGCCGCGGCGTTCAGGCTGTTCGCGGGGCCTCACGAAGGTGGCCCTGAAAAAGGATCGGGCGTAGCCGCCTCGGCGTCCTCGGTCAGGAAGACCCGGTCCCGACCGGCGCGCTTTGCCCGATACATGGCATTATCTGCCGCCCGGATCGCCGCCTGCGCGGAGGGCGGGGGGTTGCGAAACACCATCGCTCCGATCGTGGCGCCGACGCCCGCGGGGGTGCCCGCCGCAGCCTGAACCGCGGTCCGGACGCCCTCCAGGCATCGCTCTAGGGCGACGGAGGCGGCACTCGCACCGGTTTCGGGGAGCAGCAAGGCGAACTCGTCCCCGCCCAGGCGAGCCACGACGTCGACGGCCCTCAGGCTCTCGGTGAGACGAACGGCGATCATGCGCAAGAGCTCGTCGCCGCCGGCGTGGCCCAGCGTATCGTTGACCTCCTTGAAGCGGTCGAGGTCGGCGTAGGCCAGCGTGAGCGGCGCGCCGGTCCGGCGCATTCGAACGATCTCCCGGTCCACGGCCTCGAGGAACGCTCGGGCGTTGGCCACCCCGGTGAGGGCGTCGGAACGGGCGAGCTGACTCTCGCGGGCCTGCATGCGACGCACGGCGGCGACCAGCCAGGCCGTGATCACGAAGAACCCGAGGCGGACGAGGGCATTCCAGAGGGGAATCAAGGAGGAGGAGAACCTCAAACCTTCCTGTCGTTCGACGACGCTCCAGACGACGGCGGCCGCCACCGCCAGGAGCAGCCCGGCCTTGCGGCCCGCGAACCACGCCACGAACCCGACGGGAGCCAGGTAGAAGATCGAGAAGCTGATCTCAACCCCGGTCGCGTGGTCAATCGCGCCAAGGACCGCGACCGTGACGATTCCGCGGCTGGGCCTTACGCGGGTTTCCGTGGTCGAGCCTCCCGCCGCTCCCGCCGTTTTGCGAGAGGAATCGGGCTCCGACTTCCGAAGACGTGGCAGAGAACACCCGAAACCACGGGCCGCCCTGCCCGCCTGACCCTGAACCCGGCTTCGGCCATGCGCGACGGCACCGCCTCGCGGCGAGTGTGGGGCGGCCGAGGCCCTCCGAGTCGTGCACGACAACCGGCATTTCGGGGCGAAGGTCGCGCACGCGACGCTCTTCCGTACTCCTCGTGTCCGGATGATTCTGCTAGTGTTGCCGGATGGAGATAGAGCGGCGGATCGCCTGCTACCGGGTCCAGCTGAGGCCGGGCTGGGGCTTCTCCAGCGCGACGCAGATCGCGGAGTACCTTCGGCGTCTGGGCGTGAGCCACCTGTACGCGTCTCCCTACCTCCAGGCTGCGGCGGGAAGCACCCACGGATACGACGTCGTCGAC
>JAJDNV010000170.1 GCA_022340545.1 Acidobacteriota bacterium | reverse complement strand
CCGACCTCGGCCGCCGCGGGGTGCGGCTGTCCCCGGAGGCCGAGGGGCGGCTCGGCCAGTACGGCTGGCCCGGGAACGTCCGGGAGCTCCGCAACGTGCTCGAGCGGGCCCTGCTCCTCTCCGGGCGCGACGTGATCGAGGTCGACGACCTTCGCTTCGAGGGCCCGGAGGCCGAACCCGCCGAGGGCGCTGCCCCCGGGTCGTCGCTGACCCTGGAGGAGCTCGAGCGCCAGCACATCGCGCGGGTCCTCGAGGGTCTGGGCGGCCGCGTGGCCGAAGCCTCGCAGCGGCTCGGGATACCCCGCAGCACCCTCTACCAGAAGATCAAGAAGTACGGCCTCTCCCTCCCCCGCTCGTCCTGAGCCTTCCGTAATCTGGAGCGGCCGTCCGTGTCCCATAGAGCCCGGCGGGGCCCAGGCTGGGCCCCCCACGCAACCGTCCTGCCACCAGTACGTTGGCGTCGGCACCCGGGCATCGCCGGGAACGCGGGGCCTGGCACGGACCCTGCTACAAGCCCGGGCGTGGGCAAGGAACCGCGACGGCTCCTGATCGTCGACGACGAGGCCGCCATCCGCTTTGCGCTGTCCGACTACTTCCGCGAGTGCGGGTGGGAGGTCGATGCCGCCGCGGAGAAGGAGGAGGCCGAGGCCCTGCTCGCCCACACGGAGTACGCGGCCGTCATCGCCGACCTTCGCCTGACGGGAATCTACGGCATCGAGGGCCTCGACATCATCCAGTGGTCGCGGCACCTCCGCCCCGAGACGCGCGTGGTCCTCCTCACCGGCAACGGGACGCCCGAGATCGAAGCCGAGGCCCGACGGCGCGGGGCGGACGCCTTTCTTCACAAGCCGCTGCCCCTGCCCGAGCTGGAGCGGGTGGTGGCCGGCCTCACCGGCGGGGCAGCATGAGGGGTTCGCCGCTCCGCACGGTCTGCGCCTGGTGCCAGAAGGTCCGTGACCCCTCGGGCGAGTGGTGCGAGACCGAGCTCCCGGAGCCGGCGGGTCGGATCGCCACCCACGGGATCTGCCCGGACTGCCTCGAGCGGGCCACGAGTCGCGCGACAATCGCGGTGGTTTCGCAATGACCGGGCAGACGAAGATCGAGCTCCACACTCGCGACTGCTCCTGCCGGGGCGGGAGCTGGGTGCTCCTCGGGGGTTCCTCCGAATCGCCCTGCTCCGGCGCCGACGGCGGGTCCGGCGAAAAACTGGTCCTGAGCCTCGCGGAATGGAAGCAAGCCGGCAAGCCGGGCAGCGTCGAGGCCTATCGCTCCGCCCAGGAGAGGGAGAAGGCGGGCGAGCGGCGCGAGTTCACGCGTTACGCGGTGAGCCTGGACGTCCACATCTCCCGACTCCCCAACTTCCGCGAGCCCGAGCCGCAGGCCGAAAGGACCACGGCGGAGGTGATCGCGGCGGGAGGGGCCCTCGTGCGCAGCATGATGGCGATCGACAAGGGCGAGATCATCGAGTTCGCGATCGGCGAGGACGGCAACGCCTTCAAAACCCGCAGCGAGGTGATGTACGTGTCGATGGGAGAGGGTCCCGGCCCGGACGGGGTTCAGCGTCTCGGGCTGAAGTTCCTCGACGCCCCCCTGCCCGAGTCTTTCATCCCACCGGGCGCTGAGCCGCTCCCGTAAGGGCGGCGCCCGTCGCACCCTTCCCGCCGTCTTCCGGCGGCGTCGGGAGAGTGATCCAGATCTCGGTACCGCAGCCCGGCCCCCGGGACGTCACACGCGCCCTCCCACCGTGGGTCTCGACGATCCGCTTCACGACCGCGAGGCCCACGCCGGTGCCCTCGGCGTGGGGGTCGAGCCTCTCGAAGAGCCCGAACACCCTCTGCTGGTGGGCGGGATCGATGCCCCGGCCGTTGTCCCGCACCACGACCGTCGCCGCCCCCGGCTCCCCGGGGCCGGGCTCCACCCTCACCCTCGGCTCTTCGACACCGGCGGTGAACTTGACGGCGTTGTCGAGGAGGTTCTGGAAGACCTGCACGAGGCGCGCGTAGTCGCCGTGGACGACGGGGAGCCCCGCGGCCACCTCGACCTGGACTCCGCTGTCGGCGCGACGGCCCTCGACGAGCCGCAACGCCTCGGCGACCACCGTCTCCAGCGGCACTGGCGCCGGGGCTCCCGCGCTCCGCCCGGCCCGGGAGAGTTCCACGAGATGGTCGAGGAGCCGCTGCATCTGTCCGGCGGCGTCTGCGATGCGGCGAGCGTCCGTGGTCACCCGGTCCGGATTCCCGTGCTTCAGGTCCCGCAGCAGGTAGTCCACGAAGCCCCGGATCGTGATCAGCGGCGCCTTGAGGTCGTGCGACACCGTATGCGTGAACCGCTCGAGCTCCGCGTTCTTGGCCTCCAGATCGCCGATCAGCGCCTCCTGGACCTCCTCGGCACGCTTGCGTTCCGAGATGTCCCGGAGCGCCACGACGCGCAGGAGCTGGCCCCGGAAGGGGAAGGAACGGGCCCGCAGCTCCACTGGCACCCGGGCGCCGTCGCGCCGGAGGATGGTGATGACGTAGGGCTGCTGATGCTCCACCAGGAGGCTGCGGTAGACCCTCTCCTGGTCCTCCGGAGCGACCAGCTCGAAGGCGTTGCGCCCGACGAGCTCGTGCCAGGAGTAGCCCCCCAGCTCGCACAGGGCGTGGTTGACGTCGACGATGCGCCCCTGGTCGTGTACGAGGATCGCCTCGAGCGACGCCTCCGAGAGGCCACGATAGCGCTCCTCGCTCTCCCTCAGCTTGTCCTCGGCGTCCCGACGGTCCGTCACGTCGAGGAGGAAGCCGAGGAGGCGGTCCGCGCCGATCGCGGTGGCGTGCACCAGGCAGTGGCGCACCGAGGAGTCCTTCCGGCGGATCTGGATCTCGTGGCGGCCACTGCCCAGGGCGAGAAAGCCGGCGAGTCGGTCCTTGAACCCCGCCCCTCCCTCCGTAGCCAGGAGATCGGGGATCCCCATCCGGAGCAGCTCCTCGCGGCTGTAGCCGGTCAACGCGGTGGCGGCGCCGTTGACCTCGAGATACTGCCCCCGGGTGTCGGAGACGAAGACGGCCAGGGGCGAGGCGGTGAAGTAGGCACGATAGAGCTCGCTGCTGCGGCGCAGCGCCTCCCCGCTGCGCAGCCGCTCGAGGGCGTTGGCCACGTGGCTCGCCACCACCAGGAGAAGGCGCTCGTCGCTCTCCGAGAAGGCGCCGACGCGCGTGCTCCGGGCGTCGAGGACGCCAATGACGCGCGTCCCCACCTTCAGCGGGACGCACACCTCCGAGCGCATCCCGGGCTCCAGCGCGGCGGAGCCAGGCCCGGACAGGGTGTCGGCGAGCCGCCGGGCCTCCCCC
Organism: Acidobacteriota bacterium; assembly: GCA_022340545.1. Classification (GTDB taxonomy): domain Bacteria; phylum Acidobacteriota; class Vicinamibacteria; order Fen-336; family Fen-336; genus JAJDNS01. Next base: position 1,054 of record JAJDNV010000170.1, on the reverse strand, counting down.
GAGGCCACCACCTCGTCGGCGAGGCCCGTGCTGAAGGGAATGGCGGACAGCCCCCTGTCCCTCCGAGCAGGGTGATACGAGTCTGCGCGGTAGACGAGTCGGTCATCCTCGTCACGCAGCAGGAACCCGCAACTCTCGGGGAAGAAGGCGTCACGGATGATGGCGGTCGTGCGGGCGAGGAGGGCCTGCTCGTCACCGGCCTCCGCCGCGCACTCGGCGACCGCGGCGACGACGCCAAGCTCCTGGAGCCTGCGGCGGAGGTCCTCCTCCCCCCGCTTGACCTCGGTCACGTCGACGAGGCTCCCCCGCAGGCCTCGCAGGCGGCCCTCGGAGTCCAGCCAGGACTGGCCGCGAGCCTCGATCCAGCGGATCGTGCCATCGGGCCGGACGACGCGTGACTGGATCCGATGGATCTCCCCCGCCCGCGCCACCGCCTCCGCCACCGCGGCCTGGAAGGACGCACGATCGTCGGGGTGGATCCGCTGCACCACGTGGGGCAGCCGGGTGCGCGTGGCCTCCTCCCCGTCCGACATCCCGAAAAGCCGCCCCGCCTGCGCCGACCACCACATGGCCCCGGTTTCGGCGTCCATCTCCCAGATCGCCATGCCCGCGGCGTCGAGGGCCAGCCGCAACCGCTCGTCGCTCTCCCGAGCCCGCCGCCGGGCCTCCCGGCCGGGAATCCACCGCGCGAGCCACCTGCTCAGACGGAACCAGGCACCTCCGAGCCGTCCCGGGGAGGCGGCACCCGTCATCGCGGCCTCGCCCGCCGCAGGCGCACGACCACCACCGCGCCGCCTTCGGGATGGTTCCGGGCGAACACGTCGCCCCCGTGATCGTAGACGATGCGCTGCACGATCGAGAGCCCCAGTCCGGTGCCGCCGCGTCGGCGCGTAAAGAACGGCTCGAACAGCTGCTCCAGGTCGCCGGGCGCGAAGCCCGGACCCGAGTCGCGGACCGAACACTCGACCCACTCGGCATCCTCGCCCCCGGCCAGCCCGAGGGATACCTCCACGCGACCACCCGGCGGCGAGTAGTGGACGGCGTTCTCGATCAG
>JAJDNV010000157.1 GCA_022340545.1 Acidobacteriota bacterium | reverse complement strand
TCCACGGTCACGAGCTTCGCGTCCGGAACCACCGGCGGCACCTCCGTCTCGACCTGTGCCCCAAGCCGCGGACCCATCGCGACGGTTGTCGCGAGTGTCATCAGACAAAGCTGTCTCGTGGTCATCATCGACATCCTCTCTGGACACAGGTCTATGCCGCTCCGGCCATCCTACCTGATACTCGAGCCAACCCGGGGCGCCCCGAGTCGTCTGAGAAACTGAGGTCTGTCGGACGATCTCGCTCTTCACTCGATGACGTCCATGACCGAGAGGGGTTGATGGTGCGAGACTCAACTCGTTCCGGAACGAGGTGACCCAGCGTCAGCCGGCTGCCGCGAGGGCGGTGGTCGCTGCGAGCTGGGGTGCGCCTCGGTGCTCTGCTGACCAGGCTCCCGAGAGACCTGGACGTCCGGGCGGGAAGGGAGGTAGTCTCCAGCCGGGGAGACACTCGAGCGAGGGCGGCGACATGGCGCTTTCGGCGGGAACACGCCTCGGACCCTACGAGATCCTCGAGCCCCTCGGGGCCGGGGGGATGGGAGAGGTCTACCATGCCCGGGACTCGCGACTCCACCGAACCGTCGCCATAAAGGTGCTGCCCGACGATCTTGCCGCCGACTCGAAGCTCCGGGCGCGCTTCGAACGCGAGGCCCGTGCCATCTCCGCGCTGGCCCATCCGAACATCTGCACGCTGTACGACGTGGGCGAGCTGGATGGGAAGACCTTCCTGGTGATGGAGCACCTCGTCGGCCAGACGCTGGCCGAGCGGCTTCTCAAAGGACCCCTGCCGCTCGCGGAGGCCCTGGACGTGGCCGCGCAGGTCGCGGACGCCCTTTCCGCCGCGCACAAGCAGGGCATCGTCCACCGTGACCTGAAACCCGGCAACGTCATGCTCACGAAGACGGGAGTCCGACTGCTCGACTTCGGTCTCGCCCGGCTCACCGCTCACGGAGAGCGGCCGGCCGTGGCGAGCCTGACGTCGGCCCCCACCGAGCCCGCGCCCCTCACCGGCGCCGGCGTCGTCCTGGGCACCCTGCCCTACATGGCGCCGGAGCAGGTCGAGGGCAAGCCGGCAGACGCGCGTACCGACCTGTGGGCGCTCGGGGCCATCCTCTACGAAATGGTCTCGGGCGGGCGGGCGTTCGAGGCCTCGAGCGCGACGAGCCTGATCGGGGCCATCCTGGAGAGGAAACCCGCGCCACTCGCCGAGCGCCAGCCGCTGACGCCGCCGTCGCTCGAGCGCCTCGTGCAGCGGTGCCTGGCCAAGGATCCCGACGACCGCTGGGATACGGCCCACGACGTCGGGGACGAGCTCCGCTGGATCGGCGAGAGCACCCTGGCCCCCGCCTCGCGCGGGGAGGCCCGCCGCGGGGCGGGGCTCCGGCTACGACGAAGCGTTTTGGTCGCGCTGGTAGCTGGCGCGCTCGGCGCGGCGAGCGTCTGGGTCCTTCGACCGGGCGCGTCTCGGCTCCCCGTCGTGCGCTCGCTCCTCACCGTCCAACCGGCCGAGGAGGTGAACGCCGGCGGCTCTACCGGTATCCCAACACCCGGCGGCTCTCGAACGGCCCTGGCCTGGACGCCGGACGGGCGGGCGCTCGTGTTCGTGGGGCGCCGAGAGGGCGTGCAGCAACTCTACCTGCGCAGGCTCGACGAGAGTGAGGCCCGTCCCCTGAGCGGGACCGACGGCGCCCAGGTCCCGACCGTCTCGCCCGACGGGCAGTGGGTGGCCTTCTGGGCGGACAGAACGATTCGAAAGGTCCCGCTCTCCGGTGGGCCGGCCGCCGAGGTCACGAGCGGCGTGGAACTCCCGGGCGGCATGACGTGGGGAGACCACGGAGAGCTCTTCTACGGGCATCCCGACGGCGCCATCTGGCAGTTGGCGCCTGACGGTGCGACATCCGCGGTGACCGAGCGACTCGAGACGGAGCTCTCGCACCGACTGCCCTTCTCGCTTCCCGGCCGAGACACCCTGCTGTTCACGGTGCGGCAGCGCGAGTGGACGTGGGGAGACGAGGAGGTGGTGGCCCAGGTCCTCGGCACGGGCGAGCGGAGGGTTCTTCTGCGCGAGGCGGCCGACGCTCGCTACGTCCCAAGCGGCCATCTCGTCTTCCTGCGCCGGGGTGTTCTCTTCGCGGTGGCCTTCGACCCCGCCCGCCTCGAGGTGCGAAGCGAGCCCGTAGCGCTCCTCGACGGCGTGGCCCAGGCGCTGATTGCCGGGAACTCGGACCACGTCACCGGGGCCGGGCAGTTCAGCGTGTCGCCGGACGGAGTCCTCGCCTACGTGGCCGGCCGAGTGCCCTCCTACCCGGACGCCCAGCTGGTCGCCGTGGACCGTCAGGGTCGGGTGAGCCTCCTCCCGGCCCCCCCTCGTCCCTACGGCCTTGCATTCCGCATGTCGCCGGACGAAGAGCACCTGGCCGTCGGTCTCGACGACCTCACCCAGAGAGACATCTGGCTCTTCGCCCTGGGACGCGGGACTCTCACCCGGCTGACACCGGGCGGGGAGGCGCAGTCTCCGCGCTGGAGCTCAGACGGCGAGCGTGTCGTGTTCAACTGGCGGAATGGCGGCGTTGAACAGCTCGCATGGCAGCGGGTGGACGGCAGCGCGCCCCCCGAGGTGTTGGCAGAAGACGCGGGGGGGCTCTCGTCTTGGTCCCCAGACGGCCGACACCTGGCGACCGTGAAGGACGGGGACATCTGGATCGCCACCCTGGACGGCGCAAACGCGACCCTTCGGCCCTTCACACAGACACCCCGCTACGAGGCCTGGCCGGAGTTCTCTCCGGACGGGCACTGGCTGGCCTACGCGTCCGATGACTGGAACCGCCGCCCGCAGGTGTACGTTCAGCCCTATCCGGGTCCGGGCCCCCGGACGCAGGTGTCCGTTGACGGGGGCTTCACCCCGGCCTGGAATCCGGCGGGTCGAGAGCTCTTCTTCATGACGACGAGCGCCCACCCCGCGCCCCCCGGACAGCGCCACATCATGGTCGTCGACGTCCGCACCGGCCCCGCGCTCCGGCTCAGCGTGCCCCGGGAGCTATTCCAGTTCTCCAGCCGGGACCTGGGTTTCGGCTGCGTTCCCACGCGCTGCTATGACGTCTCGCGCGACGGCCAGCGGTTCTTCGTCCAGCAACACGTGCGGCCTGCCCCGCCGCCTCCCGTGACGCACATACAACTGGTCCAGGGGTGGCTGGAACAGGTGAAGGCCCGGGTGCCCGCAGAGCAGTAGAGCCTCCGACTCAGTTCGTGCCGAGTTCCTGACCTCGGCTCAACTCAGTCCCAATCAGTTGAGCCGAGTGTCGAGTGTCAACCCATCGCCTGCAGCGCGGTGATCGCGGCGATGTCGGCGAAGTCCTGGACGGAGCAACCCCGCGAGACGTCGTTCACCGGCATCCGGAGGCCCTGGAGGAGGGGCCCGAAGGCGGCCGCCCCGCCGAGGCGTTCGGTGATCTTGTAGGCGATGTTCCCGGCATTGAGGTCCGGGAAGATGAAGACGTTGGCCCTCCCTTCGAGC
>JAJDNV010000146.1 GCA_022340545.1 Acidobacteriota bacterium | reverse complement strand
TGGGAGGGTGATCGTCCGGCGCCCCATCCCAAGTGAGTGGCAGTCTAGACCACTGAAGCGAGCCTGTGTCTGTACCTGGAGTACACGTTCCGCCTCCAGCCGCCGACGGAATCGGCGGCGATCGGCGGCCCGCCGCGCGCGGGCGACGCTCCGGAGCCCTTCCGGCTCTCGCCCTCAGCGCTCCCGCCACCGGAGGACGGCGGTCACCGGGAAGTGGTCCGAGGGGAACCTCCCGTCCTTCTCGGTCCGGACGATGGCGGCCGACACCGTGTCGAAGTGCGCCGAGTGCAGGATCCAGTCGATCCGGGGGCCGGATCGGTCCCCGGAGAAGCCGTGGCCCGTTCCCTCTCCCTCCTCGCGAACGGGGTGCGCCGCCCGGTAGGAGTCCACGACGGTGAGGTCCTCGGCCCCGACCAGCTCCCGGTAGGGCGGGCTGTCCTCCCCGCAGTTGAAGTCCGCGGTCACGACCCAGGCATCGGAGGGCTCCAGCTTCCGCAGCCGCTCGCGCAGCATCCGAGCCGACTGGAGGCGCGCTTCGGCGCCGCGGTTGTCGAGGTGGGTGTTGAAGAAGAAGAGGCGGGTTCCCGGCCGCTGCCGGTCCCGCAGCTCGACCCACGTCACGATACGCAGATAGGCCGCGTCCCACCCCTTGCTCCCGGGCACGTCCGGGGTCTCGCTCAGCCAGAACTGCCCGCTGTCCTTCTCCTCGAAACGGGCGTTCCGGTAGAACAGGGCACACTGCTCGGTGTTGTCGGAGTCGGGCTGGCGCGGCCAGCCCACGTAGGTCCGTCCGGGCAGCTGCTCGAGCAGGTACCTGGCCTGGAAATCCCAGGCCTCCTGCGTCCCCAGCAGATCCGGGTCGAAATCCTGCACGGTCCGCGCGAGGAATTCCTTGCGGTTCTCCCAGGAATTCGCCCCGTCGTCGACGACCCCCAGGCGCACGTTGTACGACATCACGCGCAGGTCGCCGGCTTCCTGGGCCAGAAGGGGCATCGCCAAGAATGCGAGAACCCCCACACCGACCAGAACACGGCTCCACTTCAGCTGGTTCATCTTCTGACCTCCTGCTCGCGGCAGCCTGCCCGGCTTCGGAGTGCTCGGGGATGGCCTCACCACCCCGCCTCCTCGTCTTCTAGAATCAGCGGTCGAAGCTTATCGTTTCCGGTCGGCCGAGGGAATCCGTCTCGCTCTCGCGGTTCGACCCGTCTGTTGCCGACACATCGAGAGAGGCTGCCCATGTCAACACGAGACCTGATTCTGCCTGAGCCATGGATCCGCCCCATGGCAATCCCCGTCTTCGTGGCGATGCTCCTTGCCCTTCCCTCGACCACAGTGGCCCGCGATCCGACGTCTTCGGCGCCCACCGACGGCTACTACCGGACGGCTCGACAGAAGCGGAGCATCAACACCCGGTGGCGATTCCGGCTGGGTGACGTCGAGGGCGAGCCCCAGGGGATCGATTTCGACGACTCGTCCTGGGACAGCGTGAGCATTCCGCACACGTTCAAGTTGACGTCGCTGACGCTCGACGGGTCGACGGACGACGAGTACCAGAGGTCCTTTCACCGCTACGTGGGCTGGTACCGGCGGCACCTGACCGTGAGCGCGGCGCCGGACGAGAAGGTGTACCTCGAGTTCGAGGGCGCTCACCAGGTGACCGACGTGTGGGTCAACGGCCACCATGTGGGCCGGCACCAGGTCAGCGCCTACTCTCCGTTTCACTTCGATGTCAGCGACCACGTGCTCCGGGGAGGCTCGGACAACGTGGTGGCGCTCAGGCTGGACAACACTCGCAACGAGGACATTCCTCCCGACGGCACTCGGGCCGACTACGTGCTCTTCGGGGGCCTCTACCGCGACGTCTACCTGGTGGTGACGGACCGGCTGCAGATCACATTCCCCTGGGAGGCTCGCGAGGCGGGGGTCTTCATCACGACGCCTTCGGTGAGCGCGGACAACGCCACGGTATCGGTGAGGACGACGGTTCGTAACGGCCACGCCAACCCGCGGGAGTGCACGCTCCTCACGCGAATCATCGACGCCGAGGGCCGCGTGGTGCGCACGATGAAGAAGACGGCAACGATCGCTCCGGGCGCCACCTTCACCTTCTCCCAGGTCGACGGCATCACCGAGGACCTCCGGCTCTGGTCGATCGACGACCCCTACCTGTACCGGGTGAACTCCACGGTGTTCGACGGGGAAGAGCCGGTAGACTTCGTCGAGAACCCCCTGGGCATCCGTTGGTTCGAGCTGCGGGAGGACGTGGGCTTCCTCATGAACGGTGAGCCCGTCGAGCTCGTGGGCGTGAACCGGCACCAGCAGTATCCCTACGTCGGCGACGCCGTGCCGAACTCACTGCACTGGAAGGACGCCCTCCAGTTCAAGCAGGCGGGCTTCAACATCGTTCGGCTCGCGCACTACCCCCACGACGACTCGTTCGTCGAGGCCTGCGACCGGCTGGGCATCCTGCTCACGGAGGAGCCGCCGACGTGGATGGATGCGGTCACGGCGGCCTGGATGGACAACCTCGAGACGTCACTGCGGGTCATGGTCCGCAATCACCGCAATCACCCCTCGATCGTGATCTGGGGTGCGGGCATCAACCATCGCGGTGCCCTGCGGCGGTTGCACTACGCCGCGAAGGAGGAGGACCCCACCCGCTGGACGATGTCCAACAGCACGAATTGGACGGGGCTCCAGGCGTCGGGGGTAGCCGACATCTTCTCCACGATGGACTATCGGGAGGTGCCGCTCACCGACCGGTACCTGTTCGCGATGGAGCACGGCGGCTCGAGGGACGGCGAGCGCAACCAGCTCCTGGTATCGCGCTATCGCGGGTCCCCGGAGAGGATCGGGCTCACCGTCTGGAGCGCCCACGACAACAACACCCTCCACCGCAACGGCGGCGTCGAGCATCTCGCCCGCTGGGGGGTGCTGGACACGTTCCGAATCCCGAAGCCCGTGTACTACTGGTACCAGTCGGAGCTGACGTCGGAGCCGATGGTCCACATCGCCGACCGTTGGGACGAGCCGAAGATCGAGCGGGTCCGGGTGTTCAGCAACTGCCACGAGGTGGAGCTGCTACTCGACGGGCTCTCGCTCGGTCGGCGAGGCCCGGACCGGGACCCGAAGAAGCGGCATCTCAGGCAACAACCCTTCACGTTCCCGGTGGTGTGGCAGGCGGGCGAGCTGAGGGCGCGGGGCTATCGAGCCGGGAGGCTCGTAGCCGAACACAGCATCCGGACGCCCGGCAAGGCGACACATCTCTCCCTGCGGATCGACGCCGATCAGCGCACGTTCACCGCCGGCGGGGGCGACGTCGTGCTGGCCTACGCCTCGGTCCGGGATGCCCACGAGCAGCTCATCACGGGATCGACGGAAAGGGTCACGTTCTCGGTGGAGGGTCCGGCCGCGATCGTCGGGGACGAGACCATCGGAGCGAACCCCAGAGAGACTGAGGAAGGCATCGCGGCGGTCCTGGTGCGCTCGGGGGCCGAGCCGGGGCTCATCACCCTCACCGCCCGGGCGGAGGGCCTGGGCCAGGCGACGGCAGAGGTCGAGAGCCTTCCGCTCGAGGAGGACGTGCTCCGCGCCCGGGCGCGGCCCATCT
>JAJDNV010000127.1 GCA_022340545.1 Acidobacteriota bacterium | reverse complement strand
GCTGATGGTCCCCGACGGCGTGCGCACGACCGCGTTCGGGTTCTTCTCCGGGGCCGCGCTGTTCGGGGGTGCGCTCTCCCCCACGGTCGCGGGCCTGGTCGCCCACGCCTCACTCCGCGGGATCTACTGGGTCGACGCCGCGCTCTACCTCGTCCTCGCCACGATCATCGTTCGAGGCCGCAGCCTGCAAGCCGGCGACACGGCGACGTCTGGTCGCACCGAAGAGTGATCGCCTCCCGGTCTCGGGCCCCGGACGAGCCGCGATATAGTTGGCGGCATGAGGGTCTGCCACCATTGCGGACGGGAGCTGCACGTCGCGACCACCGTCGAGAGGACATCCTCCTGCCCCCACTGCTCCTCGGATCTCAAGTGCTGCCTGAATTGCCGGCTGCACGATCCCGGCGCAAACAACCAGTGCCGCGAGCCCCAGGCCGAGTGGGTGACCGACAAGGACAAGTCAAACTTCTGCGAGTTCTTCGAGTTCCGCGAGACCTCGACGCTGAGCCAGCCCGGCATGGGGGGGGCGAGGTCGGACCCCGAGCGGGCCCGCGATGCCTTCGACGCGCTGTTCTCGAAGAAGCCTCGCTGAGCAGGTCGTCTTCAGCGGCCGGACGTGGGCACCGGGTGGGACGTCTCCTGCTCGTGCTCCCTCCCCATCGCCTCCACGAACGACCGGAGCCGCTCCTCGTCGAGCCGGTCATCGATGCGCACGCCGCTGCAGACGTCGACCCCGAAGGGCCGGACCGCGCGGATGGCGTCCCTGACGTTCGACGGCTTCAGGCCGCCGGCCAGATAGAGCGGAACCGGGGAAACGGCCTTCCGGATCGCCGCACTCACCGTCCAGTCGTGGACCCTCCCGGTCCCGCCGAGCTCCTTGACCTCCGCCCCGGGGCGCCCGGAATCCAGAAGGATCGCGTCGGCCGCGCGGGCCCCCGCGACTGCTTCTTTCACCGCATCGCCATCCACGACGTGCACGACCTGGACGATCTTGATCCCCGGAAGCTCGGCCTTCAGCTCGGCGTGGGTGCCCTCCGTGATTCGATCGCAGAGCTGGATGGTGCTGGTCCGACACCGGCGGTGCTGGTCCACGATCGCCGGCACCGAGGTCGCCGAGGTCAGGAGGAAGGTGGCGACGCCGGGAGGGACGCTCTCGGCGATGCGTCGGATCGCGTCCTCTCCGATGACCCCGGGCCCGCTCGGCATCGACGACACAAGCCCGAGCGCCGAGGCCCCGAGGCGGACGGCCAGCCGTGCTTCGTCAACGGAAGCGATGCAGCAGACCTTGAGACGCGGCACCATCGGCTCTACGCCGCCCCCTCGCGCAGGAGCCGCTCGAGCCGGACGCGAGGACGCTCAGCGAATGAAGTAGCCCGAGACACGCCAGAGCCCGTCCGGCTCCTTCCTCAAGACCATCGTCTCCACCGCGGCCTGCTTCTTCTCGAACGCGGTGTCGAACTTCAGGACGACGTACTCGCCGTCCGGAGCGCCAGGCATGGTGATGGCGTATTCCGCCGACTTCACGCCCCTCGAGGCCACCGGGCCGAGCGGACCCATCGTCACGGACAGCTTCGCCGTCCACTCCTTCTGGGCGACGGCGGCCCGGAGCAGCTCGCCCGCCGTCTTCCAGCTCTGGTCGAAGTCCTGCTTGTCGAGCAGGATCAGCCACGCCCGGGCGCTGGTCTTCGCCTCCTCGATCGCCTCGTCCTGCGCCCGCGCGGGGCCGGCCAGGACCGGTAACAGAGCCAGGGCCCCGACGATACCCGTGATCCGGCGTCCCATTCCCGTCACCTCCTCGATCCGCGCGTCCCTCTCGACTGTGACAGAGCCGGGCGTTTTGCGCCAGCCCCGCTCCCGGGCCACCCGTCGCCCGAACGACGCTACTTCCAGTGGCTCGAGATGAAGGCCTCGGTCTCGGGCAGGCCGCCCTGCAGGATGAGGTAGCCGTTGTGCGGCTCGCGGCCGGTGATCTCGCCGTTGACGGGCGTCCGCATCATGCGCAGGACCTCGTCGTGGTCGTCGGTCTGGCCGAGAACCCACGACAGCTTCATGAGGGCGGTCTCCGGGAGCATGTTGTCGAGGGCCACGACCCCGATGTCGAGCAGGTCCCGCCCCGTGTCGTAGACGTACATCTGGGCGTAGCCCCAGAGGGTCTGCACGGTCATCACCACGTGCACGCCGGCGGCGATGGCTGCCTTCAGTGCGGGGTACAGGGGCTTGTTGACATGGCCGAGACCGGTCCCCGCGACGACAATGCCCCGGTACCCCTTCTCCACCATCGCGTCGACCACATCGGGCTTCATCCCCGGGTAGTAGTAGAGGATCGTCGTACGGTCGTCGTAGGCGGTGTTGATCCGCACCTTGCGCGAGCGGTCGCGCCGCCGGTAATCCGGGGTGAGGTATCGAAACCGCTCCCCGACCATCGCGAGCGGGATGTCCCCGATCGTCCGGAACGTCGAGCGGTAGGAGCTGTGCATCTTGCGGCAGCGTGTCCCGCGGTGGAGCAGCGCATACCGGTCCGAGGTGGGACCGAACATGCAGATCACCACCTCGGCGACGTCGCCCTGGCCGGCGGCGCGCACCGCGTCGATGAGGTTGCGGGCGGCGTCGCTCGAGGGACGGTCGCTCGAGCGCTGCGAGCCCACCATCACGATCGGCACCGGCGGGTCCTGCACCATGAAGGAGAGGATGGCCGCGGTGTGCCCCATGACGTCGGTGCCGTGGCCGACCACGATGCCGTCCACGCCGGCCTCGATCTCGCGACCTATCGCCTCGGCCAGGATCACGAACTGCTCCTTCGCCATGTTCTCGGAGAAGACACCAAAGAGCTTCTTCGTGGTCAGGTTGGCGATGTCGGCGAGCTCGGGCACCGCCCCGTAGAGCTCCCCCGGCGTGAAAGCGGGAATGACCGCCCCTGTCCGGTAGTCGAGTCGCGAAGCGATGGTGCCGCCGGTCCCGAGGAGCGTCACCTTCGGAAGGTCCGGCCGGAGGGGGAACTCCTTGTCGGGGATCTTGTAGATCGCTTCCTTGTACCCGACCTCCTCGAGGCTCACGATCCGGTCGATGTGCAGGCCGACGTTGTAGCCGGTCTTGAGCTTGAGGACGACGTGCTCGTCGTCGAGCGTCTCGCTTCGGGGGAGAATGACGCCCTCGAAGGTGCTGCCCGCGTCGTTCGTGGCGCGGATGTCGCCCCACACGCGGGCGCCCCAACCCTCGAGACGCGCCCGGGCACGTCCCCGGTATCCCTTGAGCGGATCCTCGGCGTCGGTCATCGGCCGGCCTCCAGCGCGGTGCGCACCGCCTCCACGACGGAGCGGGCGGGGACGCGCCCCCTCAGCTCGCTCATCACCCGTCCGGTGGCGTGCCGGACGAGGCGTCCGGGGTCGTCGTCGTAGACCTCCGCCGCGGCGTCGTCCAGCCACCGGGTCAGCCGGTCCCGCCACCCGGCGGGCGCGCCGTCGAGACCCAGGGCACGGAGCGCCTCGGCCGTCGTCTCCCAGGGCTCGTCGGCCAGGCGCGTCACCAGTGCGGCCCAGGCCTCGTGCCGGGCCGGGCGCTCGAGGAAAGCCCTGAAGAGCTCGCACCAGCGCTCCTCGGGGATCTCGTGGACCGCCACCCCGGATCGGCGGAGGCCCTTCAGCCGCTCCCCGAAGAAGAACGCGGCGAAGCGCAGGTCGGCTCCGCAGTCTCTTACGACCTGGTCCACGCGCGCCGCGCCGCCCCGCCGGATGAGGTAGTGGACGGTGCTGGTGGGCACGCCGGCGTCCGCGTACCGGGCTTCGCGCTCCCACGGGCGCTCGGAAAGGGTCTCCCGAAGGCGCTCGACCCGCTCCCGGGTGACGCGAGTGGGGGGGCTGTCGGTGTCGGGGTACATGCGATCGGGGCCCGGCAGGATGCGCTCGAAATCGGTGCTGCCGTCGGGAAACGGCTGGCGCGTCTCGTGCGGCACGCCTTCGGTGGCGTCCGCGTACCGGATGCGGATCTCCTCGGCCGCGGTCCGCGTGTCCGCCTCCGGGCCCCAGACGACGACGAGGCCGTCGTCGGGGCCCCACTGGACCGCCATGCGCAGGGCGTCGAGCTCGTCCCGGGCCGCGGTCGGCCAATCCTCGGAGTGGAAGAGGATCGGGGGCTGGTCGAGGCCGGAGACGACCCGCACTCGCCCCGCGAGCTCGTGGGCGAAGGTCCGGCCGGGCTGGGTCGGCCACGAGAGCGTATCCCCGAGGCCGGGCAGGCGTACCGCCAGCACCCTGAAGGCGCCCTCCCCCAGCTCGAACTCTGGTCGGCGTCCCTCGCTGGACACGAACCGCTCCCAGGCGTCGCGGCGGAGGGGTTCCAGGCGCGAGGAGGCGAAGAGGTCGGTGACGTCGGTCGTCTCGATCCCGATCGCGTCCGGCCTGGTCAGCCCCCTGCGGTGGAGCTCGTCGCGCAGGCGGAGCAGGTTTGTCTGCCTCACTCCCTCGCCGTGGACGAGGGCCGGAGCCCAGCCCGCCCGGGGCACCCCCTTGATCTCGACCCTCCGTCCCCCGCGCACGGAGACGTTCACGTCCTGTCGGCTCGCCCCGAGGCCGACACGCACGTGGCCGGTGGAGCGGCAGACCCTGCCCACGAGAAGGATCGCCTCTTCGACCTCGTCCGGGGTGCGGAGGTCAGGAGCGGTCACGGTCTCGATGAGCGGCATCCCGAGGCGGTCGGTCCGCCACACGATGAGGTGCCCACGATCGGAGACCTCGCGGCAGGAGTCCTCCTCGACGCTGACCTGGGTGATCGTGAGCGTCCGACCCCGGAAGGGCAAGCGGCCGTTCACCCCCACGATGGCCGTTCGCTGGAAGCCGGTGGGGATCGAACCGTCGAGGTACTGCTTCCGGGCGATGTGCACCTCGTCCACGATGTCGCAGCCCAGCATGAGGCACTGCTCGATGGCCACGTCGACCGCCTTCTGGTTCACCGGGAAGGGTGGAGTGTCGTCCATCTCGTACGTGCAGGTATTCTCCCGGTTCAGCAGATAGACGATGTGCTTGCGGGTCTTGAACTCCATGAGCGCGGTGCCGTCGTAGACGCCGAGCTCGGAGAGGGTGGGCCGCATGTGGCGCAGCACTGTGCCGTCGTGCGTACGCGTGTAGCGGCCGGCCGGGCACTGGCAGAAGAGCTTGCGCTCGGTGAGGAGCTGCTGATGCACCTCCAGGCCGGCGATGAGCCCGACCCCGGCATAGTCGAGGACCTCGTCCTCCCGAGAGCGGGGGCGCGTGCCCGCTACCGGGGCGCGGTCGGGGGCGTCAGAGGAAGAGGCGGGAGAAGCTGGGGCCAAGGCAGTCGCGTCCGGGGGAGCGAGGATAGCACGGGGCTCAGAGGGCCGGGTCCGCCGGGGGCACGTCCCTGCTCGAGGCGGCCAGGACGCGGTTTCGCCCCCCCTCCTTGGCCGCGTAGAGCGCCCGGTCGGCCGCGGCCAGCAGGGCCTCCGGCTCCCTCCCGTCCGCCGGCCACACCGCGACGCCGAAGCTGGCGGCGAGGGAGATGCGCGCCCCCTCGAAGACGAGGCGGTGCTTCTGCACCGCGAGGCGAAGGCGCTCGGCCGCCTGCACCGCGCGATCCTGGTCGAGGCCAGGAAGGATGATCACGAACTCCTCTCCCCCGAAACGCGCGGCCTGGTCGCCCTTGCGCAGGTGCTGGGCCAGGAGATGCGCCGACGAGCGCAGGGCGGCGTCTCCTGCGGGATGTCCATAGGTGTCGTTGAGCTTCTTGAAATGGTCGAGGTCGAGGATCACGAGGCCCAGCCGCCCGGACTCGCGGCGGTCTTCGTTCGCGATCGCCGCCACGAGGAGCTCGTTGAAGGCCCGACGGTTGTAGAGGCCGGTGAGGCCGTCGCGGACCGCCAGCTCCCGCTGCTGCTCCCGGTCCTTGATGAGCGAGAGCGTGGCCGCGGCCTGGTTGGCGAGGATCTCGAGCACCCGGCGAAACGACGCGTCGAAGGAGCCGCGCGGGGCGGTGAGCACCAGGGCACCCAGGGTGCGGTTGCGGGCCCGGAGCGGCACCGCTAGAAGGGATGCCGCCCGGCCCGAGCCCTCGTCCAGCACGAGGATCGGCATGCGGTTCTCGTGCTCGGCGACGTCGTCGAGGAGATACGCCTCCTCGGCGCTGCGCAGGACCCAGGCCGCCCACGTGCGCTCGTCGAGGCCCACCTCGCGCTTGAGGAAGCCCTCCGGCCAGCCGTAGCCGGCCTCCACCACGTAGCGCGTGTCGAGGTCGTCCGTCATCACCACCGCCGCCCCTTCCAGCGCCATGAGATGGCGGGCCGAACGCAGGAGAAGCTCCCGCACCTCGGCCTCACGCGACAGCGTGGCCAGCCGCTGGGAGATCGGGTAGACGGCCTTGAACTCCGCGTCGAGCTCCTCTCGCCCCAACGAGGCGCGGGCCCTCTGGATGGCCTCGGCGGCAAGGGCGGCGAAGCCGTCGAGGAGGCGGGGCTCGTCACCGGTGAAGGCCTGGACCTCGGGGCGGTCGGCGACCAGCGTCCCCACGATCACCTCGCCCACCCGGACCGGGACCGCCACCAGCGAGCCGATCTTCACCTGGCCCCGATACCACGGCAGGCTCCACAGCAGTCGCTTGAAGTCCGTTGCGTAGAAGGTCTGGGCCCGCTCCAGCACGAAGCTGAAGGGGTCGGTGCCGAGGGGAACCGCCACGTCGGGCACGAGCGAATCCGGGCCATGGAACGCCCGGAGAAGCGCTCGCTCGCCCTGGCGGTCGATGTCGAAGTACAGCACGGAATGGGCTCCGACCGCGGGACCGGCGACCTCGACGATGTGGGCCAGCGACTCGTCGAGCTCGGTGGCGCGGTCGAGCTGGCGGGCCCGCCGGCCTTCTTCGGAGATCTGGCGCAGGGCGTGGGTGGCGCTCGTGGTGGCGAGGGGTGCCCCCTCGCTCGCGTCCTCGAGTTGGTCGATCCCGTGCTTGAGGCGGGCCAGCTCGGCCAGGGCCGCACTCAGCCGCTGCTTCTCGCCAGCCAGGGCGCGATTGACCGCGAAGGCGAGGGCCGGGTATCCGATCACCGCGGCCAGGATCGGCCACCAGTCGACGGAACCCGGGTCGTCGAGGCGCCACCATCGCGGCCCCGCCGCCGCGGCTGCTGCGAGGAGCGTCGCCTGGGCGGCGAAGGCGAGGGCGATGTCGAGGCTCTCGGCCACGGCCTGCGCGCCCACCAGCAGGACCATGAACGGCCAGACGGGAAGGCCGTTGGGTCCGATCACCTGACCGAGAGCGTCGACCGAGAGCACGAGGAAGGCGTAGAGGGCGAGCGTCTCGGGGCGCTTGCGCCCTTTGAGGCTGGCGAGGAGTGCCGAGGCGGTGACCCCGAGCCCGAGCAGCAGCGCGTCGGCGGCTCGGAGCCAGGTGGGCGACGATTCGACCAGGGGGCGGACGAGGGCCAGGAGCGTCAGCGCCCCGGCCAGGGCCAGGGCCACCTTCCCCGCACGCCAGCGCACGCGGATGTCGAGGATGGGCTCGGAAGGCGAAGGGGGTTCGGCCATCAAGCGGGTTGGGCCCTCGCGGGCGATGATAGCAGTCCTTCTGATGTTGCGGCGCGGCCGTGGGCGCTCCAGGGGCCCTCTCCGCGGGGACGCTCGGGCGGGCATCGGCCTCTTCAAGAGGAAGGAGTGCCCGCCCTCGCTCGAATCGCCCCCCACGCTTCACGGACATTTCATTGCAGGAGGGGGGCTCCACGCCCCGCTCCGAGGGCCCCGTTCGCGCCATTGGGCCGCGATGTCTCTGGCTTTCGGTGGCAGCAGACTGCGGCACGGTCGGAGCCCGGAGTTGGGGCGACGGCTTCCAGTGGGCCGGTGGGCGTGCTACAAGTCGGCTCTCATCCGGAGGCTCGAGGATGGACTCGATCAGCGATCGTGCCGTCGCCGACTACCACGCCCTCGTGCGGGACGACGAGGCCCTCGCCCAGGAGCTGGAGGAGCGCTTTTTCGCCCGCATGCGGGAGCGGGACCTCACCTTCGGCGGGCGCATGCTGTGTTCGTTCGCGCGCCCGAATCTCGTGTCCCCGGCCGTCTACGGTCAGATCGGGGACGTCTGCCGCGGCATCTTCCGGGCCATCGAGAAGGTGGAGGCGGCCCTGGGGACGGAGCTGTGGGACCGGGTGGACATGCGGCCGGAGGAGCGCGAGCTCGCCGGCCTGGATTCGGGCTACCGACGCTCGTCCCCGCTCGCGCGTCTCGATTCCTTCGTGACCCCCTCGAGCTACCAATACGTGGAGCTCAACGCTGAGACCCCCGCCGGCAGCTCCTACGCGGACCGGCTCGCCGAGGTGTTTCTCGAGATGCCGGTGGTGCGGCGCTTCCAGGAACGGTGGCGCCTGCGACCCTTTCACACCGGCCGCCGGCTGCTGGCGACGCTGATCGGCTGCTACCGCGAGGCGCAAGGACAGGAGGAGCACCCGGCGATCGCCGTCGTCGACTACGACGACGTGCCGACACGCGTAGAGCACCACATGGCACGGGAGTACTTTGAGTCGCAGGGATACCCTACGCTGGTGTGTGATCCTCGACACCTCGCCTACGAGCGAGGCCGCCTGAGCCACGAAGGCAGCCGGATCGACATCGTGTACAAACGTCTCCTCGTCAACGAGCTCCTGGAGCGGCGCGACGAGGTCCGCCCGCTGCTGGATGCGGCGCGCGAGCGGGCGGTGGTGATCGTCAACCCGTTCCGCTGCAAGCCCCTCCACAAGAAGGCGATCTTCGCCGTCCTGACCGATGACGCGATGCAGGGACTGTTCAGCGGGGACGAGCGATCCGCGATCCGGGCCCACGTGCCCTGGACCCGCCGCGTGACCGAAGGGCGGGCGACCCGTCATGGAGAAGAGGTGGACCTCCCCGCGTTCGTCCTCGCCCACCGCGAGCGGCTGGTGATGAAGCCGAACGACGAGTACGGGGGCAAGGGGGTCTTCATTGGCTGGGAGATGACCGACGCCGAGTGGGCGAGAGCCCTCGCCGAGGCGCTCGCCTCCTCCTATGTCGTCCAGGAGCGGGTGGACGTCCTGCGGCAGGAGTTCCCCGAGATCATCGCCGACGAGGGCTCCGATCGCGGACGCCTTCGGTTCGGCGAGTTCGTGGTCGACCTCGATCCCTACGTCTTTGGTGGGGAGGTCGAGGGGTTCCTGACCCGCCTGAGCGCCACCTCCCTGGCCAACGTCACATCCGGCGCCGGACAGGTCCCGTCGCTACTCGTCGAGCCCCGGCCCTGAAAGGCGGGGGCTTCAGGGACCCGCTCCACTGGCCCCTGGCGCGCCCGGGGCTGCGACGACCCGTCACTTCTCCTGGATCGTCCCGACGTGGTCGACGACTGACCGGATTCTCTGCCTGACTTTCTCGTCGTCGAACCCGGTCTCGGTGTTCTTGAAGGCGTCGCCCCAGACCGGCATGTCGGGGCCACCGTGGCCGTCGACCGGCTTGCGGCCGTCGACGATCTTTTCCACCAGTTCCGCCGGGTATTTCCCGTCGTTGTTCCTCGCCATCTGGGCGAGGTCGGGGGGTCGGAGACGCAAATCTTCCGCCAGCGGCCCATCGCCCTTGCCCCTCGGCCCGTGGCACGTCGCGCAGTACGTGCGGTATGTGTAGCTGCCGGAGACAAGGTGGGTCGGCGACTTCTTCCCCTGGGGGGTCCCGCGCGCGGGAAAGGCGAGGGACCCAGCGGCGAGGGCGAGACACCCGGTCGCAGCGAACCTTCGCATCTGACGCCTCCCTCCGGGCCACCCACCGAGGGGGCCGGCGGCCCGTCATGCGGCTTCTCCCGCAGAGTGTTCCTGCTCGGTGGCCATCATATGCCCCGACAAACGGCCCCGACAACGCTTCGGACTTTGTGTTCGGCGGGGCTTTGTGGTGAACTCGGCCGACCAGCATGTCCTCCGGAGGAGACGGATCACGGGCGGTTGGCACGTTCCAGCTGCTGGCCCTCGGGGTCAACGGTATCGTCGGCGTTGGCATCTTCTTCGTGCCGGCGGCGGTCGCGGCGAGCGCGCCCGGGTTCGGGACGGTCTGGGTCTTCGGGCTCACCGGGCTGGCCCTCCTTCCCGCCGCGCTGGCCTTCGCCCGGCTCGGGGGGCGGTTCGACGAGGACGGAGGACCGGTCGTCTTCGCCCGGGCGGCGTTCGGTGAGAGCTTCTCCGCCCTCGTCGGCTGGATCACGTACGTGAGTGCGTTCTTCAGCGCCGCCGCCGTCCTCGTGGGCCTCACGCAGGCGGTGGCCCCGTTGGTCGGACTCGATGGGCCCGTCGCCCGACGGCTCGCCGCCTTGACGATGCTGAGCCTCATCGTCGTCGTCGTCGCCTCGGGGCTCCGGCTCTCCGCCTGGGTCTGGACCGGACTGACCGTGCTCAAGCTCACACCGCTTCTGCTCCTCCTCGCGGCGTGGGCCGTGTACTCCGGACAGACGGTGACCCCAGCCCCCGCCCAGCCCAGCATGGGTTGGCTCCGGGCCGGGCTCACCGCGATGTTCGCTTGCCAGGGATTCGAGGTCGTTCCCGTGATCGCCGGCCAGGTGCGCTCTTCGGCCCGGGCCGTTCCCCGGGCCACGGTGGGCTCGCTCGTGCTCGCGGTCACCCTCTACATCGGTCTCGCCTGCGCCTGCGTGGTGGCGCTGCCCGACCTGGCGTCGTCGAGTGCTCCCCTCGTCGACGCCGCCGGTGTGCTGGGAGGGGCCGGGCTCGGGACCCTGGTGTTCCTCGGGACGAGCGTCTCCGCGGGCGCCATCGCCTTCGGAATGATTGTGGTGACACCGCGATACCTCTCCTCGATGGCCGCGGGCGAGGGCGGGCTCTTTGGCCTCGATCGCATCGCCGCCGACGGGGTGCCACGACGGGCGCTGTTCGTCACCTGGGTTCTCGTCGCCGCCTTCGTCGCCGCGGGTGAGCTGGGTGAGCTCTTCGCGTTGTCCAGCCTGGCGGTATTGATGCAGTTTGGGGTCACCGCCGCCGCCCTCCTCGCCCTCGCCTTCCGCCGCGAGCGCGGGCTGCGACCCCGTGACGCCTGGCCGGCCCCGTTGACGCTCCTGGTCGCGGTCGGGCTCGCTGCCTTCGGCGCCACGGCCCGTGAGGGCCTGGTCGCGGCGGGTGTGGTCGCGCTGGGGCTCGTCGCGCTGTGGTGGGCCCGCCGGTCACGCGCCGCCGGCCCCTCGAGCTGAGGGCTATACTCGACCCGCCGGGCGGCGCCGGGGACGAGGTGTCTGATGTCGGAGTTCAAGACGATCATCGAGCCCTTCCGCATCAAGGCCGTGGAGGCGGTGAAGTTCACCCACCGCGAGGAGCGCGAGGCGGCGCTGCGGGAGGCCGGCTACAACGTCTTCCGCCTCCACGCCGAGGACGTCCTCGTCGACCTGCTCACCGACTCCGGCACCGGGGCGATGTCGGCCGCGCAGTGGGGCGCCCTCATGCAGGGTGACGAGTCCTACGCGGGCAGCCGCTCTTACTACCGCTTCCGGGACGTGGTGAACGACCTCACCGGCTTCCGGCACGTCATCCCCACCCACCAGGGGCGGGCGGCGGAGAGGATCCTCTTCCACTCCGTCCTCGAGGCCGGCCAGGTCGTCCCCAATAACAACCACTTCGACACGACCCGGGCCAACGTCGAGGTGGAGAAGGCGGAGGCGCGCGACCTCGTGATCGTCGAGGGGAGGGTCCCTTCGCGGGTGCACCCCTTCAAGGGCAACATGGATCTCGAGGCCCTCGAGCATGCCCTTGAGAGCGACGGCGACCGCATCCCGCTCGTGATGGTGACGGTCACGAACAACACCGGCGGCGGCCAGCCGGTGTCGCTCGAGAACCTGCGGGGGATCCGGCGGCTCTGCGACCGCTACCGCAAGCCCTTCTTCCTCGACGCCTGCCGCTTCGCCGAGAACTCCTGGTTCATCAAGGTTCGCGAGGAGGGTCAGGGCGCACGCTCACCCCGTGAGATCGCGCGGGAGATGTTCTCCCTCGCCGACGGCTGCACGATGTCGGCCAAGAAGGACGGCCTGGCCAACATCGGGGGCTTCCTCGCCCTGAACGACGACGCCTGGGCCGAGCGCTGCCGCAACCTCCTGATCCTGACCGAGGGGTTCCCCACCTACGGGGGCCTGGCCGGGTACGATCTCGAGGCGGTGGCCCGCGGCCTCGAGGAGGTGCTGGAGGAGCCGTACCTTCGCTACCGTATTCGTTCCATCGAGTACCTGCACGAGCGGCTTGTGGGGGCCGGGGTGCCCGTCCTCCAGCCGGCGGGGGGACATGCCGTCTACCTCGACGCCCGTGCGCTCCTGCCCCACATCCCGCCTCTCGAGTACCCCGGGATCGCGCTCGCGGACGCCCTGTATGTCGAGGCCGGGATCCGCGGGGTGGAGATCGGCACGGTGATGTTCGGCCTTCATCCGGACGGGACGGAGAGACCGGCCGACATGGATCTCGTGCGGCTGGCCATTCCCCGCCGGGTCTACACGCAGTCCCACATCGACTACGTTGCGGAGGCGGTGATCGCGGTGGCCGCCCTCAAGGACGACCTGCGCGGCTACCGGATCACGAAGGCCCCCCCTGTCCTGCGGCACTTCACCGCCCTCTTCGAGCCGCGAGGGGCCTGAGCGGAGCCCGCGGTGGACCGGCTGAAGCACCGGATCGTCAGCCTGCTGCCCTATGCGGTGGGTCTCCTGCTCGGGTGGCTGCTGCTCTACCCTCCGGAAGCGTTGGCCCCTCTCGGCTCCTGGCGCTATCTCGTGGCGGCGCTCCTGGTCCTGCTCCTCCTGATCGCCTTCACCGCCGCGCAGCTCGCGGCGAATCTCCCGGACCCCATCACCCTCACACCTCTCGGGGAGGGGGATGAGGTTCCGCCGGACCTTCTCGAGCTCGGTGCCCGCCTCGAGGCCCTCGGTTTCGTTCCCGCCGGGCCACCGTACGACGTGGGGGTCCGGCCCCCGGCCGTCCTGCTGCCGTTCGTCCACGAAGCGGAGCGTGCCTACTCCACCGTCTTCCGCACGCGGACCCTGCCGGCGAAGACCGTCTTCGACTTCGTGTCGATCTTCGACTCCGAGCGCGGCGGCCTCACGTCCATGGCCGAGCCGGCGGGCGCCGCCCTCCCCGCCGCCCCCGGGGGGCTGCGGCAGGTGTTCCCGGGAGCGGGCCTCGAGGAGGTCTGGCGTGGCCACCGCGAAGGGCTCGGCTGGCTACGAGGACGCGGACTCCCCGCCCGCGCCACCGACGCCGCCCGCTTCGTCGGCGACTTTCGGGCGAGCTTCGCGCGGCAGCGACGGGCCTTTCTGGCCGCGCCACTGCGGACCGCCGTCATTACCGTCTGGCGGGCCGCGACGGGACGCACGCCCGAGATGGGCCCGCTGGCGGAGCAGCGGGGAGCCGAGGCCGAGCTCCAGGCCCTCCTCATCGGACACCGGGGCTGAGGCACCCTCCGCGGCTCTGGCGACGCTCCGCTTCCGACGTGCTGCGGTCCGCCCCGGCGTAGACTGCGTCGATGGGAGACACTCGCCGGTCCAAGGCCGTCCACCGGTACCACGCGCGCAGCACCCATGCCCCGGGGCGCTTCGCCCCCGGGCCCGGCCACCTGGACTGGGCGAACCAGCCGGAGCCCTTCCGTATCTGGGAGGGCGCACCCCTCGTCGAGCTTCCGCTCGCCGGCGACGACCTGACCGCCACCTGGACCGATCTGCACCGGCCCGGGAACGTCACCCCTCGGCCCCTGGATCGCGCCACCCTCGGTGCCTTCCTCGAGCTCTCCCTGGGTCTCACCGCATGGAAGGAGGCGGGAGGCTCCCGTTGGGCGCTGCGGGCGAACCCCTCGAGCGGGAACTTGCACCCGACCGAGGGCTACGCACTCGTGCCACCGCTGCCGGGCGTGGCATGCGGTGTCTACCACTACCGCAGCCGGGACCACGTGCTCGAGCGACGCCTGACGTCCTCGAAGGGCGCGGCCGCCCGCCTTGTGGAGTGCCTGCCGGAGGGGGGCTTCCTTGTGGGCCTGTCATCGATCCACTGGCGTGAGGCCTGGAAGTACGGCGAGCGTGCCTTCCGCTATTGCCAGCACGACGTGGGTCACGCCCTCGCGAGCATCCGGTACGCGGCGGCGGTCCTGGGCTGGTCGGCCCGGTTGCTGGACGCGCCGGGCGACAGCGACGTGGCGATCCTCCTTGGCCTCGACCGTCCTCCCGCCCACGAGGGCCTCGACGCCGCCGACCGTGAACACCCGGACGCCCTGGTCCTCGTGGCCCCCCCGCATGTGATCGAAGAGGGGCGACGGTCCTTCGGGGACGCCCTCGACGAGCTGACCAGACGGGCCGGCGAGGGCGAGTGGGCGGGTCGGCCCAACTCCCTGAGCCCCGAGCACCGCCGCTGGCCGGAGATCGACGCGGCGGTGGAGGCGACGGCCAAGCCCCGCACCTCCGGGGACGCGGACCAATCCGCCGGCGCGCTCGAGGCTGTCTTCCCCGAGGGAGAGCCGGAGGCCGGGGAGGCGACGCCGGCCACGAGGTTCATCCGCCAGCGCCGCAGCGCGGTGGCGATGGACGGGCAGACATCGGTCTCGTCCGCCGCGTTCTTCGGGATGATGGAGCGTCTTCTCCCCCGGCCCGGCGTGCCGCCCTGGGACGTTCTGCCCTGGACCCCCCGCGTCCACCCGGTCCTGTTCGTGCACCGCGTCGAGGGTCTGGGGCCGGGGCTGTACCTGCTCGAGCGCGATGACGGAGTCCACGGCACACTCGAGCGGAGCCTGCGACGGAACCTGCTGTGGGAGCAAGTTGCGGGCTCTCCGGATGGGCTGCACCTGTTTCTCCTCGAGGAGGGAGACGCGCGTGCCTTCGCCCGGCTCGCGAGCTGCCAGCAGGCGATCGCCTCGGACTCGGCCTTCAGCCTCGGGATGCTGAGCGTCTTCGAGAACAGCCTCGCCGAGGGCCCCTGGTGGTACCGGAGGCTCTTCTGGGAGTCCGGGGTCCTCGGGCAGGTCCTCTACATGGAAGCCGAGGTTCATGGTGTCCGCGGTACCGGAATCGGTTGCTACTTCGACGACGTCGTGCACGAGCTTCTGGGGCTCGAGGGGGAGCGCATCCGGGACCTCTACCACTTCACCGTCGGCGGCGCGGTGGAGGATCCCCGGCTGGCCACCCGGCCAGCGTACGTGCAGACGGTCCGCTCGCGGCCCCGGTAGCCGCCAGCGCGGCCGGGGGACGCTCTAGTGGTGCGTCACCGAAGTCGTGGTCCCGGGATGGGCGTGTTGGCGGGCTAAGCGATCGCGCCGCCGCAGCTGGAGCCGGCACCGGCGGTGCAGCCGAAGCAGTGTTCGGCGGTCTGGATGAGCCGGTTCGCCAAGAGCCTGGTGTCGAGGCCGTGGATGGTCATGGCGGTGTCGTCTCCGGCCTCGATCTCCAGCATCTGGTTGAAGTCGCAGTCGTAGATGCGGCCGTCCCAGCCCACGCTGATGAGCGTCCGGCACATCAGAGCGGGGATGGTCTCGGGGTTGAAGGCCTGTTGCAGGCGGTCCATGTACTGCTCGTAGAGCCCTGCCTGCTCCAACCACCGGGCGAATCGAGCGATCGGCATGTTCGTGATGGTGAAGAGGTGGTCGAACGTGACCCCGTATTGGCTCTCGAGATACTCGCGGGTGTCCCGCTCCAGGTCGTCCTGGGCGGGGGGAAGAAAGGCGCCCACCGGGTTCGCCACGAGGTTGAGCACCAGACCGTCGCCGCGTCCGTAGCCGACCGCGTTGAGGGCCTGCAAGCCCACCAGGCTCGCCTCGTGGACCCCGCGTCCCCGCTGCCGATCGGTTGCCTCGGCGGTGTAGTGGGGGAGCGAGCAGACGACCTCGCAGTTGTGGTCGGCGAAGAACTGCGGGAGGTCGCCCTGGCCTTCCTCGCCCTGCACGGTCAGGTTGTGGCGCACCATGACGTGGCGTCCCAGCTGCCGGGCCCGGGTCACCAGGCCGCGGAAGCGGGGGTGGATCTCGGGTGCGCCCCCCGTGATGTCGATGGTCTCGAGACCGGGGTCCCGGGCGAGGACGTCGAGGCAAGCCTCGACGACATCGTCGGGCATGACCTCGGTTCGCGCAGGGGATGCGTCGACGTGACAGTGACGGCACGCCTGGTTGCAGCGCTTGCCGACGTTGACCTGAAGGGTTGTGACGGGGGCCGCCCGCAAGTCGCCGTGGCTCTCGGCCACCCGGGCGGCGAACCGGTTCGGGCGGCGGCCTCCCGGCAAGACGCGAAGGGCGACCGGGCTGCTCACATCGACACCTTCTTGTCGATGTTGTGCGCCGGAAGGGCGTGGGCGAGCGCGATGCCGGCCCGGAGCGAGGCGGCGGCGTGCATCGCTTCACCGAGGTGCTTCATCGTAAGCCCCTGCTCGAGTGCCTGCTGGGTATAGCTGTCGATGCAATAGGGACATTGGGAAGCCTGGGAGACGGCAAAGCCGATCAGCACCTTCTCGCGCTTTGTGAGAAGCCCCGGCTGGAAGGCGGCCCCGTAGTACTTCTCGAACATCTCCCACAGCTCCGGAGCATGCTCCTTGAGATCCCCGAAGTGGGTCAGGTCCTTGTCGTCGAAATAGGCGCCCATCGCGATCGTCTCCTTGGCCAGTCGCCTTCAAGAAGGACAAACGGCGGCAGGTGGGATCTGCTTCCGGGAAATCACCCCAGAAGCGCGAACGTCTTCTTCAGCGCCGCCGCGGTGGCCGCAGCGGCCGCGTCGTCGTCCATTTCGTTCAGCGCCTTGTTGAACGGTTCGGCGCGCACCGGGCCATCGTACCCGATGGCCTGCAACGCCCCCAGGAAGTCACGGAGCGGGATGATCCCGGTGGCCCCGGGCAGCTCGCGCGAGCCGTCGCTCTGCTCCTCCTTCGGGATCCCGGCGCGCGCGTCGTTCAGGTCGACGGCGACCACGTTCCGCTTGTCGAGGGCCCTGATCTGCTCGACCGTGTCCTCGGCCATGAACCAGTGCCAGCTGTCGAGAATGAGGCCCACGCCGGACACGCCGATTGCCTCGATGAGCTCCGCGGTCTCGGCGAGGGTGTGGATGAACGGGTACTTGCGGGACGTCCACGATCTCTTCGTCCCCACGTACTCGAGGCCCAGGCGAACACCTTCGTCGCTCAGGATTCGCGCCGTCGGTTGGAGGCGCTTCGTGACGGTGTCGAAGTACTCGCGGTAGGTGTAGGTGTCGGAGCAGGGTGTGAGCCAGGTGCCGACGCGCGTGACCCCGGCGCGCCGCAGGCTTCTGGCGTACGCCGGCAATCCTGCGCTCGTCTTCTCGAACGTCTCGTCGTCTCCCCGGAAGTCGACGGGTACCGTGCCCGCACCCCAGACCAGGCCCCGGTCCTTCAACAGCCCAAGGACGCCGGCGAGTTCCCCGTCGGACATGGCCTGAAGCTCCCGGCCCAGGGGGGCCACCGATTCGAAGCCGTGCCGCGCGGCCAGCTCGATCACGCCTCTCTGGTCGGCCTTGATGCCCACCGCCCCGGGCGTCAGATCCATGGTCATCGCGCGCTCGGCCGCCGCCGTCATCGCAACGGTCGGGCGGAGCGCCGCGGCGACGACGGTGGTAACGAAGAACTCACGGCGGGTGATCTCGGACATGGGAAATCCCTCCTGCCTCAGCGCCGCCTCCGCGGCGGGCGTTCCCGTTTTGGGTTGGTCGCCGGACGAGTTTCTACCACAGCCCGCTCGCCGACGGCACGCCCCTTGCGTCTACCCATCCCAGGTCGGGTGATGGGGCTCGTGGTGTCTGAACATCGGCCAGCGTCGTGGTGTCGCTCCTCCTGCCACGACGACCTTGCGACGCTCCCGGACGGAAACCGCGAATCCCTTAATACAGAGAGAGTTAGGTTGTCGGGGTCCGGGTGCTGGACCTCTGTCGGGAGGGGGGACTGACCATGAGACGGACGGTGGGCATGTCCGGGCTCGCCCTCGCGCTCGGACTCGGCATGTCGGGGACACTGGCACATGCGCAGACGATCTCGATTGGCGATGTGAGACTCCTGGAGGGCGACGGGGGGACCACGGCGTTCAACTTCGACGTCACCCTGTCCGTCCCCAGCGGGTCGACGGTGTCGGCTTCGTGGGCGACTGCCGACGGGATCGCGATCGGCCCCGGGGACTACGCCCCGGTCGTCGGAGGGAGCGTTGTCTTCACCCCTGGCAACACGCTCCAGACCGTGACCGTCGACGTCAACGGCGACACGACCGCGGAGCCCGACGAGTTCTTCTACGTCGACCTCTCCAGCGTCTCCGGCGCCACGCTCGTCAAGTCCCGTGGCATCGGCGCGATCCTGGATGACGACACCATGCGTCCGGGCGTTCAGGCCTTCAGCATCGTCTCGGATGGGGTCCCCGGGAACGGACGCAATCGGCTGCAGTGGTTCGTCCCTGCCGGCGCCACCGGGGCCACCGGTGTCGTCGTCCGCTACAACGAGGGTCCCTCGTGCACATCACCGACCATGCCCACCGGCGGTGTCAACCTGTCGGTTGCGGGGTCGGTGGTGCCGGACGAGACCCATGTGGAGCCGCACGAATTCCTCACCCTCGATCGGCAGTACTGCTATTCGGTCTGGCTGGCGTATGGCGGCATGTACTCGGCGCGCAGCGAGTTGAGCGCGCGTCCTTTCGACTCGACCGGGAGCGTCAAGTGGAAGTACTTCACCGGCATGACCGCCATGGCCCCCCCGACAGTCGGGGTCGACGCGGTCGTCGTGCCGTCGAACGACAAGCACATCCACGCGATGCGGCGTGATCCCGCCTCGCTGGACGCGGGAACGTGGCCGGCGATGCCCTGGCGCCCGGTCCTCCTCGAGTCGCCGGTGCAGCATCGTGTGCCCGTCGTCCCGCTCCCCGGGGGCGGGCGGGCGTTCGTCTCCACGGCAAACGGGTGGGTCCACGCGGTCGACACCGCCAGCGGGAACCTGCTTTGGTCCACGCCACTCCCCGAGGCGGCGGCCCAGGGTGCCCCGGCCGGGATCTTCACAGCGTACGGCGGGGCCTTCGACTACATCCTGGTGGGGACGAGCGCCGGCGGCTCCTTCAACCGGCTCTACGCGCTCGATCCGTTCACCGGTGTGACGATCGACTCATATCCCCAGGTCACCGATTCCTACAACGGCCAGATGGGGGCCATCCTGGGCATGCCGTCGGTCGACTACGCCAACCTCCGCGTGTACTTCGCGACCCGCGCGGCGGGTCCGACGATCTGGTGCCTCGACCTCGGTCCGTCCTCGGATGCCCTGCAGCCGGGCTGGACTCCGAAGTCGACCCCCGACATCGACGGCAGCGTGGTGCTGCACAACGGACGTGTGTACGCCGGGACCACCAACAGCCCATTTGCGGAGGTCCACTCGGTCAGCGCCGCGGATGGCACGTCCTACCTCTACTTCATCGGCGGGGCGGTGCAGGGTTTCCTGTTTCCGGACCGAAGGAGCAACGACCTCTACGCTGCGGCCCACAACCCCGATCAGGTCTGGGCGATCACGGACACGGGTCCCCCGATGAACGCCGACAAGTGGGCAGTCGAGCCGGCCCTCAATGCCCCCTCCGTCGTCCTGCACCATCCGGGCACCGACGACATCTACGTGGGTGTCCAGGACTACATGGGGCTGGGCGCAGCCGTCGTCAAGATCGACGCAGGCAGCGGGGCCGTCGCTCCCGGGCCCGGCCCCGGCTTTGTCGTGCTGGAGAGCACCCCCCAGGCGATCGGAGCCCCCTCGCTCGACGTCGGCTACGGAATGCTCTACGTGGGCAGCGAGGCCGGAGTGATCTACGCCGTGGCGCTAGGGTTCTAGGAGGAACCCGGCGAGGGAGGTTCACTCCCGACACCCTGGTCCCGAGGGAGCTCCTCGGGGAGCTCCGGCCCATATTCAGTCCTTCTTGCGTTTCGCGACGATCTCCTCGGTGGCGAACTCGCCCACGTTGCGGGTGAACTTGATCTCATCGCCGGCGATGGTGCCTGTGTAGGTGATCGGGATCTGCTGACCCTGGAAATCCAGCATCTCGGTGAACGTCACCTTGTCGCCCACCACCTTGCCGTCGGTGATCTCCACCTCGACAGTGTCACCCATCCGCTCGCCGGTCGCGGTCCCGGTCAGCGTCTCGCCGTCGACCTTGAAGACGTACGTGTACTTTTGCACACCGATTTGCGAATCGAATTCGGCGGTCCACGTGCCCGCCACGTCGCCGGCCGCCGCGGCACCGGCCAGTCCCAGAACGAGCGCAGCCGCCGTGATCAGTCTTCCCGTCATGCGTCCTCCTTCCACGTGTGCGGCTCAGTCCACGGGCCGGAGCCAGATCGCGGCTCCACCACCCGTGGCGAGCTCCAACGTGAGCACGGAGCCAGCGTTTACACGCTTCTCCTCAATCGTCGTCATGGTGGGGTGCGTTTCCGCTTCGGGGGCGTCGCCGTAGATCTCGGCCACATACTCGCCCCCACCCAGGAAGCCGAGAGGAACCTCGAGCTCGCGGGCCGTCCAGTTCGTGATGCTGCCCAGGAACCACTCGTCGCCCCGGCGGCGGGCGATCGTGACGTATTCGCCGGGCCGGCCGTTCAGCACCTTCGTCTCCTCCCAGCTCGCGGGGACGGCCCCGACAAAGGCGAAGTCCCTCTGGCCCGCGTAGGCCCCCGGGTAGTCGGAGACCATCTGGAGCGGGCTCTCGATCACGACGAACAGCGCGAGCTGGTGGGCGCGCGTCCCCAGGACGAGAGGCTGGCGGTTGCGAGGCTCGAACTCCGCGGGGGTGACGTTGCGGAATCCCCCAGGGGTGTAGTCCATGGGGCCGGCCAGCATCCGCGTGAAGGGGAGCGTGACGTTGTGGGTCGGCGTCACCCGAGAGCTCCACTTGACGTACTCGAGACCCATCACCCCTTCTCGCGTCATCACGTTGGGCCAGGTGCGACGGATCCCCGTGGGCTTGTACGCCCCGTGGAAGTCGATCATCAGGTGGTGCTCGGCTGCCTTCTTCGCGACACGGTGGTAGAAGTCCACCATCCACTGGTCGTCGCGGTCCATGAAGTCGATCTTCACACCGGCGATGCCCCACGCCTCGTAGAGCGGGAAGGCCTCGTCCATCTGCTGTTCCACCGCGGTCCAGTGGGCCCACAGCCAGATCCCCACCCCCTTTGCCCGGGCGTGGCGGAGGATCTCGGGCATGTCCACCGCCGGGTTCACCTTCGTGATGTCTCCGCCTCTTCCGGGGCGGGTTCGCGCCGACCAGCCGGCGTCGATCAACATGTACTCGAGCCCCGCCCCCGCCGCGAAGTCGACGTAGTGCTTCATCGTCGCGGTGTTCATCCCGGGCTCGAAGTCGACGCCCTCGGCGTGGCTGCCCGACCACCAGTTCCAGGCGGTCTTGCCCGCCTTGATCCAGGACGTGTCCTCGATGGCGCACGGCGGGTTGAGGTTGAGGAGTATGTTCGACTCGATCAGCCGTCCCGGCTCGTCGCCGATCATGAGGACCCGCCAGGAGGAGTGGAGTGGGGTCGTGCCGGTGACCGCCAGCTCGGGCTGGTCGGCGCGGGGGGCCAGCCGAGCCTGCATCGTCGTCCTCTCGTCGGCGTGGGTCAGGTAGAGCCCAGCGTAGTCCTCGAGGTGCGCCTCGGTGATGGCGACCCAGCCCACGCCGGGCTGCTCGACCAGGAACGGCACGGCAACCAGGTACTCGGGGTGGATCCCACTGAGCGTCTGCCGGGGGTAGTGATCTTCGTAGCTCGTCCGGAAGCTCCGGAGAACGAGGGGCCAGCTCTCGGCGTCACGGCCCAGCTTGAACTGCGTGGCCTCCCCGGTGATGCGGACCTCCATCGGAGTCGGGGCCTCCGGAAGGACGTAGCGGAAGGCCACCCCGTCGTCGAACGCGCGCACCTCGATGTTCAGGCGGCGGGGGATGAATCCTTCTTCCCGGTACTCGGCCACGAGCCAGTTGTGGTGGTCGCGGACGACCTTCGACTTCCCCACCGGGATCTTGTACTGCTCGTCGGTGGAGCCCCCCTCGGACGAGACCAGGGCCACGTTGTCGCCGAGGGTGCGCTGGCCCTGGATCTCCAGCCCCAGGAACGAGGTGTCCATGAGGACCTGGCCGCGGTACGACACCTGGTAGGCCAGCTGCGGCCGGGGTGGAGAGCCCGTTTCCGTGGTTCGCTCCCCCACGAAGAGTCGGAGCTCGATCCGGCCATCCGGGGAGGTGATGCTGAGCGTTCCGGGAGCCCCCTCGCCCGCGGCGGCCGCGGCGACGCCGAGGGAGAGCAGCGGGGCGAGAAGGGCGGCAGCTGGCCGATTCATGGCGACCCTCGTTCATGGGTCCCGGCACGGGGGCGACGGGTCCGGGACGTTCGGGCGGGATTCTATGCGCAATCCATCGCTCCTCTGCGGAAAAAGGAGAGCTGGTTCTTGGATTCCCCACATCGGATGACTACACTGGGCGCCCCGCCATGTGGAGATACTTGAATGACGAAGGAGGCTTCATGAGAGCCGCTGCATGCCTCGCCGCGATCCTGGCCCTGGGCCTGGCCGCCGGCGCATCCGCCCAGCCGATGCCCCCCCAGCCCGGCCCCGAGCACGAGATCCTGAAGAGGGACGTGGGCGTATGGGACTCCACGATGGAGATGAGCTTCCCCGGGGGACCGCCCATGACGATGACCGGGGTCGAGACGAACACCCTGATGGCCGGCCGCTGGCTGGTCACGAAGACCGAATCCGACATGATGGGCCAGACCTTCGAAGGTCGTGGCATCACCGGATGGGACTCGGGCAAGAAGGCCTACGTCGGCGTGTGGGCCGACAGCATGAACACCGAGATCACCCACTCCGAGAGCACCTACGACCCCGAGAAGGACGCCCTCGTCGGGTGGATGGAGATGCCGGATCCGATGGGCGGGAAGAGCAAGGTGAAGACGGTGGAGGAGTGGCCCGAGGAGAACACGCGACTCGTCAAGATCTACGGTCCCGACGGCGGCGACGCGCCCTTCATGACCATCACCTACAAGAAGCGCGAGTAGGCTCAGTCGCGCAGGGCCTGCTCCAGAGCCGTCCAAGGCGGGGGCGACGGGCTCCAGGTGGCCGGGTTGGGGGTAGCATGCAGGCCGGCACGTCGAGTGAGGTCCCTCATGGCCGGATCCGTCCAGACGTTGGAGATCACCTCCGCCAACATGCACGAGGCGCCGTTGTGCGGGATCAAGGACCCGGAGCATGAGGGGCGCCGGGCCAAG
>JAJDNV010000112.1 GCA_022340545.1 Acidobacteriota bacterium | reverse complement strand
CCCTGCGGGATCCGCGACCGCGGTGTCACCAGCCTGGAGCGTCTCCTGGGCCGGGCCATCCCCCTGGGCGAGGTCATGGATCGGCTGACGACCTACTTTGCCAAGGTGTTCGGATGCGAGCCCGTCCCGGTGAGCGGGCAGAGCCCGAGTGGCCGCGGGTAGCCTCTACGCCGACCCGCCGTCGTTCGGGCGTCGCGTCTCCTGGTACAGGCGCGCGTTCTCGAGGGCGATGACGAGGAACTCGGCCAGGGTCTCCCCCGCCGCCACGTCGTCGAGAGCGAACGCGTAGGGATGCTCGCTCTGGAAGTCGAGCACCCCCAGCACCTCCGCGCCCTCGAGGAGCGGGATGACCATCTCCGAGCGCGTGCCAGGTACGTCGGGGTGGTAGTCCGGGTCGTCGGTGACGTCCCCCACCACCTGGGGCGAGCGGAGCCGGATGGTCCGGCCGATGACCCCTCCCGGAGGCCCCTCGGCACGTCCGCTGCTCTGTCGGCCGATCCCCGGGCGACCCGACCAGCGGCCCTGGAGCGCACCGTTCTCGCCCAGGACCACGACCGCCACGTACGTGTGGTTCATGCGGGCCCGAACCGTGTCCGCCGCCTGCTGCATCAGCTCCTCGGGCTCGCGGATCGGGGCGACGCGGTGGGCCACCGAGGCGAGCAGGCCGATCTGCTCGGCCCGGTGGTGGCTCTGCGCCTGGGCCCGCCGCAGGGCCTCGTTCGTGCGACGTCCCTCGCGAGCCCGCTCCGCGGCCCGGGCCGCCTGCTCCTGCGCTTCGACCAGCCGGCGCGCCGACTCGTCCTCCTGAGCGGAGAGGATGGCCTCGAGTCGTCGCGTGGCCAGCTCGTCGAAGGCCGCGAGCGTCTCGACGAGGCGGCCCTTGTCCGCCTCGAGCTCCACCAGGTGGGGGATCAGGACCCGGTTGAGGACGCGGATGGCGCGTGAGGAGATGAGACAGCTCGCTCCCCGACGGGCCTCGAGGCCGGCGCTGCGACCCTCCTCCGCCAGCAGCCCCTCGACGTCGCCGGTCGACAGTCTCACGAGCAGGGCATCGAGAGACTGCGCACAGCTCTCCCGAACCTCGCTCTCGTCCGCTTTTCCGGACGCGACCAGGGCCCGCACCCAGTCGTCGACGATTGCGTCCCGGTGCGGCCGGAGCCGCTCCGCGGAGCGCTTCACGGTCTCCGCCAGCTTCGTCATCGAGGCTTGTCTCCGCGATGGAGACACGCGATCCCGCCACTCAGGTGCCGCCAGCGGACGGCAACAAAGCCCGCACCCTCCATCAAGGCACCGAACTCCTTCGGCGTCGGGAACCCGGCCACGGAGGCCGGAAGGTAGGAGTAGGCCGAGCGCTCGCCGCTGACGAGGCCCCCGACGAGGGGGAGGATCCGCGAGAAGTACAGGCGGTACACGCGCCCGAAGAGGCCGGCGGGCAGGGAGAACTCCAGCACCACGAAGCGCCCGCCGGGACGCAGGGCCCGGTGCACCTCCGCCAGGGCGGCCTTCACGTCGCCGACGTTGCGGATCCCGAAGGCGACGAGGGCGGCGTCGAAGCGGCCGTCCCCCACGGGCAGCCGTTCGCCGTCCCCACCGACGAGCCTCGCGCGTCCGCCGAGTCCGCGCCGCCGAAGCTTCGCCGCCCCGCGTCTGAGCATCGCCGCGGAGAGGTCCACCCCCAACCCCGAACTCCGTGGGCCCCGGCCCAACGCCTCCACGAGGAGATCCGCGGTTCCGGTGCAAAGATCGAGGATTCGCGCTTCAGGGCCGACCTCGAGAAAGTCGACGGCCCGACGTCGCCAGCGCACGTCGGTCCCCACGGAGAGGACACGGTTCAGAAGATCGTAGCGAGGGGCGATCCGGTCGAACATCGAGCGGACCGCCGCCTTCTCCGGCGCTCCCGGGGTGGGCGTCGTCGCGGTCATCGTTAGGGAAAAGGCTCCGTCCACCGGAGGTGGCATTCTACTTCAGGCGAGCCATGCGGCGGCCACGGTGAGGACGAGGTAGCCGAGACTCACCCAGCCGTTCAGGTTGAAGGCGTGCATCACACGGCTCAGGTCCTGGGCCCGGACGAGCGAGTGCTCCCAGGTCAGGAGCGCCGCGACCCCCCCGACCCCAACGAGATAGAGCGGGTGCAGCGGCGCCAGCCAGAAGACCCAGGACAGCAGCAGCACGGCCAGGGCGTGCATTCCCCGCGCCAGGAGCAGTGCTCGGGCGACACCGAGACGCGCAGGGAGAGAGTGCAAGCCCTCCCGACGATCGAAGTCGGCGTCCTGGCAGGCGTAGAGCGTGTCGAAGCCGGCCACCCAGAGCATCACGGCGAGACCGAGGACGAGCGGCGCGGCCTCGAGACGTCCTCTGACCGCTAGCCACGCCCCCACCGGCGCCACCCCGAGCGCCAGGCCAAGGACGAGGTGGGAGGCGGACGTCACGCGCTTCGTGTACGAGTAGCCGAAGACGATCGCGAGCGCCACCGGCGAGAGGGCCAGGCACAGGGTGTTCAACATCCCCGCGGCAACGACGAACACCACGGAGGACAGGGCGACGAAGGCCAGGACCTCGCGCCGCGACAGGACTCCCCGCGGCAGCTCGCGCCCCGCGGTGCGCGGGTTGCGGGCGTCGATCGAGTGATCGACGAGGCGGTTGAAGCCCATCGCCGCGCTCCTCGCCGCCACCATGGCCACGACGATCCAGACCAGCTGGCGCACGGTGATGCCCGACTGACCCGCGGCGAGGGCGGCCGCAGCGAGGGCGAAGGGCAGGGCGAAGACCGAATGCGGGAACCGGATCATCCGCCCGTAGGCGACGATCCGCCCGGCGAGCCGCCTCATCCGATCCCCACGCGACGAAGCCGTGCCCTGCCGGACAGGACGTGGGCGTGGGGGTCGGTCGGCGGCGAGGGCGCCCCGGCGAAGACCAGCGCGGCCCGTTTTCCCGGGGCGATCGTGCCGAGATCGTCGAGGCCGAGCGCCTCCGCGCCGCCAGCGGTCGCCATGCGAACCACCGCGGCCGGGTCGAGGCCGGGAAACTGCCGCGTGAGCAGGACCGCGTCGTCCAGGACGTCCAGCGTCTCGACGCTGGCCAGGCTGTCGGTGCCGAGGCAGAGGCGGACGCCCGAAGCGAGCAGGGCCGGGACGTCGGCCGTCCCCACTCCAAGGTTCCGGTTGCTGCGCGGACACAGGGCGACGCTGACCCCGCGGCGGGCCAGACGCCCCCGGTCCTCCTCGCCCACCTGCACCGCGTGCACCACCACGAGAGACGGGTGCAGAAGGCCAAGGCCGTCGACGTACTCCACCGGGCTCGTCCCGGGCGGTCGAAACGAGACGTGGCCGAGGCCTCGCCGCTCGAGGAAGCCGGCCCACGGGCCATCGCCCTCGGCCAGGAAGCGGCACTCTTCCCGGGACTCGGCCAGGTGAATGGAGGCGACGCCGCCTCGCTCCACCAGGCGGGCGAAGAGCTCTGGCGAGACCGAGTGGGGGGCGTGCGCGGCGAGGCGGACCTCGACACCTGGAGTCGGTGTGCGCGCGGCCGCGGCGAGCCGCTCCTCGGCCCAGGTCAAGGTGGCCTCGGCCCGGGCCGGGTCCCAGGCGAGGAGCTCCAGGAAGACCACCGAGCGCAGACGCGATGCGGCGAGCAGGTCGAGGTGCCCCAGCGTGTTCGAGACGTCTCCCACCGCGACCGTCCCCCGCTCTTCGAGGGAGCGGATGGCCTCGGCCCGGGCTCGGACGGCGTCTTCCCCGGGCCGGCCACGAGCGGCCACGACCGACTCGACCCAGGGAACGAAGCCCTCCCCGAGCGGTGTCTGCCCCGCGAGCTGGGAGAGCTCGAGATGGCAGTGCGCGTTGACGAGGCCGGGAAGGAGCACCCCCGGCCCCAGATCCCGTACCGGACCTTGGGGCGCAGCCGGGTCGCCCGCGGGACCCAGCCACGCGACCCGGTCGCCCTCCACCAGGACCCGGCCATCCTTGATGGGTGGCCCGTCGACGGGGATCACCCAGGAGGCACCGAGGATCAGGCGGCTCATCCGCCCACTATACGTCCGGGTCGTCGTCCTTCGGCTTCTGGGGCTCGACCTGCCCCGAGTCGAGCAGGGCCTGGTACCAGTTCGGGTGGTGGTGGCGGGCCCACTCGCGGGTGACCGAGCCGTCGACCAGGACCCGCCAGGTGCCGGGATTGGCCACCGTCCCGAGGTAGGCGTGGGCCAGCACCCCCGGGATGAGGAAGAAGCCCACGAGGTTGTGCAGCGTCGACGTCACGCAGATCGTGGAGAGCTGGAACGCGGGCTTGAAGACCAGTATCACCCCGGTGATCGACATGACGATCCCGAAGGCCGCGGTGTACCAGTAGAACATCTTCTGCCCCGCGTTGAACCGCCCGGCCGGCACCTCACCCTTGTGGCCCAGGTATCCCCCGAGCTTCCGGACCCAGTCCTTGTCGTACGACTCGAAGACCGCGTCCTCGAGCCACAGCCAGAGGCCGAGGGCGGTCGTGACGATGAACACCACCCCGGACCAGATGTGGAAATCGAGGAGTCGTCGCGGGGAGCCGAAGAGAAGCTGCTGCCACAGCTGCAGGTTGAAGGCCAGGATCAGCCCGCTCACCGCGAGAACGACGAACGCGATGAGGCGGAAGAGGTGAACCCCGCGCTCGAACAGCGAGAAGCGGTGGATCTCGTCCGAGTAGGGGTCGAAGTGCGTCCGCTTGGGCCCGTAGCTGTGGTAGTGCAGCACGATCAGGAAGACCACGATCATGATGAGGGGCCCGACGTAGGGGCTCACGATCTGCTGGTGGAAAGAGTTCAGCTTGAAGGTCCAGGGCTGGCAGCCCAGGAAGGAGCCGTTGGATCTCGTGATGGGCGCGCCGTCGGGGCCGTGCAGGTCGATCGTCCGCTGTCCCTTGAAGAAGTGGGCCTCCTCGACGTGGCAGTCCGCGCATCCGCTGGCTCCGAGCGCCATCCGGCTGGGAGCCACGTTGTGGTTGATCGTGAAGTTCACGTACGAGGCCCCCTCGAGCGGTGTTCCCTCGAGGGGGGCACTCACCAGGGCCCCGGACTCGTCGAGCTCATAGGCCAGCTCCCCCTTGATGAACACCGGCCGGATCCGCTCGAAGCGCTCGTTGCCCTCGAGCACCGCCGCCAGGGCCTCGAGGCCGGAACGGATCTCGTCCTCCCGGTTGACCTCCGGGTGGCCGTCCCCGTCGTCGTCCTCCACCTGGTCGGCGAAGCGCTCCCAGCCCGCCGCCTGCTCGCGCAGGAAGAGCGGATGGATCAGGCCGTCGGCGTCGCGATTGCCCCACCAGATCGCGAGGAAGTGGTTCATCGGGTAGATGACCCCCCCCTCGCGTCGCTCGTAGTCGGGCATCCAGATGCCGACGTCCCCCGGGGCCGCGGCGCTTGGAGGACGCGTCTGGAACTCGAGCTCCCCCGTGGTGGCGTCGTGGCCCTGAGCGGCGGCGCGACCCAGCTGGGGTACGTGGCAGCTCTCGCAGGCGATCCGGTCGAGGTGCGACGGGCGGATCGAGTCGTGACGGGGGATGGGGGCGCCGCGGTAGCCCACCGCGTGGCACTCGCGGCAGCTTCGGTTGGTGCCCTTGAGCTCGGGAGCGAGCACAAACTCGGGCTCGTTGCCCTTGGCGATCTGGTGGTCGAGCCCGGCCGGGTGGCACCCGGTGCAGCTGACGCCCTGGTCATGGTGGATGTCGTCGTTGAAGGGGTCGTTCCAGGAGAAGCCGCGCTTACGGACGTCGGAGCGACCGTGGCAATAGACGCAGTTCTCGTCGGGAGGCGGCCACGACATGTCGAGGGTGATGGTCCCGTCGGCGTTGAACCGGCGTTTCTCGTAGAGCACGGTCGGGGTATCGCCCGCGGCAACCGATCCCTGCACGATGCCGAGCCGGGAGCCGGCCACCACTGCCCACTTGTAGTTGCCCGACGTGAGCTGGTCGACGCGCTGATCGAAGTAGTAGCCCTCGAGGTGACAGATCAGGCAGTCGGCCTCGACGACGCCGCTCTTGTCCCACTTGCTCTGGAAGTAGTCGCCGTCCAGGGCCTGGACGAGGTCGGGATTCGCGCTCAGCTGCTCGTCGTAGCGGTTCCCGTCGCGGTCGAACTCGAGGCCTCCACCGCCGGGGTGGCACGCCCCGCACGGGGGCAGCCCCCGGCTCACCGGCGAGAAGCCCACGAAGTCGTACACCGTCATGTCGATCTCGTCCGCCGACTCGTTGTGCTTCTTCGCGAGCTGGCGGTAGGCGTAGGGGTACCAGCGGCCCATGAGGCCGTCGGAGAGGCTCCACGGCCGGCCCTCCGCCACCCCGTAGTCGTCGGAGATCGCCTCCCAGCCCATCTGGAAGTGGTAGCCCGTGGTGATCTCGTCGTAGTCGTGGCACATCCCGCACGTCATCTTCGTTGAGAACGGAGCCTGGGCGTTCTCGCCGTTGAT
This sequence comes from Acidobacteriota bacterium, assembly GCA_022340545.1. Classification (GTDB taxonomy): domain Bacteria; phylum Acidobacteriota; class Vicinamibacteria; order Fen-336; family Fen-336; genus JAJDNS01. Next base: position 4,506 of record JAJDNV010000112.1, on the reverse strand, counting down.
GGGGTCGATGATGCTGCCCTCGGCGTCCATGAGGTAGATCGTGGGATGCTGGGCACGCGCGAGGGCGGCGGTCAGCAGGAGGCCGGCGAGCAGTGGAACCACACGGCGAAGGGGGAAGGGCGAGGGCGTCGTCATGCTGTCGACTCCTTTTTCCGAGTGGAACAGGGTGCGCCGATGTCACCCGCCGAGCTTCGAGCCTCAAGCGTGTCCCCAGATGTCCGCCCGGGGCAATGGACTGTATGGCCTATTCGGGCGCATCGCACCGGATGGTGCGCCCACGGCCGGACATACGATGGGGCCCCGGAAATCCGGGGCCCCCACTGGTGCGTCGTCCAAGGTGTTCGTCGAGCTGATCGAGAAGCCCGTCCTAGAAGAGATACCCCAGGGAGAAATAGAGGAGGTTGTTGCGGCCCGTCAGGTCGTAGAGGTAGGGATCGCCGTCGTCGTACTTCACGTAACGATAGGCCCCGCGCGCAAACACGTTGCGGGTGAACCGGTACTTGAGGTCGATCCCGGTGTCGATCCCATCCAGGTCGAGGTTCGACCACTCGGGCGTCCTCGAGAAGTCCCACCACGAGTTGGGAGACCGCTCGGTGAAGTCCGGGCGCGAGAGGTCGAAGTTGCCCATCGACGCCTCCCCCTTGACGTAGTTGAGCGAGAGGCCGAGCTCGAGTTGGTCGCTGGGATGGATGTTGAAACCGGCAGAGAGAACGTTGGTCGTCGTCTTGTACGGGATTGTGTCGCGTTCGAACCGGTCCTGGCCCGATAGGATCGAGGCCGCTCAACCGTCGAATATGGCGATGCACCCCGGGGCTGAGTTCTCCAGCCTCTGGTAGTTGTACGAGACGAAGCCGTCCCACGTCGGCGCCGGCATCCAGGCGAACGTCACCGTCGCCGTCTGGTTGGTGCGCTCCCAATCGGTGAGGTTGCCACTCGTGTTCGTGCCGTCCCAGTAGCGATAGAGCGCGGTCAGCAGGGTGCGGTTCTTGGAGTAGCTCCCGCGCAGCTTGACCTCGTCCCAGCTTCCGGCAAGGGCCGTGGTGTCCATGATCCTCGCGTCACGCATGGTGTAGTACGGAGCAGCCCGCGGGTCGAACGGACTGGCCAACGGCCCGTCCGTCACCTGGTCCGAGCAGGCGCCGCCCACCACGGCGTACGGGTTGTCCACCCAGGCGTGACGGTAGCCAACGTTGAAGCGGAGCCCGCGCGCCGGACGCGGACGCCACAGGAGCCCCAGGATGTTGGTCGTCGTCGTCGTCTCGCCCGACGCCACCTCGTAGAACTCGCGGTTGACGTCCTTGAAGGTCCAGCTTCCGGTCAGGCTCCCCGCCTTCCGGCCGAGCTTGAGGCTCACGTCGGCGTTGAGATCCCAGACCTTGCGGTTGAGCGAGGATTGCCGCAGGTAGTCGACCTCGATGCCGTAGACGTCGCGGTACGTCTTGCCGGCGTGGGGTCCGGCGACGCCCTCCCTCTCGACGGTGTCGAAGAAGTAGTCCCCGGTGTCGGTCTCGTAGTAGCGCCCGCGGAAGCGGACCCGGGCCTTCTTGCCGGCGAACGGACGGGCGGCGCTGAAGAAGTAGCCCTTGTAGTCGGCCTTGTTGTTCGTGTAGAGGTTCTCGGTGTTGGACCAGACGCCGTTGCCGGTGAGGCTGAAGGCCCCCGCCGCCTGCTGCACGTTGACCTTGACGATGTCCTTGTCCGTGTCCTGGCGCACGTCGACGGGCAGCGGTCCGTTCAGCGAGTCGAACTGGACGCGGTTGTCGAAGATGGGCAGCTTGGAGGCGGGATGGAGGGCCCGATCGTAGAGGAAGTCGATGGAGGTCACGTCCTCGCGGAGCGTGCGCTTCGTGTAGGAGCCCTCGAGGAAGCCCTTCGTCCATGCGACCTTCGCGTCGAGTCCGATGTCCTGCTGCGTCTCGTCGATGGGCCGGGTCAGGCTGTTGACGTGGCAGTTGTCGCAGTGCGAGATGATGAGGGTCTGGTGCGCGCCCTTGCGCCGCTGGTCCCGGAAGTTGAATCCCACGGTCGCCGCGCCCAGCTGTAGCTCGGACCGGTGCTCGAGGATACCGTCCTCCAGGCCGTAGACCTTGTCGGGGTCGGTGTCGGTGTGGCGCAGGATGCGGTCGTGCGCCGTCACCGCCTCGGCATAGGTCAGCGGGTCATGACCGAGACGCGGCGTGAAGCGCCGGTAGGTGGTCCGGGTGAGCAGCGTCCGACCGATGTCGAGGTTGAGAAAGCTCCGGCTGTAGTCCTCGTCGAGCCACTGGACGCCGGCATCGACCTTGCCCCAGGTGGGATGCGACTTCAGGGTGAAGAGCAGGAGGGCGCCGGTCTTGTCGGCCGGGGAGTACGGGGCCACGATCTCGGGGTTTCCGCTGATGTCGGAGTTCCAGACCCCGGCCTGGAGGTTGCCGGTCGTGCTGGCCTCGGGGTCGGGGGCCTCGAAGTTCGTGTCCGGGATCTGGGCGACGGCGGGCACCGCGAGAAGCGCGATGCCGATGGCGGCAATGAGGATGTTCTTCATCGTTGTCACCCCCTACCTGCCCAGGCCGCGGCCGCTCGAGGGCGTGCCCTGCGTGGGCAGGTCGCTCCCGTGGACACGCTGGTGGCACAGCGTGCAGCGAGTGCCGAAGCCCGCGTTGAAGCTGTACTCGCCGTTGGAGCTCGTGTGGATTGTGCCCCCGAGGTCCAGCTCGTCGACCGCCTCGTACCCGGCGTGGAAGTGGAACTCGTGGCACTGCAGGCAGAGCGCCGGCTCGTTCACCTTGAGCAGGCCACGGGAGACGGTCCCGTGCGGGTTGTGGCAGATCATGCAGTCTTCCTGGACGGGGTCGTGCTCGAAGATGAAGGGTCCCTGCTTGTCCTGGTGGCAGCTGTAGCAGAGCTCGGTCGTCCGCTCGTGGGTGATGAGCTGCTTCTCGGTGGCGGCGTGCGGGTCGTGGCAGCTCGTGCAGGTCATCATCTCCTCCTTCACCGGGTGGCGATAGGGGAGCTGGAACTGCGTCACCACGTCGCTGTGGCACTCGAGACAGGAGGACAGCGGCTTCTTCGCGGTGTGGATGCTGTGGCAGCTCGTGCAGGAGACCTCTTCCTGGGCGTGCGTGGAGGCGTGCCACTCCGGCAGCCCGCGAGTCTGGTGGCACTCGAGGCAGGAGTCTTCGCCGGAGCCCGGCTCGAAGGTCTTGATGAGAGAGGCGTCGCCCCCGGCCTCCATGTGCTGGACGCCGTCGCCGTGACACCCTTCGCAGCCGACGACGCGTCCGCCGACCTCGAAGGGCTCGATGTGCATGTGGACCTGCTTCGCCATCCCCTGGACCACGTCCTCGTGGCAGTCGACGCAGGACATCCCCGCGGAGGCGTCATCTGCCGACTGGGCCGCCGCTGGCGGCGGCCCGTTCCACGCGACGAGGGCCAGCAGGGCGGCGAACGCGATCAGGCCGCGCTTCATGCCCGAAACCCTCCTTTCAAATGAGGAAGCCGATCCTCCCCGGAGAAAACACGCCGTGCTGAAAACTGGGGAGCGGATCGAAGGGCGCCCGGCCGTGCCGCCCACCCGGGGCGGCGAGAGGACCCTCAGCCGGAGGGCCGAGGTTGTGGCCGAGCGTGACCGAACGAAGTGTTCACGACGGCCATTCTCGGGAGAGCAGCCGAGGCGAACAATGGGGCACGGGCCCTAGGACTAGTGCGTAGGCCTCAACAACATAGGGGCAAAAACCCCAAAATGAAACGGGGTGTTTCAGCGTGTCATGCTGCCGAGATCATCGGAGGCCTTGAGATCCGACAGGTACTCGGTCTGGCCGGCGAAGTGCAGGGCCTCGTGAACCAGGACGACCGCGGGTGATACGTCGACGCGTTTCCGCAATGACAAGCGGCTGACAAGGGGCGCGCGAGGGGAGCGTAGAATCCCCTCACCCGATGCGCCTCCCGCCCGCGCTCGTGCTCGTGCTGGCCGTCGTGCTGGTCCTGGTCGCCGGACTTGCGGATCGCGCCCTCGTCGGCCGGGCCGACGCCCTGCGCGAGGCGGCCATGCTCCGCATCGACGAAGACACACAGCTCGCGGTGCAGTCTCTTCAGGCCGCGTTGGGGCAGGTCGAGCAGTCCGTCGCCGCCGGCCACGCACCAGAGGGGGTGGCGTACGAGCACCTCGCTCTTCCCCCCGCGCGCTCGCTCTCGCCCTCCGGCTTCGTGCCCTATGGCGAGCGCACTCGAGCGGAGCTCGCCAGGCTCCTCGCCTCCGATCGCGCGACGCCGAACGGGCTGCCGGAGGCCGTCGTCGCCCGGCTCGTCCTCGGCCCCGAGGCCCCCGTCTCGGGCGCCGCGTCCTCCCGCTCCGTGGAGGAGCGGCTCCTGGACGGCGCACTTCCCGTACGGCCGGAGGACCTGCCGTACCTCGCCCGCCGTCTCGGCGTCGGCGAAGACGCGCGCGTGCGGTCGCTCCACGATCGCCTGCTCCGTGCCCCGGCGGCGGCTGGCCTTCCCGTCGCCCCGGCCTTCGTTCGTGGCCTC